>CAMNNM010000103.1 GCA_946545425.1 uncultured Blautia sp. | reverse complement strand
AGGCCTTACTTTATCTCAAACCCTTTGAAATCCAGCGCCCCCGTTCCTTCAAATGTAAAACGGAGGGCGTATTTTTTGCTTTCCGCCTGGAACGAGGCTTTGGGCGTTATCGTCCAGTGTCTGTGCGGCGTTACCGGGATCGTCGCGGCAGGACGGTCATTGGCATAGACTTTTACGACGCCCTCTGCCTTTCCGCGTACCATGAGCCGTATGCGGGAAATATCTGCCGGAGCAAAGTATTTAAACACTGCACTTGCCCCGTCGCGGAGATTTGAAATGTACTGCTCGCCGCTCTGTCCGTCGGGCGTATCCTGGGTAAAGGCAGGATGCTGTCTGTCCTGCGTCCGCCGGCTGATGGAGAATGAAGCGCCATTCTTCGAATACAGCTCACAGGCAATGCGGGCGTCGAAGCGTCCCCTGCCCGGCAGAGAGTCAGAGAGGCCGCAGCTGGTCATTTCGGCCTGGCGGAATGCGCCGTTCTCAAATTCAATCTTTGCGACGCATGCCTGGCGGGAATACATGTGCCGGTTGGTCTGTCTGTGATAGAAGACGTAGTAGCTGTCCCCGATCTTTTCCACACTGCCGTGATTGTTGCCGATATAGTTCTTTACCCGTGTATCTCCCTTCGAACGGAAATCTACGGAAACGTCTCCCTCAAAGCCGAGGTCTCCGTTGGAAATCAGAACGCCTCCGTAACGGAAACCTCCGTCCGGACGGTCCGATACGGACCAGCAGAGCTCGTGAAGCCGGACGGACGAGTAGATGAAGTAGTATCTGCCTTCGAATTTGCGGATGGAGCTTGCTTCAAAAAATTCGTGTCCTTCAAATCCTGTTCCGGCCGAAGTCGTGACATTGGGAAGCAGCGGTGCCGGCTCTGTTTTGAGCGTGAGCATGTCGGCCTCCAGCTCCATATGGCAGGTGAATTTATGGGTTTTTGCCTTTTTCTTTGCCATCTTGAGCGTCAGCGGACTCTGTCCCGCATAAAGATGCACGCTTCCGTCGTCGTCCACCAGAACGGCCGGATCGAAGGGCCAGAGGTCGTCCTTCCGCTGTCCAAGGATCTGCCCTCTGGAATCCCGGACGTATCCCAGAAATTCGTACTGTCCGGCGGGTGTATCACATACGGCAACGCCGATCCACGGGCGGTCCGCGAGACAGTAGTAGAGGTAGTACCGGCCGTCTGCGCCGCGGGCCGCATCGGGGGCCCATAATTCATACCAGCCGCGCCGGTTGCCCGGATCCTGGGTCTTTTTGTAGGTAACGCCCTCGTACCGCCAGTCGGAAAGATCGCTGAGGGGCGCGCTCCAGCCCACGTAATCGTTAAAACAGAACCGTCTGCTGTTGAACCGGTCGTGGGATCCGATGATGTACAGGCGGTCTCCGAAAATGTGAGGTTCACCGTCGGCGATATATTCCCATCCGGGCAGGAAGGGGCTGCAGAGCAGGCCGGCGGGTGCAGAGCCGGAGCTTCCATGTTCAGGCTGTCCGGCGGATGCGGGACCGGAGCTTCCGTGTTCGGGCTGTCCTGCGGGCGCGGAGTCCGGATTCTGCACTTTTTCGGCAGACGGAAGCTCCAGAACGTCCGGCAGCTCTTCCATACACTGTATGACGGCGTCCGGATCCTGTGTCTGTCCGTAGCCGTAGGCGGCGAATACAAAGGGAACGCCGGCTTTTTTACAGGCTTCATGATCCATATCCGTATCTCCGACATAGACCGGTGCCGTAAGATGGTATTTTTCTACGAGGAGGCGGATGTTTTCGGCCTTCAGAAGGCCGGTATCCGCAGGACAGATGCCTTCGGTCACATAGGACTTAAGGCCTGTCAGAGTCACGCAGTCGTGAATGTAACCGGCTTGGCAGTTGCTGACGATCAGGACCGGGATCTTTTCTGAAAGGGAAGAGAACACCTTGTCGGCGCCGGGATAGGCTTTGGGCGGATACTTATGTAAAAAGACCGGCTCATGGGCAGCCACTTTTTCCATCAGATCATGGCTTTCTTCCGGCGTAGTCATCGGAAGAAGGCGTCTTCCGATTTCTTCCATGGGCAGGCCGAACAGTTTTTTCAGATCATCTGGCGTAACGATGACGTCAAGATCCGGCCGTGTCTTCAGTGCCTCGTTATATGCATGGACGGCCGTTCCTGTGGCGTCCCAGATGGTTCCGTCAATATCAAAGATGATCCCGTCGCAGGGGATTTTTTTGTTTTGAGAATTCATGTTTGCAGTCCTCCGGGCTGGGTTTGCAGTGAAACAAGGTCAGTATATAACAATTCGGGAGACAGGGCAACGGATTCGGAGAAAATCGAGGACGACCGAAACGGACGTAAATGTTTTGGAAAAGCAGATTTGTTGTGACGCAAAAGAGCCGATGCAACGGCAATAAATTGCGAAAATAACAGAAAACCAATGCTAATATTTCTGACATACAGATTATAAATAGAAAATCGGACAAAAAAGCGGACAAAAACAGTGATCAAAAAGGAAATAAAAATGAATAAAACAGAAAATAATTGTTGCAATCAAAGGATATCCTGTTGTATAATAGGAATGCGAAGACTAATCTGAACCAAGAGATTCTTTTTGACAGTTTTACCCCGCGAATGGAAAGGAGACTGTAATGAGGAACCCCAAAAACAATAAGTCCAGATACCAGCCGCCGTCAGTTCCATTCAGGGTCAGAGTGCAGAAGGACTGGAAGCACAACAAGCAGGTTTATCTGATGCTGATCCCCGTGGTCGCATATTTTATTATTTTCCACTATATCCCCATGGCGGGAGTTCAGATCGCATTCAAAAATTTCAGCATCTCTAAAGGAATCTGGGGCAGTCCGTGGGTCGGGCTGAAACATTTCAGGTCTTATTTCAACAGCTATTATTTTGGCCGTCTTATAAAAAACACCACGTTACTGAGCGCACTGAACATCCTTTTCGGATTTCCGGCGCCGATCATTCTGGCATTGATGATCAACGAAGTACGGAACAATAAGTTCAAACGGACCGTACAGACCGTCACATATCTGCCGCATTTTATTTCCATCGTTATTGTCTGTGCATTGATGCGGACTTTCCTTTCCCCCCGCGGGCTGATCAATCAGCTGATGGGCACGGGAATCGATTTCTTTAATAAGGAAGAGTGGTTCCGGCCTTTATACATTCTGTCGGGTATCTGGCAGGAAATCGGCTGGGGGTCCATCGTCTATCTTTCCGCGATCACGTCCATTGACGAATCTTTGTACGAGGCTGCGGAAGTGGATGGCGCCGGCCGCTTTACCAAGCTGAGATATATTACACTGCCCGGAATCGCGACAACCATCTCAGTCATGTTTATCCTGCGTGTCGGACGAATGATGACCGTCGGAGCGGACAAGGTTCTGCTGATGTATAACGAGAGCATCTATTCGACGGCGGATATCATTTCGACGTTTGTTTACCGCAAGGGTCTTCTGGAGATGAATTACAGCTATTCGGCGGCAGTGGATCTGGTCAATTCGGTGGTCAACTGTGTGTTGCTGCTGGGGGCCAACAAGCTGAGCAAGAAGATCAGTGGAAGCGGTCTGTGGTAAGGAGGTGACGGGCGTATGAAGAAGAAAAAGATCACGACTTTCGATGTGGTGAACACAATCATTCTGATCCTCCTTATGATCGTATGTCTTTACCCGTTTATCTATGTTATCTTTGCCTCCTTCAGCGATCCATGGGCGCTGTCTCTGCATAAAGGGCTTCTTCTGAAGCCGCTTGGATTTACCCTTGCCGGGTATAGGGCTGTTTTCGAGAACCGTTCTATCTGGACAGGATACGGGACAACACTTTTTAACCTGGTGATCGGTACAAGCATCAACATACTTCTGACGCTTCTGGCGGCGTATGGCATTTCGCGGAACACGCTGTTAAAGAAGCCGCTGACGATCATGATCGTGGTCACCATGTTTTTTACCAGCGGGATCATACCGAGATTCCTGGTCGTCAAGTCCCTTGGACTGTACAACACGAGAATGGCCATGATCCTTCCCACGGCGATCAATGTTTTCAATCTGATCATCATGCGGACGGCCATGGAGAGTGTTCCGAAAGAACTGGAAGAGGCTGCGGTCATGGACGGGGCGAGCCATTTCACGATCCTGTTTAAGATATTTACACCGCTTATCAAATCCACGATCGCGGTTCTGGTGCTGTATTATGGTGTGGCCCACTGGAATCAGTGGTATCAGGCGCTTCTGTATATTCAGAGCAGGGATAAATATCCGCTGCAGCTGGTGCTTCGTGAGATTCTGATCGGCAGTGCGACAGAAGGAATGACGAGCGGGGCGGTCGATTCCCTCGGCGAAAGCTTTATGCTGGGGGAGACCATCAAATACGCCACGATCATCGTGGCGACCGTGCCGATCCTCGCCATCTATCCGATGCTGCAGAAACATTTTGTCAAGGGCGTAATGGTCGGAGCCGTGAAGGGCTGACTTTACAGCATAATCCAAATCAAAGGAGGAAAAAGAATGAACCAGAACATGAAACGAGTGGCCTGTGCTGCTGCAGCCGTATCCATGGTGGCTGCCTCATTCGGCGGAACGACGGTGTTTGCTGACGATGCACCGGAACTTACCTACTGGATCAAAATGGATGCCACCAAGATCAGTCCGACCACGGACAATTTCGGCAACATTCTTTGCTACAAGGAAATGGCGGACATTACCGGCGTTAATGTAGAATTCATTCATCCGCCTGCAGGCCAGGAAAGCGATGCATTCAATCTGATGATCGCGGGCGGAGAATATCCGGACCTGATCCACTGGGACTGGGGCAACTCCTTTGCCGGCGGTCCTGACAAGGCAATTGATGAGGGAATCATTCTGGATCTGACGGATATTATCGCGGAGAGCTGCCCGAATCTTACTGCGTTCCTGGATGAGCATCCGGATATCAAGGCGACAATGACTACGGACAACGGCCGTATTTACTGCTTCCCGAACATCTATCCTTACTATGAAGAAGATACGCTGATCGTTGCCAACAGAGGCTATCAGATGCGCAGCGACTGGCTGAAGGAGCTTGGTCTGGAGGCGCCGGAGACGATCGAAGACTGGCATACCGTGCTGACTGCATTTAAGGAAAAAGGCGAGAATGAAAGCGGCGGCGAGATCATTCCCATGGTTTCTCAGAAGCTTTCTTCCAAGACCAGCATGATCAGGACGTTTGCCAACGCATGGGGCGGCCTGGATTATGATTTCTATGTGGACAATGGCGAAGTAAAATACGGTCCTATCCAGGACGAATTCCTGGACTATCTGACGACCATGAATCAGTGGTACGAAGAAGGCCTGATCAACCCGGACTTTTCCACGATCGACCCGAAGGAAGTCAATTCCCTGATCACCGAAAGCCGTACCGGTGCGTGGTTCTACGGACTTGGAGCCGGCATGGGTGTCTACATCACCGCATTTGGAGATGAAACAAAGATCGAGGGCGTTCCGTTCCCGGTCGTGAACGAAGGCGATACCCCGAAATATACCATTCTGGACAATTATCCGTTTGTTGGACTTGGCACGGCTATTTCAACGAGATGCGAGGATGTCGAAGCTGCCTGCAAGTGGCTTGACTATCACTACAGTGAAGAGGGCCGGATGCTGATGAACTGGGGTGTTCAGGGCGTCAGCTATGATCTGGATGAGAATGGAGAGCCCTATTTCCTGGATGTTGTAAAGAACGATCCGGACGGACTGTCCATGGACGTGGCGCTTGGAAAATATACCATGGTCTCTCAGCTTGATGCGATCCTGAAGGATCATCGCGTGGAAGCGATCCGTATGTGGACCTATGATGCACAGAAAAAGGCCTCCGAGGTATGGAATCAGACCGATTTCACCTTCAGATATCCGCCGACGGTAACCCTGACAGAGGATGAGGCCCAGGAATATGCCGAGATCATGAGCGATATCGAGACCTTCCGGGATGAAAAGATCGTCCGCTTTATTATCGGCAGTGAAGATCTGGAAGGATTTGAAGATTTTGTAAGCACCATCGAAAAGATGAACATCGAAAGAGCGATCGAGATCAAGCAGGAAGCTTATGACAGACTGCAGGAGAGAATCGCCGAAATGGAATAAAGAAATCTTCCCTGGTAACGATAAGTAAATAAAGGGGACCGTGAAACCGGTTTTGGTTTCACGGTCCCCTTTGTTGTGTCAAAAAGAGATGAACTTTTTGGTGGAATGTGTTATTCTTACTGAAGTTCGGATTCGGGTTATAGGAAACGAATTTATTCGTTTCCTATTGCGCCGGCCGCGAGCTGCTGAAAGCGGCTTTCCATGCGCGGCCGTGCGCATCATAATTTAATAGTAAACGACATTTTTAATGTCGTTTACTACAAACCATCAGGGAGGCAGATGCATGAAAGCAGTCAGCATACTGAAAAAGAACAGAGAATGTCGTATGCTTCTGGTTTTGTTTTTATTGTGTATCATTATTTCCATACGGAACCCGGCATTTCTGCGGACAAAAAATATGTTCGACCTGTTAAGGAGCAATGCCATTTTCGGGATCATGGCATTCGGCATGCTGCCGTTCATGCTTACGGGAGGGATCGATCTTTCGGTGTCTTCGACTATATGTCTGACGGCTGTACTGCAGGCGTACTACCTGCAGAATACCACGCAGCACAGCGTCCTTCTTGTTTTTGGCATCTGCATCGCGGCAGGTGCGCTTGTTGGTCTTGTAAACGGGATTCTGGTCGTCAGCCTGAAAATTCCGTCGGTTATCGCAACGCTTTGTACCCAGATCATGATCTTTTCCGGGGTCATGTACGTGACAGGAGGGGCGTTGATGCCTGGACTGTCTGCCAGGCTGAAGGCGTTTGGTGAATTCCGGCTGTTCAATATCCCGGCCGAACCGGCCCCGACCGGCATTTACACACAGATTCTCATGCTGGCTGCGTGCGGCATCGTTACATGGCTCATTGTGCAGAAATCGCCTGCCGCGCGGGGAATTTCCGCCGTCCGCCTGAATGCCGGCTCAGCAGAGAGCAGCGGCCGTCATGTCGGTTTGATCATTTTACTTTGTTGTATTTATTGTGGAATCATGGCGGGGATCGCGTCGATTGCCTCCGTGAGCATGGTAAACGCCGTTGCGCCTGACAGCTTTGCCGGCTTCGAAATGAATGTGATCGCGATCCTTGTGATCGGAGGCGCCTGCCAGGCAAAGAATGTCAGGCCGTTCTGGGGAACAGTGCTTGGAATACTGATTTTTGCAGTTGTCCGGAACGGGATGGTTCTTCTTTATGTTCCGGAAAACATGCGTCAGGTGATCTGGGGCTTGTGTGTGCTGGTAACTTTGGCGGCGGATATGATCCCCGGTTCTGTACTTGGAATACGCCCGGCCACAGAGCCGGCGCCTGAGCAGGCAGGAAGTGAGGAAACCACAGAGCCGGCGCCTGAACGTGCAGGAAAGGAAGAAGCTGCCGGTCCGGCGCCTGAGCGTGCGGGAGAGGATGAAACCGCGATGCCGGCGCTTGATCGTGCGGGAAAGAGAGAAAGCGCAGAGCCGGCGCGAAAGCGGAAGACAGAGAAGACTGCTGCAGTCAGGAAGAAAAAAGCTGCAGCACCCGCCCCGAAGCCGTCTCTTCCGGCCTGGGCTGCCGCGGTTGATCTTGATGATGCGGAGGAGGAAGATGATGATACGATTTAAAACCTTTTTAAAGGAGTATCGGGATGAAATCTTTCTTAGCCTTGTTCTGGCGGCGCTGCTGGTGTTTCTGCTGACCCTGACCCCCTGTCGATATGCAAAATGGGATACGGTCCGTGATATCATGTCACAGGTGCCGGAGATGGGGCTGATGGCGCTGGCCATGATGGCCGCGGTATTTGCGGGCGGTATCAATCTTTCCGTTGTTGCGGGGGCGTCGTTTTCGGCGATCGTCGCTGCAAAATTCATGCACGCGCAGTGGGCGCAGGAGCAGATGCTTCTTGCAACGGTTCTGGG
>CAMNNM010000102.1 GCA_946545425.1 uncultured Blautia sp. | reverse complement strand
GGGAGCATCTCGACAAGGTCTGTGATCTGAAAAAATATCTGGCATAAAACAAATGATACAGGGCTGCTGCGCTCTTTGTGCGGCAGCTCTTCTTGTTATATAACAGGGAGGGGTTTTCTCCATGAAACTGAGAAACAGGATCCTCATCGGATTTATCATGGTAATTCTGATCTCCCAGCTCTTGTTTGCCCTGACGCTCTATGTATTGAATCAATATCAGGTTCATAAAAATCCTCCTGTGCTGCAGGAGGTGCAGACTTCAGACCAGACTGACACGGCGGAGGAAAAAGAGTATCAGATCACTCTCTCCGAGCCGGTTTTCCGAAAGGTTCCCTTTCAGCTGAAGCTGATGACGAGAGATCTGTTTCTGGTAACTACGATTGTTCTTCTGCTGGCGTCGACGGTTACGGGCTTCTGGATCTACAGCGGTATTTCCGTGCCGGTAAACAGACTGAGGAAGGCCGCAAAAAATATTCAGGAAGGAAATCTGGATTTCAAGATCGAAGATGCGGGAACCGGAGAATTTTCGGAGCTGAGCCGGGATTTTGAAGAAATGCGGCTGAGACTGAAGGAATCAGCCGACGAAAAGCTCCTTCTTGACAAGGAAAATAAAGAGCTGATCAGTAATATTTCCCACGATCTGAAGACACCGCTTACCGCGATCAAGGGGTACGTGGAAGGAATCATGGACGGCGTCGCCGATACGCCCGAAAAAATAGACCGGTATATGAAGACCATTTACAGCAAGACGAATGAGATGGATTCCCTGATCAACGAGCTGACCTTTTATGCCAAGATCGGTACCAACAGAATTCCCTATAATTTCAGCAGACTGAATGTTCTGGAATATTTTCAGGACTGTACGGACGAGATCGGTCTGGATCTGGAAACCAGGGGGATCCGTCTGGATTCGGATCTGAGAGTTGGAAAGGATGTGCAGGTCATTGCGGACGGGGAAGAAATACGCCGGGTCATCAACAACATTATTGCCAATGCGGTAAAATATATGAATAAGGAAAATCCGAGGATCGAGATCCGTGTTCATGAGGAAGGCGATTTTATTCAGGTGGAAATTGAGGACAACGGAAAGGGAATCGACAAAAAAGAACTCCCCTACATCTTTGACCGTTTCTATCGTACGGATCTTTCCAGAAATTCATCTACCGGAGGCAGCGGAATTGGACTTTCCATCGTAAGAAAGATCCTGGAGGACCATGGAGGCAGAGTCTGGGCTTCCAGTACGTTCGGCGAAGGAACGACCATTTATTTTGTACTGAGAAAGTATCAGGAGGTTATTGTTTCATGAGCAGGATACTGATCATAGAAGACGAAGAGGTCATCGCGGTCCTGGAGAAGGATTATCTTGAACTCTCCGGCTTCGAAGTGGATATCGCGAGCCGGGGTGACGAGGGACTTGATAAAGCCATCCAGGAGGATTACGATCTGATCATACTGGATCTGATGCTTCCGGAAATCAACGGGTTTGAGATCTGCAGGGAGATCCGTCAGAGAAAGGACGTGCCGATCATCATGGTATCGGCCAAAAAGGATGATATCGACAAGATCCGGGGACTGGGTCTTGGAGCCGATGACTATATGACAAAGCCCTTCAGTCCCAGCGAGCTGGTTGCCAGGGTCAAGGCGCATCTGGAACGTTTTAACCGGCTTACCGGTCTGAACAGCCGGAAGAACGACATTATAGAGATCCGGGGACTCAAGATAGACAAGACAGCCAGAAGGGTCTGGGTAAACGGGAAAGAAACGCCCTTCACGACAAAGGAATTTGATCTCCTTACGTTTCTGGCGGAGAATCCGAACCGTGTATTTAAAAAGGATGAGCTTTTCCGGGAAATCTGGGGAATGGATTCCGTCGGTGATATCGCAACGGTAACGGTACATATTAAAAAGCTCCGTGAAAAGATCGAATTTAATACCTCGAAGCCCCAGTATATCGAAACGATCTGGGGTGTGGGATACAGGTTCAGGATATAATGATCCGTTTATATGAAAAACTGTGTGATTACGGGAAACAGGATATTTATCCCTTTCATATGCCGGGACACAAAAGAAACCCGGAGCTGATGAGTTCATGGTTTCCTTTCCAGATGGACATTACGGAGATTACGGATTTTGATGATCTGCATGATCCTGCGGATATCATTCTGGAGGCCCAGAATGCGGCGGCCCGGCTTTATGGGGTAAAGGAAGCCTTTTACAGTGTAAACGGCAGCACTGCTGCCATCCTGTCATCTGTCTCGGCCAGTGTTTCTAAGGGCGGGAGGATTCTGATCGCCAGAAACTGTCACAGATCGGTCTATAACGCCGCCTGCATCCGTAATCTGGAATGCGGATATCTTTATCCGGGAATATACGAAAGGTGCGGCATCAACGGAGGAATCCGTCCCGAAGATGTAAAACAGGCGCTCAGGGATTTCCCCGGGACAGAGGCGGTTGTGATCACCTCTCCTACCTATGACGGGATCGTTTCGGATATCCGGAGCATTGCGGATATCATCCATGATTACGGAGCGGTTCTTATCGTGGATGCGGCTCATGGGGCGCACTTTGCTTTTGGCAGTGTATTTCCGGAGCCTGCAGAAAAACTGGGTGCGGATCTGGTGATCACCAGTATCCACAAGACACTTCCCTCTCCCACACAGACAGCGCTGCTTCTCTCCTGCACAGGCAGAGTCAGCCGGGAAAAGATCAGACGGTTTCTGTCGTTATACGAGACAAGCAGTCCTTCTTATGTTCTGATGGCTGCCATGGATTTCTGTGCGGCGGAAATTGAGCGGAGAGGAAAAGAAATGTTCCGGTGCTATGAGGAAAGACTCCTGTCATTCCGAAAAGAGTTTTCGAAATGCCGACGCTTTACTCTTCTGGAACCCCGGAAGGACGTTTCCTGCGGCATATGGGATTTTGACCGGTCAAAGCTTCTGATTTCGACAGAAAGAACCAGCCTTGGCGGACCGGAGCTTCATCGGATCCTGCACGACCGTTTTCGGATCGAATGTGAAATGGCGGCTCCTGATTATGTTCTTGCATTGTCCTCCGTGGGCGATACGTCGGAAGGCTTCGGCCGTCTTCTTGACGCCATGCTGATACTGGATATGGAAGAACAGAAAAAGGGACACGGCCGGTCTCTGCCGGATAAAAGAAATCTGTTGCTTCCCGCACCTGTCACGGCCATGCCGGTCGGGGATGCGGAGGAAGCAGAGACCGAAGAATTATTATTGTCGGACAGCGTCGGAAAAATATCCGGGGAATATGCTTTTCTATATCCTCCCGGCATTCCGCTTATAGTGCCCGGAGAGACGGTACAGGATGAATTTGTACGGCTGATCCCGGAATATCAGAGACAGGGCCTGAATCTGAAAGGGTTCAGAGACAGAGAATTTAAAAAGATCCGCGTGATAAAAGAAGCAGGAGAATGAGTCATGGGAAAGATTTTTTACATCATCGGAAAGAGCGCTACCGGAAAGGATACGATCTATAACAAGATTCTGGAACAGCAGATCCCCAATCTTGAAAAGCTTGTGATTTATACCACCAGACCGCAGCGGGAGGGTGAGACGAACGGAAAAGAATATTTCTTTACGGATCTGAAGGGCCTCAATGAAATGCGGGAAAAGGGTGTCATCATCGAGGAAAGAACCTACCATACGGTACTGGGCGACTGGACGTATTTTACTGCGGACGATGGACAGCTTGAGCTGGACACCACGGATTATCTGGGAATCGGAACGCTGGAATCCTATGAAAAGATGATCTCCTGGTTCGGCACGGACAAGGTCGTACCCATTTATATCGAACTGGAGGACGGTATACGTCTTTCGAGGGCTCTTGGACGCGAACAGCAGCAGAAAACGCCTCACTATGCAGAGATGTGCCGACGTTTTCTTGCGGACGCCGAAGACTTTTCAGAAGAGAAGCTTCTGAAGGCCGGCATTGTAAAACGCTTCGAGAATATGGATGCGGATCAGACGGCTGGAGAAATCGTGAATTACATCCGGGAGGCTTCCGGAAGAGTTGAATAAAATCCTTTTTTGTGATAAATTATAAGCAGGGGAAAGGAGGTTTTTATGACAGGATTTCAGAATATCATAGGACACGAAGACGTTGTTCAGCATCTTGAGAATGCCGTAAAAACCGGTAAGATTTCTCATGCATATATTTTCAGCGGCGAAGATGGAGCCGGAAAAAAGACCCTGGCGTACACCTTTGCAATGGCGCTTCAGTGCCAGGGCGAAAACGAAAAGCCCTGCCACAGATGTGAATCCTGCAAAAGGGCGGCCGGGAAGAATCATCCGGACATCATTACCGTTACGCATGAAAAGCCTGGCACAATCAGTGTAGAAGAAGTAAGAAGCCAGCTGGTAAATGATGTGGAGATCCGTCCTTATTACGGACCCTTTAAGGTATATATGGTTCCGGATGCCCAGATGATGACGCAGCAGGCACAGAACGCCATTCTTAAGACTATCGAAGAGCCGCCGGAATACGCCGTGATCCTTCTGCTTACATCGAATGTGGATTCGCTTCTTCCGACCATCCGGTCCAGATGCGTACGCCTTGATCTAAAGGTGGTCGAAGACCGTCTCATCAAGGAATATCTGATGAAAAATCTCCATGTGCCCGATTATAAGGCGGATATCGACGTATCCTATGCACACGGAAGTATCGGAAGGGCCGAGCAGGCAGCCACGTCCGAGAAATTTGCCCTGATGACCGAGAATGCCCTGAAATTTCTCAAAACAGCACGGCGCATGGACATGGAGAAGCTTCTGGAAGCAGAAAATGAGCTCTCGGCAGACAAGGTACAGATCGAAGAATATCTGAATATTTTTCAGTTCTGGTTCCGTGACGTACTTATGTTCAAAGCGACCAGAGAAGCGGATAAATGCGTATTCAAGCATGAATTAAATGATATCAGAGAACAGGCGAAGGAATACTCCTACGAAAATCTGGAGCAGATTCTGGAATCCATTGAACGGACCCGGGTACGTATTCGAGCCAACGTAAGCCCTAATCTTGCGCTGGATCTCCTGTTTAGAAAGATCAGAGAAACGGACTGAAGATCCGTTTCCGAACAGAGGCAGGGGAATCTCTGCGGTTTGGAGGTTAAAATATAAATGGCCAGAATTGTAGGCGTAAGATTCAGAAATGTAGGAAAAGTATACTATTTCGACCCGCGGGATTTTGAGATCCACATGAATGATCATGTGATCGTCGAGACCGCCCGGGGTATCGAATACGGAAGCATTGTGTTTCCTCCAAGAGAAGTAAGCGATGACAAGGTAGTCTATCCGCTGAAGGAAGTGCTCCGCGTGGCGACGCCTGACGACGATGAAAGAGAACGCACGAACCGGATCCACGAAAAAGAAGCCTACCGCATCTGCAAGGAGAAGATTCTCGAGCATAACCTGGACATGAAGCTGATCCAGGCGGAATATACCTTTGATAATAACAAGGTCCTCTTCTATTTTACGGCGGACGGACGTATAGATTTCAGACTTCTGGTCAAGGACCTGGCTTCCATTTTCAAGACCCGGATCGAGCTGAGACAGATCGGCGTCCGGGACGAGACCAAGATCCTTGGCGGGATCGGAATCTGCGGGCGGCCTCTTTGCTGTCACAGTTACCTGACGGATTTCTGTCCGGTATCCATTAAAATGGCAAAGACCCAGAATCTGTCCCTGAATCAGTCAAAGATCAGCGGCGTGTGCGGACGGCTGATGTGCTGTCTGAAAAACGAAGAAGAGACCTATGAAGAGCTGAATAAGAAGCTTCCCAGAAGCGGTGACATGGTCACACTGCCCGACGGAACGGAGGGCGTCGTCCATACCGTGAATATTTTAAGACAGACGGTCCGGGTTGTCATCGAAAAGAACGACGAAAAGGAGATCGTCGAGTTTCCGGTGGAGGAGCTGACATTCCAGCCGAGAAAAAAGAAGACCGGCAAGGCTCCGGAACAGGAGACAAAAGAGGCAAAAAAAGAAAAGAAAGAAAAGAAACCTCAGGAAGAGAAGGAAAAGAAAGAGAAAAAGCCTCAGGAAGAAAAGGGAAAAGGCCAAAAGCCGGAAAACCGTTCCCAGAAGGATCAGAAGAATCCGAAGGAAAAACAGGGTAATCCTGAAAAAAAGACTTCACCGAAATCCAGAGAAGAGAAAAAGCCTGAGGACCGCAAATCAGAGAACTCCGGCAATGAAGAAAAGAAGGAGTCCCGCAGACCTAGAAGGAGACGGAATGACAGAGAACCTGCCAGGGAAAAACGAGAGGATTGACGACCTCCAGAACGGGTATTTTGTGATACAGGATCCCGAACGTTTCTGCTTTGGCGTGGATGCGGTACTGCTCTCCCACTTTGCCGGGGTAAAAACCGGCGAACGCGTCCTTGATCTGGGTACGGGAACAGGGATCATTCCGATCCTTCTGGCCGCAAACACTTCCGGAAACGATTTTACCGGACTGGAAATTCAGGAGGACTGCGCCGAGATGGCGTCAAGGAGCGTCCGTCTGAATCATCTGGAAGACAGGGTCCGTATTGAATGCGGAGATCTGAAAGAAGCTGCAGAAATATTCGGTGCAGCTTCTTTTCATGTGGTGACCTGCAATCCTCCTTATATGATCGGACAGCACGGCCTTAAAAATCCTTCGCTTCCGAAAGCGGTTGCAAGACATGAAATATTGTGCACCTTTGACGATGTGGCCCGGGAAACAGCAAAGCTTTTGAAGGACAGAGGAAGATTTTATCTGGTCCACCGTCCTTTCCGGCTTGCGGAGTTGTTTGAGACTCTGAAGAAATACAGGCTGGAGCCGAAGCGGATGAGACTTGTTCATCCCTTTGCCGACCGGGAGCCGAACATGGTGCTGATTGAGGCCAGAAAGAACGGAAATTCCAGGCTTTCGGTGGAAAAGCCGCTTTTTATCTATGAAAAGCCCGGAGTTTATACAGAAGAAATATACAGAATTTATCATAACGATCCGGCACCCTGAAGTCCGGGATGCGGAATGTTATTTGAAAGCATATCGGAGGAATTTTAACATGGCAGGAACCCTGTATCTGGTCGCGACGCCCATCGGAAATCTGGAGGACATTTCTTTTCGTGCCATCCGGGTACTGAAGGAAGCAGACCTGATCGCGGCAGAGGATACCAGAAACAGTCTGAAGCTTTTAAATCATTTTGATATTCATACGCCCATGACCAGCTATCACGAATTCAACAAGTTCGATAAGGGAAAGGTGCTGGTGCAGAAGCTTCTGGAAGGAATGAATATCGCTCTGATCACGGATGCAGGAACGCCCGGTATCTCTGATCCCGGCGAGGAGGTAGTCAGAATGTGCCGTGAGTCCAATATAACGGTCACTGCGGTACCTGGTCCGGCGGCAGCAGTCATGGCGCTGACGATATCGGGTCTTCCGACCCGCCGTTTTGCCTTTGAAGCATTTCTTCCGACCGATAAAAGGGAACAGAGGCAGATACTGGAAGAGCTGAAGACCGAGACCAGAACCATCGTGATCTACGAGGCACCCCACCGGCTGGTCCGCACTCTTTCCGTCCTTTTGGAAGCGCTGGGTGACAGGAGATGCGTTCTTCTGAGAGAGCTGACCAAAAAGCATGAGACCGTCATGGATGCCTCCTTCAGTACACTGCTGGATCAATATAAGGACGAAAAGCCTCTGGGAGAATGTGTTCTTGTCATTGAGGGGCGCAGCCGCGAAAGCATTCAGGAAGAGGACATAAAATCCTGGGAGGGAACCTCCGTAAAAGAGCATGTTGCATATTACGAAGCCATGGGATATTCCAATAAGGACGCGATGAAACTTGCAGCCCGGGACAGGGGCGTTTCAAAACGTGAAATCTATGCCGAGCTTCTGAAAAGCCTTTAAAAAGGGCGGTTTTTGTGATAGAATGAATGAATAGACAAAAACAGGAGGACGGTAATGGGCACAGAGAATACCGAGTACGG
>CAMNNM010000101.1 GCA_946545425.1 uncultured Blautia sp. | reverse complement strand
TAAATTCTTACTCCACGCCTGCCGCCTTCCCGATGACCCAACACACCAGAAAAGCCACGATGTCCGCCGCCACGATGGTGGAGCCGACGGGAGTTCCGTACAGGATCGACAGAAGGATGCCGGCGCCCGCGCACACGACGGAGAGTACGGCCGAAAAGATTGTCACGGAGAAAAAGCTCCGGAAGATCCGCATGGCCGAAAGCGCCGGAAAGATGATCAGGGCCGATACCAGAAGAGATCCCACCCAGTGCATCGCCAGCACGATGACCACCGCCACGATCACGGCGATCAGAAGGTTGTAGCCATTCACCCTGGTCCCGGCGGCCTCGGCGAAATTCTCGTCAAGGGCAACGGCAAAGATCCGGTTGTAGAACACCACGAACAGAGTCACCACCACCACGGAAAGAATGGCGCACAGGATCACCTCCCGCTGCTTCAGCGTCAGAATGGAGGTGGATCCGAACAAGGTCGAACACACGTCGCCCGACAGATTGGTCGAGGTGGAAAAAACATTCATCAGAAGATATCCCAGCGCCAGAGCGCCCACCGAGATCATGGCGATCGCAGCGTCCCCCTTGATGCGCCGGTTCTGTCCGGTCCACAGAAGCAGCACCGCGCAGATGATCGTAACCGGAAGCACCAGCAGCATGTTGTCGGACAGCCCCAGCACCGAAGCAATGGCGATAGCGCCGAAGGCCACATGGCTCAGGCCGTCGCCGATAAAGGAGAACCGCTTCAGCACCAGCGTCACGCCAAGAAGCGAAGCGCAGAGTGCCACCAGCACGCCGACGATCATGGCGTATCTTACAATGGGATAGGAAAAATACATGCCGATCTTTTCAAGCACTCTTCTCACCGCCCTCCAGGTACCGTCTGCCCTGATCCGAATTCTTATATTCTTCCGTTGTCCCGTAAAACACATCCGTTCCCAGGTGAAGAATATGGTCCGCATACCGGACCGCCGAAACGATGTCGTGAGAGATCATGATCACCGTAATGCCCTCCCGGTTCAGCTTCTGAATCAGTTCGTACATTTCTATCGTCACATTCGGATCCAGCCCCGAAACCGGCTCGTCCAGAAGCAGCATGCGCTCGGTCGCACACAGCGCCCTTGCCAGCAGGACCCTCTGCTGCTGCCCGCCGGAAAGCTCCCGGTAGCATCTTTTTGCCAGATCCGAAATACCCAGCCGCTCCATGTTTTCGGCCGCTCTTTTTTTATCCTCGCGGGAATAAAAAGGCCGCTTTCCCAGCCTTCCCTGGCATCCGGACAGGACCACCTCCTGCACCGAAGCAGGAAAATCCCTCTGCACCACGGTCTGCTGCGGAAGATATCCGATCTCGTTTTCCAGCACGCCGTCTCCAAAGGTGATCTCTCCGGCCATCGGCTTCTGCAGCCTTAAGATCGTGCGCATCAGCGTGGATTTTCCGGCCCCGTTCTCACCGATAATACAAAGATAATCTCCTCTGTTCACTTCAAAATTCAGGTCTTTTACAAGGGCCGTTCCCTCGTATCCCAGTGTCAGATTTCTGCAGTTCAGTTCCCCCATAAATGGCTCCTTATTATCCCGGCGATCCGGTTTTTCTGCTCCCGGACAGATATTCTGCTTTCAGCTCAGTGCTTCTTTCAGGACTTCCAGATTTTCTTCCATCACGGAAAGATAGGATGCCCCGTCCTCCATGTCTCCGGCTGTGATGCTCTGCATGGAATTCATGGAAAGGATCTTCTGGTCCTTTGCGTTTGTACTGTTGATCACGGCCTCCGCGATCGTCTGGTCCGATCCGTCAATAGTCAGGATCACAGGAAGCTCCAGCTCGTCCGCCTTTTCCGCAAGAAACAGAATGGTCTCAAAGCTGGCCTCGGTCTCGGCACTGCAGCCTGCAAACGCCGCATAATAGTTCAGATCGTAGTCGTCCGTCAGATATCGGAACGGAAACCGGTCCGCAAACAGGATCGTATCCCTCTCTCCCGCCAGGGCAGCCTTCTGGTATTCTTCGTCCAGCGCCGTCAGCTTATCCATATAGACCTTCGCGTTTTCCGAATACGCTTCTGCATTGTCCGGATCTGCTTCTTCTAAAGCCTGTGCAATGGCATCCGTCAGAATCTTCGCGTTTTTCAGGGAAAGCCAGACATGTTCGTCGTATTCCGGAGTCTCTTCTGCTGATTCTTCGCTGTCCCCGTCGGATTCATGGTCGTCTCCGGCCTGCATGCCCTCCACCAGTTCTTCTTCCTTCACGGAATCCTTCAGCACATCCATCAGACGGATCACCTGCATGTCTTCATTGGCAGCCTGTGAAAGAGCATCCGTCACCCAGGCGTCCGACTCTCCGCCCACATAAATAAAAACGTCACAGTTCGATATCGTCAGAATGTCGTCCACGGTGGGCTGGTAGCTGTGAAGATCTACGCCGCTGTCCAGAAGAAGGGTCAGATCCGCTGTTTCCGTATTGTCCCCGATCACCTCGCGGGCCCAGTCATAGGCCGGGAATATGGCCGCCACCACGCTGAGGGAATCCTTGGCTCCGGATACATTCTGTGCGGAAAACGCTGAGACTGTCATTCCCGTAGCAGCCAGAATCGCAAAAGCCCCGGCGATTGCTTTCCATGATACTGAAATTCCTGCTGATACGGAACTTCCTGTTTTCCTTGTCTGTTTCGACATTTTTTTCATTGCTGGTCTCTCCCGTCTTCAGCCTTGCCGCATGCTTCGCAGATCCCGTAAAAAACGGTCCTGACCGGATCGATACGGAATTTATGGTGCTCGGAAATGTGCTGTTCAAAGCACGTGATCTCGTCACAGTCCAGATGGAACAGTTTTCCGCAGCGTTCGCATTTCAGATGATAATGCATGGGATGCGTCTCTCCGCCAATATATTCAAAGCAGGCGCCGCTGCCTTCTTCAATAAAGTACTTTTTAATGGAGCCTTCCGCAACCAGCTCTTCCAGGCGCCTGTAAACGGTCGTTTTTCCGATGGACAGGTCTTTATCCTGGAAATACTTCAGCACATCCTGTGCCGTAAAGTGCGCTCCGCCCGTTCCCCGCAGAAATTCCTGCAGTTCATTCAGCTGTTTTGTCTTATATCTTCCTTTGATTTCCATACGGTCATCTGCTCCGGCTATCCGCACCCCTCTCGGGAATGCTGTTTTATCATAAAATGAAACACAGTTTCATTTTCGGATTATGATTATAACGCTGCCTGCGCAGGCTGTCAATATGAAACCGGGTTCCATTTTTATCGAAAGTTTTCTTTCTCAGTCTCTTTATCGCGCGGCGTCAGCCGTAAACCGCGTGGCGACAGCAAAGGGCAGGCGCTTCTTCAAAAGCCCCTGCCCTCCGGCATTTCCCGTATTAAAAAGCGTGCTGCTGTAAAGAGATACCCGGGCCTTCAGTAAACGATCCGTATTATAACGATGCACAGCCGGGATCTCATCCAGCTTCTGCCGGATATGTCTTACACCCGGAACGATCACAACAACCAGTTCACACAGCCCGACTGCGGAAAGCGCATATGAAATATACGCAACCGGCGTACGATGAAGTGGCGTCATCAGAACGACAGCGACAAAAATCAGCGACAGGATTCCGTAAGCCAGGGCCGTCCCGGGTGGTGGTGATTTAAGAATACGCAAAACCTTCAGCAGCCTGTTTCGTATTCTTTCTATATTTTCTTTCATAATTCTTCCGATCTGAGCGCGCAGATTCCTGTGATCCTGCACCGCACCTTCTTACGTCTTCCTGTTTCTTTTATCCGAGATAAAAAGCAGGAGCCTTCCCAGCAGCAGAAAAGCCGCCACAAGGAAGATCATGATGTAAAAAACTCCCACCCCCATCGTCGTAAACCCTGCCGTCTCCGGCCTGAAGCCGAACCAGCCTGCAGGCGCTGCATAGTTCAGAAATGCATAAGGCGCAGACATCCCATGCCACCGTACCCCAAATACGCTAAGGATCAGAATAAAAACAAAGTAGACAAGCGGCGGAACGATGCTGAACAGATAGTGCCGTATATTCCAGGGATAACATCCATCATTTATCAGAAAATCCGCGATTGTAAGCAGCGGCGTGATCACGTGGAGCATCAGGCTTGCATAATGATCCTGCTGATAGGCGGCAATGAATCCCCCCGGCGTGAGCGGCGCCAGGACCAGCAGATATACCAGAAAGGTCACAGTGATCGAAAGAACCGCCGCAAACTTGACCGGCCACAGCTTGCGGCTGCGGGTGATGAGCTGGGCAAGCACGACTCCTGCGGCAAACAGATTGGAAAGCTCCGTAAAATACGTCAGCCCAATCTTCCAGTGCCACATGCAGACCATCGAATAGACCGTGGTCAGAATGACTCCGATCTTGATCCAGTCGCGCCGGCCCTGCTTAATACTCTTTTGTAATTTCCGTAATGCCATACTTCTTTTTGAAATCCTCCAGTTCGGCACTGCCGCGGATCAGAGATACTTCCGTAAAATGCCCGGTTTCTTTGTTTTTAAACCCGGCCACCTGCTCCCCGTTGCAGATGCTGCAGCGCAGCACCGGATATTCCTTTTCCGGGTCAAATGAAAACACTTCTTCGGACTGTTTTTTTCTGAAAAAAAGGCTCATGCGCTTCCCCTCCTGGTGTCATGCGTTTTTTCTCTCTTTGTGAGAGGGGTATCCTTATCATAAAGTATATCACGTTTCGAAAAAAAGCAAGAGGCGTCAGACGCAGACAGACCCAAAAAGGCCGTGAAGAAACAGAGAAATCTTCCATTTCTTCACGGCCCGCATTCTTCACGTTCGATTATTTCTTTTCTACAAATCTTCCGTACTCGGCACGGCAGAGAATCTTCGCATATCCGTTGGCGTAGGTATCGTCGCTGGAAGCCGGCTTCGCCGAAAGCGAGAACCCGGTCTTGCCGGAAAACAGCATTACGCAGTCGGAACCGCCGAACAGAAAATACCCCAGCTCGTCGCCCTTGTTGATCCGCTTGCCGATCTTTACGTTATCCGTAAAATGGACGCTGGACACCTGTCCCTGCGCTACGGGAAGTACTGCAACAAGACCATAATTGTCGGTTTCAATGATCGCACAGCCGCGGGTCTCGTAGGACTGCCAGCCTGCAAAGCAGGATTCCAGAACATACTGGCCGCGCTCCGGATCCCATGTGGTAATGCCGCCCACTGCGTCGGGATTGCCGATCACGTAGGCCGCCAGCACCTTTCCGCCCACCGGCGTATGGCATCTGTGATAGTCGTCAAAGTTATAGAAGGTATGGGTCAGGGTTCCGCCGTAAAACTCGGAAGCATACTCTGCTCCCTCTTTACCCAGCAGATCCTCGACGCTGAAAAACGCAGAAGTCTTGATGAGAACGCCGTGCTCGTCATATACATCGCCGGAGCAGAATCTTCCCTGCATGTCGATGTCCCAGGTTCCCTGCGGAAGAGAATCTCCCGGAGACGCCACGATGCTGTCATCGTCAGGAGCCACCAGCGGCCGTATTGTGTCCGGATCGCTCAGCTTTCTGGAAAAGAAATCGTTAAAGGAATGCCAGTTGGAACGGTCCTCGAACCATCCCTGATCCAGGTGCCAGGTCGGGTCCTTGTAAAGGGCCTCGTAATATTCATCCTTCCAGGATGCTTCAGAATCCATATAGACCTTCAGGGCGTTGTTATAATCCTTAAGCCAGTGGTAGACCGGCTCAAGAAACTGTACCGACGGGCGGAACGGAAGCTTTCCTTCCAGCTCCTCAAGCGGTCTGTCCAGCAGATAATAGATGTACAGGCAGCTCTGGTCGGTTCTGGTCACAAAGTTCCGGAAGCATTCCTCCGGAAGATATGCCCATGGCATGACGGTCTGCGTAAAATCGATAAAATCGTAAAGCTCCGAAAGGCTCCTGACCGGATTCTTGACAGGATCCGGGTTCTCCTGCGCGGCAAGCGCGATGGACTTTTCCACCAGGCTCTTCAGCTCCTGGTCTTCATCCAGCAATTTCTTTAACTGTAAGGTGATCTCCGTGTAGTTCTTCATATCCCAGTCTTTCTGCGTCATAAGTATTATTGGCAACGGTTCGGCGCCCCGTGTCCGCCACGAGACGTCCTGCAGATCGGTACTTTTCGTTACCGATTCACACACCGCACTAGGATATCACAGTTTTTTTCTTCAATCAAGAGGTTTTCGAAACGTCTCGGCTGCTTTATTGCTGCTCACAGCTTTCTCAAACGCCTCCCGGTATTCCCGGTTGACCTCCCCCATGATGCCGGCGATCACCTTTACCTCCGCCCGGTCATAGGTCAGAAGTCCGTTGACCTCCTCTTCCACGTCTGATACCTGCGTATAGACAGAAGCACCCATTCCGTTCTTCACGCCCGGGATCAGCTGTCTGCGCCAGTAGCGGGCCAGCGCCTCGCTCAGCTTTTCGGGAACGTCAAATTTCTTATACCCGTAGACCTTGCCAAACATGCTGTGCTCCGGGTCTCTGTACGAACATCCGCCGAATTCCGTCAGCGCCAGCACCCGGTCCTTTTTCGGACGTACATGAATGCCTCTGAAATAATTGTGCATGCTGTACATATCGCCGCCCCTCTGGTCAAACCAGCCGCTGGCCTCGTCGATCAGGCGGGACGGATCCAGCTTTCTGACAAGAGCGGTGACGCGGGAAGCATCAAACTGTCCCCAGCCCTCGTTAAAGGGTACCCAGGCCACAATGGAAGGATGATCATACAGAAGGCAGATGGTCTGCCTTGTTTCCTGCAGAAATTCTTCCCGTCCTGCCCTGTCCTGTCTGGAATAGCGCTTATAATTATGATCCCTGAACACACGGGCCGTCCAGGGGAAAACGGACGGCATGATCGTGGCGTACCAGTATGGATATGTGCGGCCGCCGCAGACCATGTCCTGCCACACCAGCATGCCCAGCCGGTCGCAGTGGTAATACCACCGGTCCGGCTCGATCTTGATGTGCTTGCGCAGCATGTTGAAGCCCAGCTTCTTTACTTCACAGATGTCGTGGACAAAGGCCTCGTCGGCCGGCGCGGTGTAAAGTCCGTCAGGCCAGTAGCCCTGATCCAGGACGCCATTGTGAAGATACGGCCTTCCGTTCAGGAAAAACCGGAGGATCCCCCGGGCATCTTTTTTTACCTCGACCTTTCGCATGCCGAAATAAGAAGTGACCCGGTCCTCCGCTGTCCGGATCTCCAGATCATAAAGAACCGGATTCTCGGGACTCCAGCTCTGAAAATCCGGAAGAGGGATCTTTTCTGCCTTTCCGGTATATAGGATCCGGGACACCTTCTGTTCTCCGTGCAGAGTAACCGTAACACGTGCCGGTACAGATCTGTCCGTATTTGTCAGGATCTTAAGTCCAAGTGCGGCTCCGTCATAGTCCGGATCCATGCGAAGTGCCGTAATATAGGTCTCCGGAACACGCTCCAGCCATACTGTCTGCCAGATGCCGCTCTGCGCAGTGTACCACATTCCGCCCCGCTCCAGGGACTGCTTCCCCTTGGTATGGTAGGAAGCATCCGAGAAATCCCGGACCGAAAGAGTCAGTACATTGTCCCCTTCGCTCACAAGATCTGTGATATCCAATGTAAAAGGAAGGTAGCCGCCAGTATGGCTGCCTGCTTCCTGTCCGTTTACATACACTCTGCAGATCTGGTCCACCGCCCCGAAGTGAAGCAGCAGATGACCGGCAAAGTCTGTACCGGAGCGGCCGGCCAATACGGTTTCATCCAGCCGGAAGGTTCTGCGGTAATGCAGCCATTCGTCCGGCTGCACCTGGCGGTTCACACCTGAAAGCGGCGCCTCCGGAGAAAAGGGCACAAGGATCCTTCCGTCGTAAGTATCAGGCGTCTGTTCCGAGTCTGTGACGGCATAGTCCCAGTACCCGTTCAGATTCTGATAAGATTCCCTTACCAGCTGCGGGCGGGGGTATTCCGGCAGCACATGTTCCGGATCCAGCTCATTGCCCCAGCGGGTTATAAGAGTGCGGGGAGTTTCGTAATTCATA
>CAMNNM010000100.1 GCA_946545425.1 uncultured Blautia sp. | reverse complement strand
GCTGCCGTTCGGTCCGACTATGCCAGTGATCCCGTTGTGAAATTCAAAATTTATCTTGTCTGCAAAGGATTTGAATCCCTGCACCTCAATGCTTTTCAGATACATAAAGTCACGCCTGCCTGATCTTCTGGATCGCCATATACGCCGCAGACTGTTCGGCAGCCTTTTTGGTATGGCCCGTTCCGGTACCCAGCACTTCACCGTTCACCATTACGGAAAACGTAAACAGCTTGTCGTGATCCGGTCCCTCTTCTTTTTCCAGAACGTATTCGATATCGCTCTGCGTGTTTTCCTGGATCAGCTCCTGAAGAATCGTCT
This sequence comes from uncultured Blautia sp., assembly GCA_946545425.1. Taxonomy (GTDB): domain Bacteria; phylum Bacillota; class Clostridia; order Lachnospirales; family Lachnospiraceae; genus Blautia_A. Next base: position 7,715 of record CAMNNM010000100.1, on the reverse strand, counting down.
TACTGTCAAAAAACAGCTGCTTCCGGTCCATGTCGTTCAGGATATGCCGCCGGATAAATTTCCTGGCTTCCTCAAAGCCTCCATCCAGGTAAACGGCGCCGATCACGGCTTCCGTAGCGTCCGATACGATCGAATCACGGGAACGTCCTCCCGTAAGCTCCTCCCCTTTTCCAAGAAGGATGTATTCCTGAAGGCCAAATTCCCTTGCACAGTATGCCAGACTCATCTCGCACACCATACCGGCCCGCTTTTTAGTCATTTCTCCCTCGGGGAGAAGCGGATAACGTCCGTACAAAAATTCACTGCTTACGAGCTCCAGAACAGCGTCTCCGAGAAATTCAAGACGTTCATTGCTTCCGGTCCTGCCCAGATGTTTTTCGTTTGCCGCAGAGCTGTGCGTGAGCGCATGCTTTAAAAGCTCTCTGTCCCGAAAACGGTATCCTATCCTGTTTTCCAGCATTTCAAGGTTGGAATTCATCAATAAATACCTGCCTTATTCTATTCACTGTAATACGGTACCCGGAATCATTCATTACGGGTACGATATCCGCCTTTTCCGGACCCGTCATACAGTCTTCCGACTGCCTCCACCAGATCCCGGGCTGTTTCCAGCCTGTCGGAGGTGTCCTGATCAAACTCTATGTCGAATTCTTTTTCTATACGGATCATGACCTCGTACATGGACAGCGAATCCATTCCCAGATCCTCGGTAAAACGTGTCTGGTTCAGAATATTACCGGGTTCTGTATGCATCACGTCCGCAATGATCCCGAAAATCTTCTCGGTTTCCATGGCTTGTCTCCTGTCAGGTGCCTTCTTCCCCGGGCTGTTCCTGAAGCCGGGCGGCAATCTTTTCGTTAATCTTCATGGCGCTGAACTGCTCGGCCTGCAGGATCGTGTTCTTCACTTCCACTGCTTTCGCGCTGCCGTGTCCCTTTACCACAAGTCCTTTAAGCCCCAGCAGCGGCGCCCCGCCATGGTTGCTGGCGTCAAACGTCTTCAGACTGTTTTTCAGTGCAGACTTGATCAGAAGCGCACCGATCTTTGTCTTCAGACTGGACATCATGGTTTCCTTCATCACCGACATCAGTACTTTTGCCGTTCCCTCATACATCTTAAGGACCGCATTCCCCGTAAAGGCCTCGCATACGATCACGTCGGCCCCTCCGGCCGGAATCTCTCTCGATTCTATCGCACCTGTAAAATTGATCCCGTCAAGGTTTTTCAGAAGCGGGAACGTCTCTTTTACAAGGGCATTCCCTTTGTCTTCTTCCGCTCCGTTGCTCAGGATGGCGACTCTCGGATTCTTTACCCCGACGATGTTTTCCATATAAATAGATCCCATCTGGGCAAACTGTACAAGATGGGACGGTCTTGCATCCACGTTCGCGCCGCAGTCGATCAGAAGGCAGACGCCCTTTCTGGTCGGGATCAGCGGCGCCAGCGGCGCTCTTTCGATTCCTCTGATCCGGCCGATGATCAGCTGTCCTCCCACAAGAACGGCTCCCGTGCTTCCACTCGACACAAAAGCATCCGCCTCCCCGTGTCTCACCAGATACATGCCTACAACGATGGAAGAATCCTTTTTAGAACGGATCGCGGCAACCGGCGGCTCGGCCATGCCGATCACCTGGGTCGCATTCACAATCCGGATCCTGTCCGCCGGATAGCCCGTATATTTTGCAAGCTCCTTTTTTATCCTGTCTTCCTGTCCGGTCAGAATGACCGTAATATTATCTTTTTCCTTAACGGCCTCGACTGCTCCCTTGACGATCTCTTCCGGAGCATTGTCACCGCCCATCGCATCTACTGCGACCCGAACCATATCTGCCAATTCTGCTACTCCTCCATATGCGCGTCAAAGCTCCGGCAAAAGCCCTTTTTCCAGATCTGCCGGTCTTCCGTCGATCATTACCTGAATCAGTTCGTCCCCCTGGTATACCAGCTTCATGGAAAAAGGCGGCCGTTCCTCCAGCAGATATTTCAAAAATATCCTGTCGCCCTCCCACAGATTCAGATTTCCGATCTCTTTCTTCGGGATCCATTTCAGGATACCTTCATCACACTCTCTGACCGTTCCTTCAAAGCCGTCTGCCGTAAACAGAAACATATATTCTGTACCGTAATTCTCCTGACTGAATGTAACGATTCCTCTGTACCGCCAGGAGGTGAGGGTCAGTCCGGTTTCTTCATATGCCTCCCTCAGAAGGCATTCTTCCGGGCTTTCTCCTTCCTCCAGATGTCCTCCGACACCGATCCATTTTCCCCTGTTCACGTCGTTTTTCTTTGATACGCGGTGAAGCATCAGATAACTGTCATCTTTTTCGATGTAACACAGCGTCGTCAACGGATTTCTGATCATGAAAATCCTCCGTAGAGAAAAATGAAGGGCCTTGCAGATGCAAAGCCCTCCCGTCATCGTTCATCCAAAAGTCAGTCTTCGACCTTGATGATTTCTTTCTTGTTATAGCTTCCACAAGCCTTGCATACTCTGTGCGGCATCATAAGAGCGCCGCATTTGCTGCACTTCACGAGATTCGGAGCGCTCATTTTCCACTGAGCATGTCTCTTATCGCGCCTGGCCTTGGATGTTTTATTCTTTGGACAGATGGACATACGTTACACCTCCTTAAATTTTCTGAATATATCGCTGACAGCTGCCATCCTGGGATCTTTCGGGCCCTCATCGCACCCGCAGCTCCCCTCGTTCAGGTTCTTTCCGCAAACGGGGCAGAGTCCTGCGCAGTTTTCACTGCAGAGAACCTTCTGAGGCCAGTTCATCAGCACCTCAAGATAGACCATCCGGTCTGTATCCAGGTCTGTACCTGTGAGATAGCTGCTCTCATCCAGATCATTTACACGCTGTTCATCTGTCAGCTTCATGTCAAGCTTCAGCTCGAACCCCAGGGGTATGCGAACTTCGGTATCCGAAAGACACCGGCTGCAGGGTATGCTGACCGTAACAGATCCTTTTCCCGTCACTTTAAGAACACGTTCACCTGTATTTTCAATTACCAGATCAAGCGGTTCTGATGACAGTACATGGAAATCCCCCTCCTGAAAGCGGATCATGTTCATTTCGAATGGAACGCTGAAATGCTCTGTTCTGCCTTCGTTCGATGAGATCTCTGCCAAATGTATCTGCATAGTCGTCTCCTATCCACACTTTTCCAATTATACATAGCCGTATGACGTTTGTCAATTGGATTTTTACCCTTTATTTTACAAGACTGACCGTCTCTCTGCAGATCATCAGCTCTTCGTTCGTCGGAATGACCGCGACCTTGACTTTGGAATCCGCCGTGGAGATCACGATGTCCTCGCCGCGCTTTTTGTTGGCTTCTTCGTCCAGCGTGATTCCGAGATATCCAAGATTGTCGACGACTGCTTTTCTAACCTTTCCGTCGTTCTCACCGATACCGGCCGTAAAGACGATCGCATCTACTCCGTTCATGGCTGCCACATAACCGCCGACGAACTTGGTGATGCTGTAGCAGAGAACATCAACCGCATTCTCTGCGTTTTTGTTTCCGCTCTCTGCAGCTGCTTCAAGATCGCGCATATCGCTGGAAACACCGCCGGAAAGTCCCAGAAGACCGGACTTCTTGTTCAGTACCGTCATCATTCCGTCGATATCAAGGCCTTCCTTCTTGGAAATGAATTCCATGATGGCCGGATCGATATTTCCGGAACGGGTTCCCATAACGACGCCTTCAAGCGGAGTAAGTCCCATGGTCGTATCGACACATTCGCCGTTTACCACAGCACTGATGGAAGAACCGTTGCCAAGATGGCATACGATCACCTTGGAATTGTTCTTGTCGAGTCCGAGGAATTCGATGGCTCTCTTGCTTACGAAGCTGTGAGAAGTGCCATGGAAGCCGTATCTTCTGACTTTATATTTGTCATAATACTCGATGGGCAGACCATACAGATAAGCCTTTGCCGGCATGGTCTGATGGAAGGCGGTATCAAATACGCCCACCTGCGGTACGCCGGGCATAAGCTCCGCGCATACACGGATACCGATCAGGTTTGCCGGATTGTGAAGCGGTGCAAGGTCGTTGCACTCCTCGACGGCGGCGATCACTTCGTCATCGATGACGACGGATTTCGCAAATTTCTCTCCGCCATGGACAACGCGGTGGCCGATGGCATCAACTTCCGAAAGGCTCTTCAGTGCGCCGGTCTTCTCGTTGGTAAGTGCATCCAGAACCATCTGGATCGCTTCTTTATGGGTAGGCATGGGTGCCTCGGTGATCTCCTTGTCAAGACCGGCCTTCTGATAGACCAGTCTGCCGTCAATACCGATCCTCTCGCAGAGTCCCTTGGCCAGTACGGCTTCGGTATCGGAATTGATCAGCTGATATTTAAGGGAAGAACTTCCACAGTTAATGACCAGTACATTCATGGTTTCTTATCTCCTTTTTGTCTTTATGAATACAGGAAGGACTGTATCTCAGTCTGTTGCCTGAGCCTGTACGGCGGTGATGGCTACTACGCCTACGATATCGTCTGCCGAGCATCCGCGGCTCAGATCATTTACCGGTGCGGCAATGCCCTGGGTAACAGGACCGTACGCTTCTGCCTTCGCAAGGCGCTGTGCCAGCTTGTAGCCAATGTTTCCGGCGTCAAGATCCGGGAAGATCAGCGTATTGGCCTTGCCTGCCACGGTGCTGCCGGGTGCCTTGGATGCGCCTACCTTCGGAACGATGGCTGCGTCAAGCTGCAGCTCTCCGTCAAGGTTCAGCTCCGGATACAGCTCTTTTGCGATCCTGGTGGCTTCCACGACCTTGTCTACATCTGCATGGCTTGCGCTTCCCTTGGTTGAATGAGACAGCATTGCGACATACGGCTCTTCCTGAACCAGCAGACGGAAGGACTCTGCAGAGGATTTTGCGATGGCAGCCAGCTCTTCCGGATTCGGATTCTGTACAAGACCGGAATCACCGAATACGAAAGCACCGTTTGCGCCGTACTCACAGTCCGGAACAATGATCAGGAAGAAAGCGGAAACCAGCTTGGTGCCGGGAGCCGTCTTCAAAATCTGAAGGCTGGGACGAAGTGTATCTGCAGTCGAGTGGCACGCTCCGGATACCATACCGTCAGCGTCGCCCATCTTGACCATCATGCATCCATAATAAGGATACTGGCTGAGAAGGATCTCTCTGGCCTTTTCGGGGGTCATACCCTTCTTGGCTCTGAGTTCCACGAATTTATCGATATAGGCCTGGGTCTTTTCGGAGGTCTCCGGATCAACGATCTCCGCTCCCGAAATATCATATCCGCCTTCTGCTGCTGCCTTCTTTACCGTTTCTTCATTTCCGATCAGAACCAGCTTTGCGATCCCCTCTTTCAGGATCTTGTCTGCTGCTTCGAGAGTACGGTTGTCTTCGGTCTCCGGAAGTACGATCGTCTTGATGTTTGCCTTGGCTCTTGCCTTTAGTGTGTCAATAAATCCCATTTTGCTGAAGCTCCTTTCTGCCGTCCTTTACAATAATGCCCTGCGGGATACACCGCCTGTGTTCCCGCCGATCAATCAGCTTGTTCCATTATACATCGCAAAACCTTGTATTTCAAGCACTTCGGTAATACAATAAGCGCGAATTCCCTTAATTCTTAAAGCTGTGAATGGGTGCCGGAATCCTGCCGCCCCGCATGATGAACGGTTCGCAGGAAAACATATTTACCGGCATGACCGGCGCCTGACCCAGCAGGCCTCCGAATACGGCCGTATCTCCGACGGTCTTTCCGATCACCGGGATCAGTCTGACAGCCGTCGTCTTCTGATTCACCATGCCGATCGCCGCTTCGTCAGCGATGATTCCGGAAATGGTGGCTGCGCTGGTATTCCCCGGAACCGCGATCATGTCAAGGCCCACCGAACAGACACATGTCATGGCTTCCAGTTTTTCAAGAGTCAGAGCGCCTTCCATGGCGGCATTTATCATGCCCTGATCCTCACTGACTGGAATAAATGCTCCGCTCAGCCCCCCGACGGAAGCCGAGGCCATAACACCGCCCTTTTTCACCTGATCGTTCAGAAGCGCCAGCGCAGCCGTTGTTCCGGGTGCCCCGGCCCGTTCCACACCGATCTCTTCCAGGATCTCCGCCACGCTGTCTCCCACGGCCGGTGTCGGCGCAAGTGACAGATCCACGATGCCAAAGGGAACGTGCAGCCTTTCGGATGCTTCCCGGGCTACCAGCTGACCTACTCTTGTAACCTTGAACGCTGTCTTTTTGATCGTCTCGCACAGTGTTTCAAAATCTGCGCCCCGCACAGACCTGAGCGCATGCCTCACGACGCCCGGTCCGCTGACGCCCACGTTGATGATGCAGTCCGCTTCCGTTACTCCGTGAAACGCACCGGCCATAAACGGATTGTCATCCGGAGCATTGCAGAATACCACAAGCTTGGCGCATCCCAGGGAATCCCGTTCCTTTGTCGCTTCGGCCGTTTTCTTTACGACCTCTCCCATCAGTCTCACCGCATCCATATTGATGCCGGTTCTTGTCGATCCTACATTGACAGAGCTGCATACCCGTTCTGTTTTTGCAAGGGCCTCCGGTATGGAATGCATCAGGAGTTCGTCGGCAGGCGTGCTTCCTTTCGCAACGAGCGCGCTGTACCCGCCTATAAAATTCACCCCTGTCGCTTCGGCCGCCCGGTCCAGCGTGCAGGCAAGGGCTGCAAAATCCTCCGTCGTTCTGCACGCAGCCCCGCCTACCAGAGCGATGGGCGTCACCGAGATCCGTTTGTTCACAATGGGGATCCCGTATTCCGCCGAAATATCTTCTCCCGTCTTCACCAGATCTTTTGCACAGCGGGTGATCTTCCGGTAGATGTTCTCCTGCAGCTTTTCCAGGTCACTGTCGATACAGTCAAGGAGACTGATGCCCATGGTGATGGTGCGGACATCCAGGTTCTCCTGTTCGATCATTTTATTGGTCTCATTTACTTCAAATATATTAATCATCTGCTGTCTCCGGCAATCATATCCTGTGCATCATGTTAAATATATCCTCGTGCTGAATATGGATCCGCACTCCGATTTCTCGTCCCAGGGCTTCCAGCTCCTGTGAAAGCTCCGCCTGCCCCTTCGGGCATTTTCCGGTATCCGTGATCATCATCATATTGAAATAACCCTGTACGATCGTCTGGGAGATGTCCAGAATATTGACCTGGTTCTCTGCCAGATAGGTGCATACTTTTGCGATGATGCCGACCTGATCGTTTCCGACCACGGTAATGATGGACTTCGTCATATTTTCTGATTCCCTTTCTTATTTAAAGTGTCACAAGGTTCGAAAGGCCGTCCCGTCTGGCCACCTCGATATGAAAACATTCGGGAGTGTACGGAGCCTTGTCCATTCTGATTTCGGAGCAGACCGTTTCGTAGGCCAGCTTTTCGTAATTGTTCTCTTTGCTCAGATGCCCCAGAAAGACAGCTTCCAGATCGTCGTGCAGAATCCTGCAGAGAAGCCTTCCCGCATTTTCGTTGGACAGATGCCCCCTGTCTCCGAGGATCCTCTGTTTCAGCGGATACGGATAGGGTCCCACTTCCACCATGTTCACATCATGATTTGCCTCAAGCAGAATGGCGTTCAGTCCCATCAGATGGTCTACGATGTAATCATTGTATTTTCCCATGTCCGTGGCCACGGCCGCCGAATGTCTGCCGTCGGTCATCCGGTATCCCACAGGCTGTGCCGCG
>CAMNNM010000099.1 GCA_946545425.1 uncultured Blautia sp. | reverse complement strand
AGAATCCGCACTGGATCGCGGCTTCTTCGATAAAAGCCTGCTGAATATCGGAGAGTTCTCCGTTTGGTCCTGTGATTCCTTCCAGCGTGAGGACATCCTTGCCCTCCGCCCAGACCGCCAGATAGATGCAGGAGTCAAAAGCTTCTCCGTTGATCAGAACCGTACATGCGCCGCACTCTCCTACCTCGCATCCTCTTTTTACGGAAGTAAGGCCGAACTCGTTTCTCAAAAGCTCCAGAAGAGGCATGCGGACGTCCGTCATGCAGGTCACGTCTTTTCCGTTCAGACGAAAGCTCAGAAGCTTGTACTGATTTGACTTATCCATTATAGTTCACCTCCCGCACGTCTGACCGATTCCTTCAGGCAGCGGAGTGCAAGCTCCACCGCAATGTGCTGACGAAGCGCCTTGCTGGCTCTCCAGGAATCTCTGGGATTTATATCCTCAAGCACTGCCCTCGAGAACTCTTCTGCCGCCTCTATGCTGATCTCACGGCCGGTCAGTACTGCTTCCGCCGAAGGCGCCCGCATCGGAACAGGACCGGCCACACCATAGGCGATCCGTACCCGTTCAAATTTCTTTTTGTCATCAGAAAGCCTGACATTCACGGAGCATCCTGTCGTCGCAATGTCAAGCGCCTCACGCATGGCGTATTTAAAGTAATATCCGAAGGTGCGTTCATAGCTTTCTTTCGGGATCAGTACGGCTGTCTCGATTTCGTCTGCGTGAATGTCGACCTTGCCGGCCTTCAGATAAAAATCACGGATCGGAACCAGTCTTTTTCCGTTCGCACCGGTCAGCTCGATAACAGCCTCATATGCGTGAAGCGTGGAGGCAGAATCCGCAGAGGTCACGCCGTTGCAGGTGTTCCCTCCGATGGTACCGATGTTCCGGATCTGGGGTCCGCCCACCATGTCCACGGCTTCGCCGAGCACCGGGATATATTTCTGGATCAGCGGATCCTGTGTGATATGGGAAAAGCTGGTAAGGCTTCCGATCCTGAGGGTTCCGTCTTCATCAAGGGAAACGCCCCGCAGCTCGTCCAGCATGTAGATGGAAATCAGTTTGTGACCCGCCCTCTTTCCCTCTCTCATCTGGATCAGAACGTCAGAGCCGCCGGCAATGATATCGGCGTCCGGATGCTCCAGCCGAAGCTGAATGGCATTCTCAACACTGGACGCTTCATAATATGCACTCATATCAAACATCTCAGCTCTCCTCCTTTCTCCAGGGATCATTGATCAGGCCTTCTTCCGTAAAACGTCTGAAAAGGATGTGCGGGTTCATGGGAAGCTCGTCTACCTCCACGCCAGTCGCATTGAGGATCGCGTTACGGATGGCCGGAGCAACCGGGCACGCCGGCGGTTCGCCAAGGGCTTTTGTGCCAAACGGCGAGGTGGGTTCCGGATTTTCCACGAACTGTGCTTCCAGATGCGGATGGTCCATAAAGGTTGAAAGCTTGTAGTCCAGCAGGTTATTGTTCAGCGGTCTACCCGTCTTTGGATCAAACATAAGCTTCTCGGACAGCGCGAAACCGATTCCCATGGACATGCCGCCGTGAACCTGTGCTTCAGCAAGGGCGGGATTGATCAGCTTACCACAGTCATGGACATTGATGATCTTTGTAACCTTTGCCTTGCAGAGCGGAATATCCACTTCCACCTCGGCACAGCAGCAGCCGAAGGAATATGCGTTGTTCTTGATCTGATAGGTGGCCTCGGCCGTTATGTGCTCGGAATGGGTAAGGCTGTAGAAGGCCTCGGTGGCCAGCTCCTGCAGCGTCTTAAGCACCTTGCCGTCTGTCGTCCTGACAATATTGCTGTCGATCAGATCCAGGTTTTCGATATCCTGGCGGGTAAGCTCGGCGGCATAATCCAGTATCTTTTTCTTCAGAATTCCGCCGGTCCGGGTGATGGAAAAGCTGCATACATAGGTCTGACGGGATGCGTAGGCGCCAAGTCCGAAGGGCGTCACGTCGGTATCCTGCGTCGAGACCACATGAACATCCCGGTAACTCTTAAGACCCACGACCTGAGCCGCCATCTGGGCATATGCGGTATCGGCGCCCTGTCCGATCTCGGTCTCTCCGACCTGCACCTGAATGGTTCCGTCCTGATTCAGGACCATACGGCAGGAGGAATGCTCCAGAGCGATCGGCCACACTGCGGTATTATACCAGAAGGCCGCGATGCCGATTCCCTTCCTGACGGGACCCGTCTGGTTCTTGTACTCCTCGCGCTTTTTGTAATAGTCCATATAAGCGACGGCTTTGTCGAAGCACTGATTATAGGTATCGAAATAATTGCAGTTTTTCGAGAAATTATCCACATACCCGACGGGCATGATATGCGCGCGACGGAACTCCAGGCTGTCCACGCCAAGGCGCTCTGCCACATCCTCCGTATGGCTTTCCATGGCGAACATGGCCTGCGGAATACCGTAGCCTCTCATGGCACCGGCCGCGGACTGGTTCGTGTATACCGTATAGGCATCTCCCTCGCAGTTAGGACACGGATACATCTGGGGAAGCGTTCCCAGAGCCTTTGCGGCGATCGAATGTCCATGCGAAGCATATCCGCCCTGATTGGAATACAGTTCCATCTTTCTGGCAGCGTAAGTACCGTCTTTTCGTACCCATGAAACCAGATGGATCTTCATGGCATGGCGTACACGGTTGGATACAAAGGTATCCTCTCTTGGGATGTCAAGCTTTACGGTACGTCCGCCCACCTGCATGCACAGATAAGCACAGAGCGGTTCATAGAGGGTATCCTGCTTGTTGCCGAATCCGCCGCCGATATACGGCTTGATGATCCGTATCCGTCCCCATGAAATACCAAGAGCCTGTCCCACGGTACGCCTTACGATATGTGGAATCTGTGTTGAGCTCTCGATCACGATCCTGTCGCCTTCCATATGGGAAACGGCGATGTGATTCTCAATGTGGCAGTGCTGAACGGTAGGAATCGTATACCATTTGTCGACACACAGTAGTCCCGGTTCCTTTATGGCGTTCTGGTAGTCGCCGAGCCGGATGGTTGTATGCTTCAGGATGTTGTCCGGACATTCCTTATGAAGAACCGGAGCGCCCGGCTTCATTGCTTCCAGCGGATCCAGCACGAACGGTTTTTCATCATAGGTTACCTTGATGGCACGCACGGCCTGGTCTGCAGCCACATCGTTGTCAGCCACGACAGCGGCCACGTCGTCTCCGTAATAGCGCACATGACGGTTCAGAAGCCGTCTGTCCGCCACATCCTGATGCGCTTCCTCCACGGACCAGGGATGGCCCGCCGTCGGGAACTTGATGTCCGGAACGTCAAAGCAGGTGACGATCTTCACGACGCCCGGAATCTTTTCCGCCTCGCTGGTGTCGATGGACGTTACATATCCATGGGCAACGGTGCTTCTTACGACCTTTGCGATCAGCGCGTTCCTTTCGCACAGGTCATCGGTGTATTTCGCGCGGCCGGTGGCTTTGTCGTAAGCGTCCACCCTGATCACGCTTTTACCCACATCAGACATTTGATTGCAGACTCCTTTCTTATAAGTTCCGTGAGTACGGACATAAATCCATACTCACGGACCGCCTGTTTTTCACCCGATCAGATAGGGATAATATTTAATGATCGTAAGGATCAGTCTTCTGATGCCGTCATACAGCGGATCTTCCGGATCGTCGGCCTTGCAGTCGCACAGTTCTCCGTTCAGCCGCACGCGGCAGATGCAGTTCTCTTTGTCAAGAACGGCAAAACCGTCGTTGGTGCTGTCACCCATATCCTGCGGCGAAGCAAACAGTGTAAATTTGTCCTTGTACGGAGCACTGTCGTACGGACAGAAGATCTTGCAGTTTCCGCATTCGTTGCACATGGCGTCCATATGGATGATCTGCGCCATCTCCATGCCGGGCACCCGGATGGAAACATTCGCCCGGTTCGGACATACATCCACACAGTTCTCACAAACCTTGTTGCAGGTAAGACAGCGGCAGCTTTCGAAGGAGCCCGTCTGCTTTTCTCTGAGAACGCCCTTATTGTCGAAGCATTCCTCTTCGGTTCCAGGCGCCGGTTCAGCGCCGGGTGCCTCGCAGCCAAGAATCGCCGTACAGGCGATGCCGGCATCCCGGATGCCTTCCACGATTGTCGCTGCTCCGCCCGCACCGTCGCCGATCACATAAACGCCGGGTTCGGAGGTTTCCATGGTATCCTTGTTATAAACCGCTTTTCCGCGTTCGGTGACTTCGATGCCAAGAGATCTGTAGAATGCAGACGGAACCTTTTCTCCGACTGCCGCGATCACGGAGTCTGCAGGAACTGTAACCAGTTCGTCGGTCTCGACGACACCGGCGCGTCCGGAAGCATCCGGCTCGCCAAGCACGGTCTTTTTACAGACCAGACCGTCTTTCGTAAGCTTAACCGGAGACAGGAGCTCGCAGAAATCAATGCCTTCTTCCATCACTTCCATCAACTCATCCTCGGCGGCAGGCATGTAGCGTCTGGTCCTTCTGTACACAAGACGTACCTTCTCGACGCCTTGTACGCGGGCTGCGGCCCTTGCCGTATCCATGGCGGTATTGCCGCCGCCAACCACTGCGACGTTTTTGCCAAGGTCAGGACCGGAAGCAGCTTTTCTGAATTCTGACAGGAATTCGAGCGCATTCAGGGCTGAGCCTTCTTCCAGCTTAAGTATGCCGGGCTCATGTGCGCCAACAGCAAGAATAATGGTATCAAACCCCTGGTCTTTCAGTTCTGCCAGCGATTTTACTTCGTATCCCGTGCGGATCTCGGCTCCCATCCGTTCGATAAAGGAAATGTCTTTCTGTATTGCCTCGGGAGTGATCCTGAATTCCGGTATGATATTCCGGACTACGCCGCCGGGTTCTTTATCCTTTTCAAACAGCGTAACACTGACGCCTGCCTTCAGAAGGAAGTAAGCAGCCGCGATTCCTGCAGGACCTGCACCGACAATGGCGGCTTTCTTTCCGTTCTTCGGAGTATCGGTGAATTCTTTTATGACCTCGTCGTATCCTTTTTCCGCGGCAAGAAGCTTCATGCCCCGGATGTCCTCGGATTCGTCGTAGAAGTTTCTGGTACAGCGCGTCATACAGTTATGCGCGCAGATGGTACCGGTAATAAACGGCAGCGGATTCTTTTTCAGTATCACGCGCAGGGCATCTGCATATTTTTCTTCTTTCACAAGATGCAGATAGGCCGGAATATCCTGGTGGATCGGACATCCTTCGCTGCACGGAGCAAAGAAACAGTCAAGAAGCGGTACGGACGTGTTCGTCTTCCGGGATGGCAGCGGTTTGATTGCTTTTTTATGATGCGGATCACAAACAGCTTCCGCGGCAACGCGTTCAATCGCCTCCACGTCAACGCCGTTCCATTCCTTCTGCATCTTTTTCAATGACCGTTCCGCAATCTGGATCAGCCTGTGATAGCCGCCCGGCTTTAATATGGTGGTGGCAACCGTAACCGGCCAGATGCCGGCGCAGACGATCTTCTCGATATTAAAGAAATCGGCACCTCCCGAATAGGAAATACGGAGCCTTCCGTCAAATTCCCTGGAGAGTTTCGCAGCCAGCGAAATGGAAAGCGGATAAAGCGCTTTACCCGACATGTACATTTCGTTGGAGGGAAGTTCATTTCTGGTCACGTCTACCGGGAACGTATTCGTGATCTTTACGCCGAAGGAAAGGTCCAGACTTGCGGCAAGCTTCATCAGTCTGTCCAGCATCGGCACGGCGTCTTCATACTGAAGATCGTCCTTAAAGTGGAAATCCCCGAAAACCAGATAGTCGTAACCCATATCGTCCATCGTCTTCCGGGCAAATTCGTAGCCAAGAAGAGTGGGATTGCATTTGACGAAGGTATTCAGATGCTTTTTTTCCAGCAGATACTTCGCAATGCTTTCGATCTCATGCGGCGGACATCCATGAAGGGTGGAGATGGTAGCCGAGTTGCATACGTCGGAAGGAATCGCCATGATATCCTCTTCCGTCACATTTTCGAACAGGTCCGCATGATCCAGAAGCCACTGCCTGCAGCCCCGGAACACGGGCGTGTCTCCCGCTTCCATCATATGATCGATGAAATCGTTGATCTTTTTTGTCTTGATCCCGGCAAGATCGTATCCCACCGAAATATTGAACTGAAAACCGTCCTGCGCCCCGAGATCAAACTCCTTTGCGATAATATGAAGGGCAAACCAGGCCTTGATATATTCGTCGAACGCTTCCTGCACGTACAGCTCGGTGGACCATTCACAATTGTAGCCCTCGTCCTCTGCCAGAATACAGGGTTTGTTCACACAGGCCGCCAGCTCACGGCCGTCCATCTTCTGTACCGTCTTTACTTCAAAAAATCTTGAGCCGCCAATGTAGGAAGCCACGATATTCTGCGCCAGCTGCGTATTGGGTCCCGCGGCCGGCCCGATGGGAGTTTCGAGATTTCTTCCGAAAAGATGGAGCGGATTTCCTTCCGGACGGTAGGCGCGGCGCATACCAAAAATGGTCCCGCGGTTTTTCTTTTCGTTCAGGATCCAGGTCATCAGCTGCGAAAACGGCATACAGGACATAAACTCACTCATATCTGATCATCTCCTTCTCAAACAGATCATCCGTTGATATCGTCAGCCAGCTCTTTTGCCGCCTGTCTGCAGTCTGCCATGACCTTTGCGGTATCGCAGACCAGTACTTCACGGTCCTTCATAAGCACTTTTCCGTTGCAGACCGTTGTAACCACATTGTTTCCGTTTGTACCGAACATCAGGTGTCCGTTGATGTTTCCGGCGTTCATGGGCGTCAGCGGGTCATATTCCATCACGATGACGTCCGCCGCAGCGCCTTCCTTCAAAACGCCAAGCGGCTTTTTAAAGTATCTTCCGGCGATCTTCGGATTGTTGTAAAACAGCATCTGCGGAACCTCGCCCCATGCGGCGTTGGGATCGCACAGATGATGCTTGTGAAGCACGTTGGCCACTTTCCAGGACTCGATCATGTCATGGGTGTAGCCGTCGGTGCCAAGCCCGGTGAGCACGCCCTTGTGTACCAGCGCCATGGTAGGCGGACAGCCGCAGGCGTTCCCCATGTTTGATTCGGGATTATGTACCACCATGGTATCGGTATCGCGGATCAGGTCCATTTCGTGTTCGTTGATATAAATACAGTGTCCAAGAAGCGTCTTCGGCCCAAGAATGTCAAAGTCATAAAGTCTGTCGACAATCCGTTTTCCGTGATCTCTGAGGCACGCATGCAGATCCTCGATTCCCTCGGCAACGTGGATATGATAACCGACTCCCTCGGGTTTCAGCTCGCGGCACAGATCCATGGTCTCGTCCGAGATGGTAAACTGGGCATGCATGCCCATCATGGCCGCGATCATGTCTGTTGTATCTTCCTGGGCATGTTGGATGAAATTCACATTCTCCATAACGGATTCTCTTGATTTGTCCATACCGTCACGGTCCGAAATCTCATAGCACAGGCAGGTGCGGACGCCCAGTTCCTTTGCCGCCTTTTCGATCTCAAACAGCGATCCGGTAATATGGCCAAAGCTGGCGTGATGATCGAATACCGTTGTTACGCCGTTTTTGATGCAGTCGATATACGTGGCCATAGCGGACAGGTATGTCTGATGCAGCGTAAGATGACGGTCAATGGTCCACCACATCCCGTCCAGAATGTCAAGAAATCCCTTGGGATTGTAACCGTTTATGGACAGTCCCCTTGCAAACGAACTGTAGATATGCTCGTGTGCATTGATAAGTCCGGGCATGATAACGCCGCCGCGGGCGTCGATCCATTCGGCGTCCGGATATGCTTTTTTCAGGTCAGCAGTCGTTCCGACAGCAGCGATCGTTTCGCCTGACAGCGCTGCAGCACCGTCTTCCAGAAAAGTATTATTTTCGTCACGGGTAATCAATCTTCCGTTGCCTATGATCAGCATCTGAATCCTCCTCCTTTTTTGCAATCCCATCAGAAGCTCAGAATCATTATTAGAATACTGCCCCTATTTTAAGTATTTTGCACTAACATTTTAGCATATG
>CAMNNM010000098.1 GCA_946545425.1 uncultured Blautia sp. | reverse complement strand
ATATCGTTTTGTACATCGCCGGCCTTCAGGCGGTTCCGCAGGATGTGCTCGAAGCGGACGCACTTGCGATCGATCCCGAGCTTCAGGTTGGCTTCAGCGGATATCCTGTAACAGACGATGCGGCACAGTGCCAGATCATCTCCGGTTCCGACCAGGCTCTGCATGTAGCAGCTGACAACGAAGCTCTGCAGGCAACGCTTGATTTTGTTAACTGGTGGTA
Source organism: uncultured Blautia sp. (assembly GCA_946545425.1). GTDB lineage: Bacteria > Bacillota > Clostridia > Lachnospirales > Lachnospiraceae > Blautia_A. The sequence continues at coordinate 7,905 of CAMNNM010000098.1, read as the reverse complement.
CACCTCTGATTACGGTATCGCATGGTTCACCGACGTGGCCGGCGTTGTTCCTCCTGTAAAGACTGACGCAGAAAGCGATTTCGAGGTCATCAAGCAGGGTTCCGCTCTCGAGGCAGAAAAAGGTTCTGCTCCGCTCGGTATCTGCTACTCCACCGACAGCTGGTGGCAGAAGTTCGGCGAACTGATGCAGGATTACATTGCCGGCACCACCGACAAGGACGCTACCTGCGCAGCCATCGAAGAGAACTGGGCAGCCATCGACGGCGCAGCTGAGTAATCATCCTTAGCATTTATCCTTCGGGGGTGTTCCCGTCGGATGAACGCACGACGGGGCTGTGACAATAATCCGTAAGGGGACGTCCGCAGCGCCGGCACTAGAAAAACGGGACGCGAGAAACAGCGAGCAATCGCAATGTTTCACGCGTCCCGTTTTTTGTAGTACCGCTGCGCGAGGACACAGCGATCCGCGGTCCCCGGCGGATTATTGTCACAGCCCCTCTGTCACCTCCAGAAGCGGATCTCCCTCTCTTACGTAAAGCGGCAGGCTGAAGTAATCATAGGTTCCCTCATGCCACTTTCCGCCCTCTGCCTTTTCTTTGCTGAGCAGGTGCACCCACCTGCCCTCGGGCAGGTAGAACTTCTGCCGGCCGTCTTCCGAAAAGACCGGCGATACAAGAATGCGGTCTCCCAGCATGTACTGCTGATCCAGATAGGCGCAGGCCGGATCTTCCGCAAATTCCATATGCATCGGCCGGAGCACCGGAACGCCCTTCTCGTGGGCTTCCTTTGCCAGCTCCATCAGATACGGCATCAGCCGTTTTTTCAGGTTCACAAAATAGCGGAGCACGTCGCAGGCTTCCTCGTCGTAGTTCCACGGAACCCGGTACGAGCTTGAGCCGTGCAGTCTGCTGTGGGACGACAAAAGTCCGAAAGCGACCCAGCGCTTGTAAAGATCCGCTGACCCGTCGTCCTCAAAGCCTCCGATGTCATGGCTCCAGAATCCGAAGCCGCTGTCCGCAAGGGACAGGCCGCCCCGCAGGGTCTCCGCCATGGAAATATACTGACTGGTGGAATCTCCGCCCCAGTGGACCGGGAACTTCTGGCCGCCGGCCGCCGCGCTTCGGGCAAACAGAACCGCCTCGCCTTCTCCCCGTACTTCCTTCAGCAGATCGAATACGCACTGATTGTAGAGAAGGGTGTAGTAATTGTGCATCTTTTCGGGATCGGAGCCGTCGTGCCAGACGACATCGGTGGGCACACGCTCGCCAAAATCGGTCTTGAAGCAGTCCACGCCCATGTCCAGAAGCCGTTTCAGCTTCGCCTGATACCAGCTGCAGGCGTCCGGATTCGTAAAGTCCACAAGCGCCATTCCCGCCTGCCATAAATCCCACTGCCACACCCGGCCGTTGTCCTTTTTCAGAAGATATCCGGCCTTCATTCCCTCTTCAAACAGAGGTGATTTCTGGGCGATATAGGGGTTGATCCAGGCGCAGATCTTAAGGCCCCGGTCGTGAAGCCGCTTCAGCATTCCTTCGGGATCCGGGAACATCTCCTTGTCCCATTCAAAGTTGCACCACTCAAAGCCCTTCATCCAGAAGCAGTCAAAGTGGAACACCTGCAGCGGAATGTTCCGCTGCTCAAATCCGTCGATAAAGCTGTTGACGGTCGCCTCGTCGTAATTGGTCGTAAAGGACGTGGTCAGCCACAGTCCGAAGGACCATTCGGGCGGCATGGCGGGACGCCCCGTCAGCGCCGTATACTTCTCCACGATCTCCTTCGGCGACGGGCCGTAGATCACAAAATACTCCAGTTCCTCGTCTTCCACAGAAAACTGAACCGTCTCCACCTTCTCGCTGCCCACCTCGAAGCTCACCGCGCCGGGATGGTTGACGAACACGCCGTAACCGCCGTTTGTATAATAAAACGGAATGTTCTTATATGCGATCTCGCTGGCGGTCCCGCCGTCCTCGTTCCACATGTCGACGGTCTGCCCGTTTTTAACCACCGGCGTGAACCTCTCGCCAAGGCCGTAGACCAGCTCGCCGACGCCCAGATTCAGTCCCGTGACAATATAATTCCGGCCGTCCAGACGGTGCATCATTCCCATTGTCTTCGGCTTTACGCAGGTAATCTCCCTGTCCCTGCCAAAGAAATGCATCTGGGGATCTCCCTTATGGACTGTAAGCGAAAGATCGCCGGACCGGAAGCAGAAATCATCCCCGTTCCGGGTGAATTCCGGCTTTTTTCCGATCTCTCCGCAAAGCCGGAATGCCGGCTCTGTCACGTAATTTCCCGCATGATTCTGCATGCGGATGCCAAGCACGTCCTTCTGCGGCGCCGTGATGGTAAAGGTCATCATGCCGACGTTCAGGGTGTCTCCCCGTCCGTCGATCTTTTTGTAAGGCGCATATGCCCTGACAGCGTCCTTGCTTTCCTCCACGGCATAAAAATCTCTCACATAATCCGGTCTGTACTCATCCCGTACAAGCCAGAAACCCTTTGTAAATTTCATATTTTCCTGCCTTTCTGCCTGATCAAAGAGCCTTCTGCGCAACCACAATGCAGTTGGAATCCGGAAACTCCATTTCCGTTTCATTGCCGTTTTCATCCATTCTGCGGATGTCCACCAGATCTTTCAGATGATCCCTGTATCCCGGCTCAAGAAACGATACCGCCTTTATTATACGCATACCCATATTTTCAAGACAATTCCTGAAATCAGAAATTGTAAAATATCCGAAGCATTCCTGAACCTCGTGGGGGAAGGACTCTGCACCCCATGTGTAGGTGTACAGAAATTCCCTGCCGAAATTGATATCCGTGACGACGCTCATCTCTTCCGGCTTCATCTCCTGCGCCTTCTCTTCCGCGCTGAGCATGTCCATTCCCCTGAAATCCTTCAAAAACTGACAGAAGAAATCATATCCTTCCTGTGTCCGGAACGTGATCTTCATCCTTCCGTCTTCCGGGGTCTTCACACCGTCCCGGATGATGATCCGCCCGCCGGGGTGCAGCGACGAAACCGCGTTTGACAGAGCCTTTTTTACGGTTTCCAGATTGAATTTTCCGTTGTCCGTATCGGTATACGAATAGATTTCATGCAGAATGGAAGAAAATATGACATTGTCCGTTTTTTCGGGCAGCGGATCCTCGGTGAAATTATGACGGATCACGTTCCATTTATGTCCCTCTTTCCGCTTCTTCTCTGCAAGTGCATGGATCACGTTCTGCGAAATGTCGGTTCCGGTGATCTGCAGGTCCGGATACCGCTTCTCCAGCTCATCCAGAAGTACGCCTCCGCCTGATCCCGTGTCGGCGGCGGATTTTCCGGTTATATAGTCAAGGATCGACAGCTTGGTGCTCTGCTGTGCGCTGTTCATGGTTTTCAGATATTTTCCTTCGTTGTTCAGCCGGTCGAAGGAATCTCTCCGGAAACCGAACATGTCGTACAGCATGGTTATGCTCTTCTCATAAGAAAGCAGGCCGGAACGCTCCGCTTCCACGCAGAAATCGATCAGCTTTCTGCAGGCAGGCGCAAACCGGACCCCGGTCATGACAGAGCTGCCGCAGACCTGAAAGGTCAGGCTTACATGCTTCCCGTATTCCGAGGGATTTTCCAGATATTTCTCGATGATCCTCTGCTTGTAGGTATTCACATGCCGGCTGCCTTCGTAGTCATAATACATCTCATCGGCAAGGGGCTTGAAATTCAGATGCCGGACACCGGACTCCTTTGCCGCGGCCGCTTCGGCCTGTCTGCAGATTTCTTCTGCGCCGGCATGTCCGAAGGGAGAAAGCGCCGCCTCGAAATACCAGAGGCTGTATTTTCCGAAAATCCTGCTTTCGAAAAAACCGGCCTCCGCTTCGGATGGATCTCCGCATTCCGGAAGAAGGGCCTTCAGTCTGTCCGCCGCACCATATTCCTGGAAATCCGTGCCGTCGTACAGCTGCTCTGCAAATTTCCGGATCTTATCGCGTACGGAATTCCAGATGTCGTCGCTGACGGCCCGGATGATACATTCATTCAGCAGGCAGATGAGATTCGTAAATTCAGCGCGGTCTTTTGAAATCTTTCCTGCGATGTCTGCGAGCGGTCTGCTGTCCTCCATGTCGCATTCGCCCCGGATATACTGCCCTGCCAGGCCGTGGGTACGGATCATCTGACAGACCGGATCGGCGTCGAAGCTGCGGACAGCATGGTGATCGGCATAGATCAGGGCAGATGCTTCATTGTGAATTTCCAGAGGATACCCCCTGTTTATCCATCTTCTTCTGTCTTCTGCAGAGCCTGCCTTCGCTGCCTCAGACCAGCACAGAACCGTTCTGACCAGCTCATATCCGGCGTCATCCAGCGTGCACTCCCCGTCAAGGATATCAAGCGTTCGGATCACATAGTCCAGAACAGGATTTCCCTTCAGGTCCTCCATCCGTTCAAGCCTTTCGGGATTGACGTATGGCCTGTCCGCCGACAGAAGGTACATAAGCCACGGGTTGCTTTTCAGTGCCTCAGGCTTCACGGAGCCGTCGGATTCAAAGTATCTGGTTCTGTTTACTGAAATTCGACCGTCCATCATGCTGTGCGTGTTCCTTTCTTTGCCAGTTCCTTTTTTGCCTGTTTCTTTTTTGCCTGTTGCGTCTTTGTGTTTTCTCATCTTTTTCAAGGCGGCTGATTCTGCACCTGCAGGCCGGATTACGGAATCATTCCTGTTCCAGATTGTTCATGGTCCGCCGCAGGAGCACTGCGGAAACCACAAGACACAGCGCCTCCTCGGCAGGCTGCGCATGGATAAGTCCCCCATAGCCCCACAGTCTGTTAAACAGAAGAAGGAACGGTATATATAAAACCAGCTGCCGGATCACTGTGATCAGAAACGCGTACATGGGCTTTCCAATGGAATTGTACAGGTTCCGGACCATAGCCGTCGTCCCCACAAACGGCAGGATCAGAACCGCCGCCCGCAGAGTCCGCTTTCCGATGGCGATCACTTCTTCGTTCTTACTGAACAGGCCGATCAAAGCCGGAGCTGCCAGTGCACCGGCGGCCATGATCAGAATTTCCGCGGCAGTCACTACCAGTATTCCTGCCCGGACCACATTCCGGAGCCGGCGGTAATTCTTTGCTCCGTAATTATAACCCATGAGCGGCTGGCAGCCGGCAGTGATTCCCTGATAAATATAATTTCCAAAGCTCATGATCTTGGAGGATATGCCCATGGCCGCCACGGTAAGGCCCCCGTATGCTGCGGCAAGATTATTCAGCACCAGGATGGAGGCCGTGCTCAGAAACTGTTCGAGTGTATGCGGCGTTCCGACCGCCATGATCTCTTTCATGATCCTGCCGGAAAAACCGGCAAGCCTCAGATCCGGTTTTAGCAGAGACCGTCCCGACATGTAGATCCATAAAAAGAACGCCGTGCTCAGTGCGTTTCCGATCACCGTTGCAATGGCAGCGCCCCGGATCTCCATGCCGAATGTGAAAATAAAGATCGGATCAAGGATCATATTTGCCACGGTTCCCAGAATCATTCCGATCATGGAGAGTGTTGCAGAGCCTTCGCTCCGCAGCAGCTGCCCGAAAGCGTAATTTCCCATGGTAAAGACGGATCCGATCAGAATGACGCGGACATACTGAATGGTCGGCGCCAGGGTTTCGTCTCTTGCTCCCAGAACCCGGGCCAGGGGACCGGAAAGGAAAACGCCCGCCAGTAAAAGAAGCACGCCTCCGGCAAGGATCATTTCAAACCCATGCATCAGTGTCCTTTGCGCTTCTTCCTCTTTTCCGGCGCCCATACATCTGGCAATATAAGAAGCGCCCCCGTTTCCTACGATTCCGGAGAGCGCTATCATGACCATCAGCACAGGGTATGAGAGACTTGCGGCCGCCAGCTGATAATCGTCATGCAGCAAGCCGATAAAATAGGTGTCTACAAGGTTGTATGCAACCATAAAGAGCATCCCCATGGCCACCGGGAGTCCCATTTTCAGGACTGCCGATACAGGAGGTTCCTCTCGCAGGATGGTGATTCTCTGATCTTCTGTTTTCTTCATGATTCTGTCCTGTCAGTCTGCTTCTTTGTAAGGATCGGATCAATGTCCACCTGATATTTTCCGGGATCATGCGGGTCGACCGTTACATGGACCGTTTTTCCGATCACTTCCTTTCCGGGATATTCGGAAAGGGGCCTGCTGGTATATGTACTTTCTTCTCCGGTATCCGGATCCACATACCTGCAGACAATATAAAATACTTCCTTCTCGCCCTCCAGCCTCAGATTGCGGGTCACGCCCATCACTTCGGCGTCGAATTCCGTCCTGTGCTTTCTGGGCATCTTATAAATCCCGCCGGAGGTGCGGGTCTCTGTCCGTGTTCCGGTCCGGGCACGCGATCCGATGCCGCTTCCCAGGCCTCCGTCCCGGATCAGATTGTAAAGCTTCATGCCTCCGCCCGCCAGAAGCATCGCCGCCGGTATGCTGCAGACGGTAAAGATCCATGTCTTCTCGAGCCGTATGCTCAGGATCACCCCTGCCGCCGCGCAGCCGACGCCAAGAAGAAAAAGGGCGGCGGTCAGGCCGATTTCTTTTCTGTTATCCTTCATTGTTTTCTTTCATGAAAATCTCATATGATTAATTCGTCAAAAGCCGATTACGGATTGTTCCGCGCTTCGCGCTCCCACAATCCAGTGCTGTATTCATCTTAACACAATGCCTGTTTTGTGGCAAGTTGAGGGGTTTTCTGCTACAATACCTGTAGAATGTGTACTAATCCGGCACCCAGAGCTGTGAGGTTTTCCATGAACAAACAGATTCCATTGACAGGATCTTCCGATCTGATACTTTTTTATGAACAGGGCACGGACCCCGGCTATGTCCGGGATCTTGCCCAGAAGCTGAATCTTCCGGTTACCTCGGATTGCAGCGAAGCGCAGGCGCATGGCATTTTTCTCCAGCTTGACCAGGAAGGTCTTGCCCTTGCGGGTAACGGCCAGCTGCTCCGCGCAGATCTGACTCATATGCTTCCCCGGCTTCGTCAAGACAATTTAAACCGCGAGCTGCTGGTCCGTGCCGCAAAGCTGAAGCACTTCACCGGCACGCCTTCTGCCGTGGATGCCACGGCCGGCTTCGGAGAAGACGCGCTTCTTCTTGCGGCAGCTGGCTTTTCCGTAACGCTTTTTGAACGGGATCCGGTCATAGCCGCCCTTCTTGGCGATTCTCTACGCCGGGCCGCATCTGTCCCGGAGCTTTCGGCCGTCGTCAGCCGTATGAAGCTGGTGGAAGGCGACAGCATCCAGGCACTCTCCCGCGGAGATACAGGAGTCGATACCAGTCCGGTGCTCTCCCGCATGGGTATACAGCCTGACGTTGTACTGCTGGATCCCATGTTCCCTGCCAGACAGAAAAGTGCCCTGGTCAAAAAGAAATTTCAGCTTCTCCACTTTCTGGAGCCTCCCTGCTCTGATGAGGAAGCACTGCTCCAGGCGGCGATCAGCGCCCGGCCAAGGCGCATTGTCATCAAACGTCCCGTAAAAGGACCATTCCTTTGCGGGAAGAAGCCTTCTTTTTCTTTGTCCGGAAAAGCTGTGCGGTACGATGTACTTGTGTACGCGCCGGAGGGGTAAACCTCCGCCGTACGGCGGAAGCATGCATGCCCCGGGACGTAACAAGCTTCTTTACGGCGCTGGAGGGGTAAACCTCCGCCGTACGGCGGAAACATGCATCCCCCGGGACGTAACAAGCTTCTTTACGGCGCTGGAGGGGTAAACCTCCGCCGTACGGCGGAAACATGCATCCCCCGGGACGTAACAAGCTTCTTTACGGCGCTGGAGGGGTAATCCTCCGCCGTGCGGCGGAAGCATGCATCCCCCGGGACGTAACAAGCTTCTTTACGGCGCTGGAGGGGTAATCCTC
>CAMNNM010000097.1 GCA_946545425.1 uncultured Blautia sp. | reverse complement strand
CCCAGATCCATGAGTCTTTTTGCGGAATGAAGGTAGGATTCACAGATGCTCTGTGCCATGTCCCGCATCTCTTCCGGCAACGATCCGGGCACCTCGTTTACCCATTCGATGGAATCCGCAAGATTCATTCTGCACACGTCGGCCAGGGACTTTTCGCGGATACGAGGCGCTCTCGCTCTGTCTGAAAGGCGCGTGCCGCCGCAGCTGGGACAGGGGCAGATCTTCAGGAATTTTTCGACCCGCTTCATCCCCTTTTCATCTTTTACATGAGACAGAGCGTTTTCCACCGTATACACCGCATTGAAATAGGTGAAGTCCATCTCTCCCATGGTGTTGGTCTTCTCGTTATGATACAGCAGATGATGCTTGTCGGCCGGTCCATGAAATACCAGATCTCTTTCTTTTTCGGTAAGATCTTTAAACGGAACATCGGTCCGGATACCCAGCTTATCCCTGGCAATGTCCTTCATAAGGGACCACATGAGGGTCTGCCACGGCAGTACGGCTCCTTCGTCTATGGTCAGATTCTCATCCGGTACCAGAGTCGCTTCATCCACGGTCCGGACCATACCCGTCCCGTCGCAGTTTTTGCAGGCGCCTGAGCTGTTGAAGGACAGCTCTTCTGCTCCAGGGGCGTAGAAATGTTCTCCGCATACCGGGCATACCAGATCTCTTTCGGCCGCCACATTCATGGAGGGCTGCACGTAATGCCCGTTCGGACATCTGTGGCTGGAAAGTCTTGAGAACATCAGCCTCAGGCTGTTCAGAAGCTCCGTCCCGGTTCCGAAGGTGCTGCGTATTCCCGGAACACCGGGTCTCTGATGAAGTGCGAGCGAGGCCGGCACATAGAGGATTTCATCAACAGACGCCTTGGAGGCCTGCGTCATCCGGCGTCTGGTATAGGTGGAAAGCGATTCCAGATATCTGCGGGATCCCTCGGCATACAAAACGCCAAGGGCCAGGGATGATTTTCCGGAGCCGGAAACCCCGGCGATCCCGACCACCTTGTTCAGCGGAATATCCACGTCGATATTTTTCAGATTATGTACCTTTGCTCCGCGGATGCGGATGTGAGAAGGTGCTGCGTGCTCCATGATTATTTACCTCTCCAAAGTAAGTATGGCCGGAAGAAGAAACAGAACAAAAAGAACCGATACCAGGGTTCCCCGTGAAAGAAGAAGCCCGATGTCCGATATGTAAAAAACCGTACATACTTTACCGATAATATATCCTGCAATGATCAGAATGGATCCGGAGGTCAGTATCGTCGAAAGAGACTTTTTCATGGCTTCCCGCACCGCTTCCTGCGGCTGTTTTCCACCCTGGCGCCCCTCGCGGTACTGATCGCAGAACAGGATTCCGTAGTCAATGGTCGCTCCCATCTGAATCGCTACGCAGATGAGATAAGAAATAAAGAAAACGGGCTTTCCAAGAACATACGAAATGCTCATGGTTACCCAGATCGCTCCCTCGATGACAAACACGAGAATCACGGGGAAGCGAAGTGTCCCAAATGACAGCATGATGATCAGAAATATGGCAAAGAAGGTAATGAGATTGACCTTAAGAAGATCGCTCCGGAAGGCGTTTCCGATATCGTAGACGGACATGGGAACACCTGTGATATAATAATCCTCCCCATAGAACACACATGCGGTATCAAGGATGTCTCCGACAATTTTGATCAGCTTCTGCTGGTCTTCCACATGCTCCATCTGAAGGATCATCCGGTCATAATGCTCACCCTGAAACGCCTGTTTTGCAGTATTCAAGGCAGCAGAAAGCTCCTTTATGTCCGGCAGTACACTGCCCAGACCCTCGATCCGCATAAGAAGGCGGTCAGCCCGGACCTTTTCCTCAAATCCCTGAGCCGCCCAGAACAGGCGGACTGTCAGGATATCGACCCCGAACTTCCCGGAAATCTCCTCTGCAGTATAATATTTCAGTGCCTCCGCGCCGGTGGTTACCATGGCGGTAATCTCCCGGAAGATCTTCTGACCGTCGTATTCCATCTGCTGCAGACTGTCCACGAGGTTTCTCTGTCTGTCATAGCCTTCATCGGTATCATCTGCAGGAAACATCAGAACAAGAGGACTGGATTCCCCGAATATCGCCTGGATCGATCCTTCCTTTACCGTATCGACGCCGTCCCCACGGAAACTGTAGATATTTCTGCTCTGAAGAAAGGCTCCGGACACGACTGCGGCGATCATGACAGCCGACAATGGTAACCGGAACCGGTAAATGGTTTCCGAAAGGCGTCTTCCCGACAGCTGAAGAGGCTTATGCTTTGTCTTCTCAAGCCCTTTCCGAAAAATCAGCGTAACTGCCGGCATCAGCAGAAAAACGCAGAGCATGCTGATGACGATCCCCTTGGAAAGCACGATCCCGATGTCAAACCCGATCGTAAAGCTCATGAACAGAAGGGACAGAAGCCCGGCGATCGTGGTAAAGGCACTGGAGGCAATCCGCATGAAGGTCCTGGAAAGCGCCAGGATCATGGCCTCTTCCGGCATTTTCCCCTCGTCCCGGAATCCGTTATAGGTATGCAGCAGCATAATGGCATAGTCGATGGAAAGCGCCAGCTGCAGGATCGCACACACGGCAAAGGTGATGAAGGATACTTTGGGAAATATAAAATTGGTACCCATGTTGATCACAATGGAGATTCCAAGGGTAAAAAGTATGACCACCGGTTCCAGAAAGGCATGGGAAGTCAGAAGAAGGATCATAAACACAATCCCCACGGCGATTCCCATGACCCTCGGCATCTGCTCTCCCACCTGGTTCTGAACATCCAGTCCGGCAGCCGCCGAACCGCCGACCACATATTCCCCGGCCTCCGGAAACATCTCCCGCAGTTCCGTAACAAAGGCAGCGCTGTCACAGTCATCATGCAAAGTCAGCGTTATCAGCTGGTACAGGGCATCGCCTGCCTTTTTGTCATTCGTCTCCGGATCATAGGTTACGGCAAGGATCTCCGGCCTGTTTTTCAGTGCGGAGATACAGGTTTCCAGCTGGTCTTCCCTCAGGTCATGAAACATGATCTGCAGCTGTTCGCTTGATCCGAATTCCTGTTCCATGACCTGCAGAGCCCGCTTCGTCATGGTTTCGTCGGCCAGATACTCGTTCAGGTCATAGTTGATCCGGACTTTTCCGATCCCCCGGACGGAAAGGACCGTAACAAAGAGCATGACAACGAGGATCAGAAACCGGTATTTTACGATCTGTCCGGCAATTCTTTCTTTCATTCTGTTTCCTTTCCGGACCGTTCAGCGCGGTTTCTTAAAGGTGCTGCGTTTCAGCCACTTCTGATCGATCATTTTTTCCTCGTTCCGGAAGCGTATCTTCAGTCTGACAGAACCGTCTTTAGGCTCAATTCCCGTAATAACGCCTTCTCCAAATTTCGGATGGGTCACAGTCTCCCCCGTCTGATAAAGGACCCTGGAATCCCTGTCCTTCTTATATGCCTGTTCTCTGTGATGAATATCCAGCACCGGGATATTGGGATCCTTCCATATATTCTTCAGGAGTTTATCATAATCGTGTCTGATGAGTGCATCGCCTGCCCGGTAATACTCGGTGGGCGCCGCGCCGACAAGGGAGCAGCAGTATTTCCAGTCTGACCCGTGCTTTCCGGCTTTCCACATATATTCTTTTGGGATCGGCATATTTCTCTGCATATAATGGGCGTATTCGTGTTTAAATATATCCAGCCGGTCTTCTTTCGAAATGGCGCGTTCGGCATAGCTTCCCACAAACAGAAGGGAAAAATGAAACCGTTCCATTGCGGAATGCATTTCGCCGCCGGGCGCATAATATCCGAGAACATCGGTTTCCATTCCAAAGGTCACCGGAACCGCGGCGCCCTTCAGACCGAATCTTCTGTCATATTCTGTGTATAATCTCCGGACCTGTTCCCGGAGTGCCGGAATCTGTTTTTCCAATGTTATGCGCAGGTTCTGATCTATGATCATGGCATGGCTTCTCCTGTGATTTTTGATACAACGTCTTGTCAGGCGACTGTACCATATTACCACAAACAGACTGATATATGTATACAAAAAAAGCAGAGACCGGAAAAGGTTCATAAACGCGAACCTGTTTCCGGTCTCTATATATTAGGGTTTATCCGACTGTGTTCATGACTTCGCAGTAATCGGTCACCCGTTTCATCACGGTTCTTGCCATGATCTCAGAAACAATATCCGGTTTCTCCGGATACAGATATTTGAGGAAATTCTCTCTTGCCTTCAGCCATTGATCAAATTTCTCTGCATCCTCATCTATGATCCTGCGCTCCTCCTCGCCGGCAGTCCTGCGGCGGACAGAAGTCGTCTTATCCAGATCCGACTTCCACATACGTCTCGAGAGCTGCCATACGTTTGTGATTTCGGCCGGTGTCTCTGCCTCTTTCAGAAGCTTCATGACCATATCGTCCACCGAAGCATGATCCGTACTCAGATTCTCAAAATACTGCGTGTCCTGATCGGTTTTATTTCCTGTGCTTGTCACACATGCCGGGGAATCCGCAGCATCCTCCATTGTTACTATTTCATTTTTCAGACTGTCAGAACGGTCAGCCGGGGCAGTATGGATCTCATAGCACAGTTCTGTACACTTCTCCCTGAAAAGTTCCGCCTTCTTCATTGCGCGCTGTGCCGGATCAGATGGAAGCAGCAGTTCAAGGGAAGATGCGCAGGCATCAGCCGCATCGTAAAAGCTGTTCATTTCTTCCGTGATCGTGCCGCGGACTTCCTCGGTTTCTGCTTTATCCAGCATGCTCTGATACAGTTTATCAGTTTCCGCTTTCCAGATTTCCTGTACTTTTATCCACGCTCCTTCTCTCTCCTCATCTGTATGTGCTGCCTGAAGAAGAGCTTCCGCCTGCGTTTCTGCTTTTAAGTGCTCTGCACAGATGTGAAGATTGTATTCTGTTACCGCATGTCCTTTTCCGATCAGTACATTACTGCATATATCTCCCGTTTCCGGAACCGTTGACGGCGTTACGGGTTGTGGCGTGGGCGTTGCGGGTACCGGCGTAGGCGTTGCGGGCACCGGTGTCGGCGTTGCGGGTACCGGCGTGGGCGTAACGGGTACCGGCGTCGGCGTAACGGGTACCGGTGTTACAGAAGGCTTGGGTGCCTCCGTGTCACTTATAAGGAATCCAAAGAAAAGATCACAGAAATCCGAAACCGGCAGATCCGAGTAGACGCCCTGCGCGGCCACGTCCACACGCCGTGTAAACATCCCTTCTCCGCCACCCAGAGACTTGGGCTGGCCCGCAAAGGCTTCATCTGTCGTATCTGCGGTAACCTGATAATCGATAATAAAGGAATCGCCGGCATCAAAAGATGACAGATACTTGGCCGGCACCGCGCAGATATCCGCAGAAGGAACTGCGCTTCCACCGCAGGAGTCCAGCGTTACTGCAAGGCCGGTCAGATCTTCATTTCCGTTATTGAAAACAAACAGAGGAACGTCCAGTGTCCCGGACAGCTCTGCCGCCATGCCCGTAGTGTCGTACGGAACCAGCAGGATGGAGGGTTCCTCCTTGAGTCCTGCAAAGACCAGAAGTGCAGAAGCATAGACGGTTTCCTCTTTTTCCGTTACCGCGCTCGCCCCCACAAACCGATGGCCCCAGTCCTTTCCCAAATCACTGCTGTCTACATTGATCCTGTAGATAAACGAATTCGTTTCTCCCGATTTCAGAACGCCGTCCATCCAGACTTCATGAAATATTTCATCTCCTGCATCGTAGGAAAACTGGATCTTTTGCAGGTCCTCACTTCCGTTGTTTGTTACTTTGACGGTGACGTTGATCTGTTTTCCATCGTAGAGCGTCTGAGCCGGAATGGCTTCCCCTGCCATCTTAAGAGAGGCTCCTTCTTTCAGGACGCCCAGACCGCCTGCTTCACCATTCAGCAGTTTGATGATGCCTGGCCATGCGATTCCGTCCTGAGGCAGTCCATAGGCTGATTGCAGTTCCGATACCGCGTTTTCGGTCATGCCTCCATAAATTCCGTCTGCATAACCGCAGTCGAATCCGGCTTCGTTCAGAAGGTCCTGCAAAGCCTCTACTTCGTCGCCCGAATCGCCCCGGCGCAGTGTTCCGTCCGGATCGATCGTCTCATGCTCCGTATTGCCGCAGCTCTTGCAGGTGCGTTCTCTGGCCCCGGACGAGAATTGCGTGGGCTCTTTTGTCGTCTTCCAGGTTCCATAGCTGTGCGCTCTCTGAGGAATCGTTTCCTCCACTTTTTCACCGCAGATCATGCACGTGGACGTCATGGTTCCCGGTGATGTACAGCTTGCCTGCTTTGTGATCTCCTGACTTCCGAAGACATGATCTGTCTTGTCAAGGGGCTGCCTGTCGACAGCACCGCACACAGTGCAGGTTCTCTCCACGACTCCCTCTTCAGAGCAGGTCGGTTCCTGGATCGTGACAAAACTGCCATAGCTGTGAAACGTCTGCGGGATCGTCACTGACATTTTATATCCGCAGTATGCACAGTACAGGTTTTCCACCCCCGCATGCTGGCAGTCTGCATTCTCAATGATCACGGGTTCTTCCCATACATGCTCACCTGACCATGAATAGGGACAGAAATCTTCCGTCGGGGTTTCTTCTTCACCTGAACGTGCCGTCACAGGGAACATACCAGTCAGCAGAAACAGCGCCATTGCCGCTGCCATCCATTTTTTCAGCCTCATGTCATATCTCCTTTCCAGAACATCCGTCAGCCTGATGCACCGTACCTGTCAGGTTCTGCGTATCTGTTTCAGAGCAGCCGCCCCAGTTCTTTCTGTACCTCTTTGTCTCCGATATTGATAATACCGAAATCCTTTTCCTTATAGTTCCAGTAAGCTCTGCCAATGCCGTGCCTGTCAAACACGGAACAGATGTCCCGTGCCCAGTTCAGCTTGGATTCAGAGTCCGCCAGGTCTATGACGCCGTACTCCCCGCAGTACAAAGGAATGTCTCTCTCCTCCGAAGTTCGGAGCGCCGGAGCAAAGATCCGTTCAAAGAATTCCGGTCCGATCATCCCGAGATCATCAAGCCATGACTCAAAAATCGTACCGGCCAGCTGTTTCGACACCTTCCTGCTTTCACTGCGGTATATTTCCAGCTTTTGCGGATATGCTGTCCGGAAATCCTTCGGCATCGATTTGACCCAATAGGCTCCCTGATGGGTAAAACACAGGGGCTCATAACAGTGGAAGGTGTACGCCACCTTCGGGTCGTCCGTCAAAGGCAGATCAGGCACGCTCACCACGGCGTTATACATGACCCCGCCGAAAATGATCCATGAATCCGGTGCATAGCGGCGGATGACACTGATCGCCTTCAGAGCGATCCGGTTCCATTCCTCTTTGATTTCCGGCTCAACGATTTCATTCAGAAGCTCATAGGCCACAAACCCGGAATATTTCTGATACCGTTTTGCGATTCTTTCCCACAGATCGAAAAAGCGTTTCTGCAGCGACGCATCGTGAAAGAAAACTGTTTTGTCCGTTTCGTCCAGCGGATCGAAGGAATATCCGTAAGTCTTGTGAAGATCAATGATCATGGACAGACCGTTCTGCCGGCACCACAGTGCACAGTCATCCAGATACCGGTATCCGCTTTCCCTGGGCGTCCCGTCTTCTTCCTCCAGAACGGTATAATCTACCGGAACCCTCACATGATCCATTCCAAGTGAACGGATATAACGGATATCATCTTCCGTAATAAACGATCCAAAATGTTCCTCCGAAGCCTCATCAAACTGGGAAATCCATCCCCCGAGATTAACTCCGTGCATAAAACCATTCATCTGTCTCATATACTATTCCCTCTCCTTTTACATACCTTTCCCTTCAAGGCAAATAATACATCTTTATAATCCGATTATATCGGGTGCCCCTATTCAGGTCAACGTTAATTCCAACAGTACTTAGATATCGTTCCCTATCTGATCGTTTAAAAGGGCTGTGATAAAAATCCGTAAGGGGACGTCCGCAGCGCCGGCACTTGAAAAAGAAAACGTGTGAAAGAGGAGCAATCCATCTTTCACACGTATTCTTTTTCTTATGTGCCGCTGCGCGAGGACCAAGCGGAAGCGGTCCCCGTCGGATTATTTCACAGCCCTTTCATGAACAGTCTTCAGGTAAACATAG
>CAMNNM010000096.1 GCA_946545425.1 uncultured Blautia sp. | reverse complement strand
ATCACAGCTCTTTTTCAAGCCGCTCTTTGATGGCGAGGATGAAATCTCTGCTGTTTAATACCGTAACGTCAGTGAGTGTGGTGATGGCCGCAAGGTCTTTGGTCATGCATCCGGATTCGATGGTGGAAAGAACTGCGGATTCAAGTTTTTCTGCAAAAGAGACCAGCTCCGGAAGAGAGTCGAGCTCACCGCGTTTTTTCAGGGCTCCGGTCCAGGCAAAGATGGTTGCCACGGAGTTGGTGGAAGTTTCCTCACCCTTCAGATGCCTGTAATAATGACGCATGACGGTACCGTGCGCGGCTTCGTATTCGTAACAGCCGTGGGGAGATACCAGAACGGAGGTCATCATCGCAAGAGAACCGAATGCCGATGAAACCATATCGCTCATGACATCGCCGTCGTAGTTCTTGCACGCCCAGACGAAGCCGCCTTCTGATTTCATGACCCGGGCGACGATATCGTCGATCAGCGTATAAAAATAGGAGATACCGGCCTTATCAAAGGCTTCCTTGTATTCTTCGTCGTACATCTGCTGGAAGATGTCACGGAATCTGGCATCATAGGTCTTGGAAATGGTATCTTTGGCGCCGAACCACAGATCCTGTTTCGTATCCAGAGCATATTCAAAACAGGTCTTGGCAAAATAGACGATGGACTGATCCATGTTGTGGACGCCCTGCACAATGCCGGGGCCGTCAAAGTGATGGATCAGTGTCCGGGTTTCTTCTCCCTTTTCGTTTACATACGTCAGATAGACGTCTCCGGGAGCGTCAATACGCATTTCCGTATTTTTATAAACGTCTCCATAGGCATGACGGGCAAGCGTAAAGGTCTTGTTCCAGTTTTTAACGCATGGAGAGATGCCCTTTACAATAATGGGAGAACGGAAGACCGTTCCGTCCAGCATGGCGCGGATGGTTCCATTGGGGCTTTTATACATGGCCTTCAGATCGTACTCCTTGACCCGGGCCTGATTGGGGGTAATGGTGGCGCACTTGACGGCAACGCCATACTTTCTTGTGGCCAGAGCCGAATCGATGGTTACCTGGTCATCGGTTTCATCCCTGTGCCTGAGTCCAAGGTCATAATATTCTGTTTTCAGGTCAATATAAGGAAGGAGAAGATCTTCTTTGATATACTGCCAGAGGATTCTGGTCATTTCATCTCCATCCATCTCTACCAGAGGCGTTTTCATCTGAATTTTATTCACGATTTATGATCTCCTTATTCTTTGGGGCGCTGCGCACCCCGCAATCAACTGTCTGCAGGCTGACGCTCCGCTTTATTTTCCGATCTGCAGTCCGAGCCGGCCGGAAAGCTCCCGTACGAGCTCTTCAAGCTCTTTGTTGGACATCACGGTAACGCGGCCCTCGTCATATTCCTTATCAACGTATGCTTTGATCATTGTAACCAGCTCGGAATTCTTATCGATCTGGTCATTGTTCTTCAGGTGATAATGGGTGTTGATCCAGTGTGCGATGCCGGCGGCGCCGGAGGTGTTGGAAACGGATACCTCCGCCGGACGGTTCAAAAACTTTTCGGTATCGAACACATTGTAAATCTCTTCGTTTTTCAGAAGTCCGTCGGCGTGAATTCCGGCCCGCGTTACGTTGAAGTTGGCCCCGACAAAGGGAGTACGCTCGGGAATATGATATCCGATCTCTTTTTCATAGTATTCGGCAAGCTCGGTGATCACGGTGGGATCCATGCCGCCCAGATTGCCTCTGAGCTGGGCGTACTCAAATACCATGGCCTCGAGAGGCGTATTTCCCGTACGTTCGCCGATGCCGAACAGAGAGGTATTGATTCCGCAGCAGCCGTAGATCCATGCGGTGGTGGAATTGCTGACGGCTTTATAGAAGTCGTTGTGTCCGTGCCATTCGATCAGTTCGGACGGAACGCCAGCATGCACCATGAGACCGTAAATGATACCCTGAACAGCTCTCGGAAGAACGGCGCCGGGATAATTGACGCCGTAACCCATGGTATCGCAGCAGCGGACCTTGATCGGGATGCCGTAAAGCTGCTTCAGCTTCATCAGCTCCAGGCAGAAAGGAATAACATAACCATAGAAGTCGGCCCGGGTGATATCCTCCAGATGGCAGCGGACGGCCACGCCGATTTCAAGACACTCTTTTACAACACTCAGATAATGCTCCATCGCCTGTGCGCGGTTCATCTTCAGCTTATAGAAAATATGATAATCGGAGCAGCTTACCAGAATTCCGGTTTCACGCATGCCCATGTCGCGGACAAGCTCGAAATCCTTCTTGCTGGCCCGGATCCAGCTGGTGACCTCGGGAAATTCGTAGCCGCGTTCCATACATTTTTCGACGGCTTCCCGGTCTTTTTTGCTGTAAAGGAAAAATTCGGACGCGCGGATACGTCCTTCGGGACCGCCGAGCCTGTGAAGATAATCGTAGATCGTTACGATCTGTTCGGTCGTATACGGGGCGCGGGACTGCTGACCGTCACGGAAGGTGGTATCGGTGATCCAGATATCGTCAGGCATGCAGTGGGGGACGATTCTGTCGTTGAATGCGATCTTCGGTATTTCTGTATAGGGAAACAGATTCCGGAATGTGTTCGGATTCTCCACGTTGACCAGAGGATACATATGCTCCTCGAGCTGAAGGAGATTGGTTTTTTTGTTCATCATGACACGTCTGTTTTCCATTTTATCCTCTCCTCTCAAATTTCTTTCCATATTTTACATAGAATCCATCTTTTAGTCAATCACTTTGATAAAGCGTGAATGAGTCCATGGAAACTGATTGACAGAAATGCGCGAAATGATTATCATATTGAATGAGTGCAGACCGCATAAATACGTGAAAGGACAGAAAAAACTACGCATGAGCAGAAAGCGCTTATTTCCTATGTTTATCGATCTGTCAGATAAAGAAGTGCTGGTGATCGGCGGAGGTCCGGTCGCTCACAGACGGATATCCACACTGCTCCAGTTTACACGAAAGGTAACAGTCGTCGCGCAGAAGGCGGACAAGGAGATTCGTGAGATGTCCAGGCTCGGACAGATCCGTCTTGAGATGAGACCGCTTAGAAGATCGGATTTTTCATCGGCCTACATGGTGATCGCGACTACAAATGACAGAAAACTGAACGACGATATTTTCCGGATCTGCAGATCCGAGGGCGTTTATGTAAATATCGCAAGCGACAGAGATAAATGCGACTTTTATTTCCCGGGGGTTTACATGACAAAGGACCTGGTGGTCGGCGTGACCGCCAGCGGCATAAACCGGGAAAAGGCCTCCCGCATTCGCGATGAGATCGATAAAGCCCTGAATAAGATCGAAAACGATATAGAACAGTAACAAATAATCAACAAGGAGATCATATATTTTATGAGGAAAACAGGCAGAGTCTGGCTGGTCGGTGCAGGTCCCGGAGACGCGGGAATGCTGACGCTGAAGGGATTGGAAATTCTGAAAAAGGCAGAGGTCGTCGTATATGACGATACTCCTGGCAGCGGGGTGCTTGCGCTGATACCGCAGACAGCCAGAAAGATCCATATAAGCGGAAAGCCGGCTGACGCAGAACGTATTGCAGCTGCATTGACAGAAGAAGCAGGAAATGGTTACCGCGTTGTACGGCTGATTTCGGGAGATCCCTGTTTTGGAGCGGACAGTCACAAGGAATTTGTGACTCTGCACGATGAGGGAATCCCGTGCGAAGTGGTTCCGGGGATCGGGGAGGCAGGTGTTCTCGAAAACGCAGGCTGTCCGGTTTTCGGACAGAAAGCCCTGCTTACGGTCATCCGCTATCAGGGACCGGCAGATCAGAAACTGAAGTCAGCTTCCGAAATGTCGGCCAGAAACGGCGGAAATCTTCTGGTTTTGTGCAAAGCCGGTGATGCGGCCGATATTGCAGACGAGCTTGTAAAAGCAGGCATGGATCCGGATACGCCAGCCTGTGTCACGGTCGGCGGCATCAGTGCCGATACCAGAATTGCCGAAGGTGTTCTTTCTTCCACGGCAGACTTTGTATCCGCTTTCACAGAAGAGGAAAAAAGCGAGCCTGCGGTGTTCTATGCAGGGGGTGTGCGTGTAAAATCTGATCCGCTTCCCCTTTCGGGATGGAGGATCGCTGCTGCAAAAGCCAGGGGAAGAGAAAGCGCCGTTTCCGAGAAGCTGAGAGAGTGCGGAGCCGAAGTACTGGAGCTTCCGGTATGGTCCGCCGTTCAGATGAAGGAGAACGATTATTTTAAAGACGCTGCGGCGCATCTTGATTCTTTCGACTGGCTGCTGTTTGCAAGCCCTGCCGCAGCCGAGATGTTTTTGGATAAGCTGATCAAATGCGGCATCGATCTTCGCCGCCTGTCAGGTCTTAAGATCGGGTGTACAGGCGAATGGACAGCCAGGAGACTGAGAGAAAAAGGCATATTCGCCGATTTTGTTCCGTCAGGAAACGATCCGGAGGCTTTCGTCCGTGAGTTCAGCGAACGGTCGTCCGAAAATGAGCGGATCCTGTTCCCGAGAAACGGAAAAGAGTCTTCTGAGCTTGTCAGAACTCTGCGTGAAAGAGGAAATGAGGTTGAGGCGCTGACCATCAGCAGCATCAGACTTAACAAGATAGACAGCATAGACCTGAAAAAGGAAACAGCAGCAGGAAAGATCCAGTGCGTTCTGTTTACCAGCGTGCATGCTGTAAAGGGTTTTGCCGAGTCGGTGAAGGGGGCGGATCTTTCGAAGCTTAGCGCCGCCTGTATCGGAGCTCAGACAAAACTGGCAGCAGAGGCATGCGGTATGAAGGCGTATCTGGCCGAAAAGGAAACAGCAGACGGATTGATCGATCTGGTATTACAGATCCGCAGCAAGATGTGACAGGTTCCGGGACGAATGGAGGTCCGATCAAAATGGCAGAGAAGAGATATGTGGCATATGTGGGTTCCTATACACATGGAACCAGCAAAGGGATAACCATTCTTGATGTGGATGTTGAAAAAGGAATTCTTACAAAGCGCAAAGAAGTGGAATGCTCAAATGCATCCCATATCACCATCTCAAAAAACGGTAAATATCTTTACTCCATCGAGGATGAAGGCGTGGCCGTTTTTGAAAGAGAAGAAGACGGCGATCTGAGAAGGATCAACAGCGTCAGCATAGACGGTATGCGCGGCTGCTTTCTGGCGACCGATGTGGACGGCAAGTATCTGTTTGTTGCCGGATACCATGACGGCAAAGTTACTGTTGTACACACCAGACACGACGGAAGTCTCGGATCTTTGATGGACGGCGTTTTTCATGTGGGACTTGGAAGCGTTGCGGAGCGGAACTTCCGTCCGCATGTCAACTGCGTAAGGCCTACGCCGGATAACAAATATCTCTGTGCGGTAGACAACGGCATCGATCAGGTGAAGATTTACCGCATCAACAAACGTACGAACAAGCTGGAGCTGGTCGACATTCTCAGATGCCCCAGAGAAAGCGCTCCCAGGATCATCCGCTTCAGCGCGGACGGACGGTATGCCTACATTCTGTTTGAACTCAGCAACGAGATCAAGGTATACAGCTACGACGGTTCCGGACGTACGCCCGAATTTGAACTGATCCAGACGGTCAGCACGCTCCGTAAAGATCACGACAAGGACGCGGTCCACAACGCAGCCTGTGCCCTTCGCCTTGCTCCGGACGGCCGTCATCTGTTCTGCACGACGGCAGGAGAGGACAGCGTTTCCATGTTTAATGTCAACGCAGAGGACGGGACCATCGAGAAGAAATTCACCCTTCCGATCAGCGGCGAATATCCAAAGGACATGGTCATCTTCCCGGACAACAATCATATCGCGGTCGTAAATCATGTGAGCAATACCATCACGATGTTCAAGGTCGATTACGAAAAGAATCTCCTGATCATGAACGGAAAGCCTGTCAGTGTGAATCTGCCGAACAGCATTCATATCTGGGCGGTGCCGGGCGATTACAACAACTGATAAAAAACGAAGGCTGAGCCGGTTGGAATACCTGTTCAGCCTTTTCCTGTGTTATGGTTTTGTGTTATAGAATGACAGCACATTTTCAAGCTGAGCGCCCATGTTGCAGAGCACTGCGTCCGCGATAACAAGTGCCGCCATGGATTCCACGACCACCACAGCCCTCGGAACGATGACCGGGTCGTGGCGCCCCTGTATTACCAGATCGGCGGGCGTCAGATCGCTGTGAACCGTCTTCTGAACCTGCGAAATGGAAGGTGTCGGTTTGATATGTGCACGAAGAATGATGTCGTCCCCGTCACTGATGCCGCCAAGAATGCCTCCGGAATGATTGGTTGCTTTTTGTATTGTTTTTCCGTCCGATATAAACGGATCATTGTTGGAGCTTCCGCACGCGGCCGATACGGCGCAGCCGTCCCCGACTTCTACGGCTTTGACGCTGCCGATAGACATGAGCGCTGCGGCAAATGCGGCGTCGAGCTTTCCAAAAACAGGTTCGCCAAGTCCTGCAGGAACGCCTGTGATCCTGCATTCCACAACGCCTCCGGCACTGTCTTGCTGTGCTATGCACTTTTCAAGATACGCGGCAGCTTTTTCTGCAGCCTCTGAATCTGGCATATACAGAGCGTTCTTTTCAATCTCGGAGAAATCCATCTTTGAAATGCTGACAGGCCCGATCGACTTTGTATAAGTGGTGATCTGAATTCCGAGAGAAGCCAGGAATTTTGCCGCGACAGCGCCGGCTGCAACGCGGCCGATGGTCTCGCGGCCCGAAGACCTGCCGCCTCCACGGTAATCCCGGAAGCCGTATTTCATATCATAGGTATAATCGGCGTGGCCGGGCCGGTATGTGTCCATTATATTGCTGTAATCCCGGGAACGTTGATCCAGATTTCTGACCATGATGGAGATCGGAGTTCCTGTGGTACGGCCTTCAAAAACGCCGGAGAGGATCTCGGCCTCATCGGATTCCTTTCGGGCTGTGGTATATCTGCTCTGTCCCGGCTTTCTGCGGTCCAGATATTTCTGAATGTCGGACAGATCAAGTGAAAGTCCTGCGGGACAACCGTTGATCACGACCCCGAGGGCGGGACCATGGGATTCTCCCCAGGTACATATGGTAAACTGTTTGCCGAAAATGGACTGATTCATTCTGATACCTCCAAAGAATGAATAAGCTGCATAAAAGTTGTTGCCGATATACTATAGAGTTGTTGCTGGTATTCTATTATAATTGGATGAGCCGGATTTTTCAATGTGAAGAAATGATGGACTCACCTATACTCTTGACACAGTTTTTATACTCACTTATAATACATGGAAGACTTTGTTGCTTGAAAGCAACAGAGTGAATCTTTTCCATGCTTTTACAAAAAATCAAATGGAAGGAGACGGATTCGGCGAAATGAGATTCTTAGATAAGCTTGAACGAAAATTCGGAAGGCTTGGAATCCCTAATCTTACTTATTACATCATTGCAACCTATATTGCGGGATTCCTGCTTTCCACCTTCAGCCCGCAGGCGATTTCACTGATCAGCCTGAATGTGGCTCTGATTCTGAAGGGGCAGGTTTGGAGACTGATCAGCTGGGTACTGATACCGCCCTCGACTGGCATGCTGTTTATCGTCGCGATATTCTTTTTCTATATGCCGATCGGTACCGCTCTTGAAAGGACGCTTGGGGATTTTAAGTATACCCTGTACATTTTTTCCGGGATCCTGTTTACGATCCTGGGAGCCTTTGTCCTTTACTTTCTGACTGGAGGAGCACTGGATCTGATCACGATCGGCGGGATTTCGTTATCGGCCAGATTATTCTCCACCTACTACATCAGTCTGTCGGTATTCCTTGCCTACGCGGCAATGTACCCCGATCAGATGATCCTGCTGATGTTTGTATTTCCGCTGAAAGTCAAGTGGATGGCGTTTGTATATCTTGGCTTCCTGGCTTATGACATGATCACCTATATCCGTATGGGCGTGTGGTACCAGATCGTTCCGATCGTGGCATCTCTGCTTAACTTCTTTATCTTTTTCCTGCTGACAAGAGATTACAGAAGAATTAATCCGGCAGAGATCAGAAGAAAAAGAGAGTTCCGGAAGCAGATGGAGTACCGGGGAAGAAATTCAGGGCAGTACGGCAGCGGATCTTCTGCGAACAGAACTGTCACAAAGCACAGATGTGCCGTATGCGGCAGAACAGAACTGGATGATCCGAATCTTGAGTTCCGGTTCTGTACACGATGCAACGGAAACTATGAGTATTGCCAGGATCATTTGTTCACCCATCAGCATGTCCAGTA
>CAMNNM010000095.1 GCA_946545425.1 uncultured Blautia sp. | reverse complement strand
TGCTCAGGCGAATGCAAAACGCGTGATGATACCTTTCAGCAATTGCGATAATTATATCGCGGGAGTGTCGGACTTCAGCACAGGACGGCTTGTGGCGGACGCCCTGACACAGGTGAAGAAAATTCTGGTAGACTATTGAAAAATAGCCTTTAATGAGGTATAAATAAAAGGATTGCATGAAGCTATCGATTGTGTACAGAAGTACACAGAACTTTTGAATTTTATTCATTAAACGTAAGTCATGAAGGCGTACACATTTCCCAGAAGGGGATTTGTATGCCTTTTTGTTATGCAAGGGCATGCCATGAAGGCGTCTGGGGACTCCAGAAGGAGGCATTTATCAAGATCAGGAGGTAGAGAAGATGGCGTGTTTTTTAGTGTCGGCAGCTGAAGCTGTTGTGGTGACTGCCGTAGAAAAGGCAGAGGAAAAGAAGGAACTGAGCGCAGCAGAACATCAGGGAGCAAAAGCGGAAATGGAAGAGACCAGAATTCCGTTGAGCAGAAAGCTGAAGTGGCTTACTTATATGCTCTGGGGAGGCGCGGTTCTTCTTGCGTTTGAACATATCTGGCACGGGGAGGTTGTGCCGTGGTTTCCGTTCCTGACGGCAATGTCTGATCCGGCTGATGCGGCTGAGATGTTCCATGAGATGGCTACGGTGGGTGTCAGCATGGCGGTTTTGATCACGGCTGTTTGGATTGTTATGTGTATAGCAGCCAATGCGATTGTGAAACGTCCGGCTGTAAAATCGGCATCAAGTGCAACAATGTAAGGAGGCGGTAATATGACATTGCTTATTACGGTCTTTGCTGCCGTCATTGCTACTGTAAAGTGGTATAATCGTAAAGATGACAGCATGAGACTCGGTATACTTTGCTTTTTATACTGGGGAGCGTCCATCATGTGGTTTGTGGATGCCATTTTCGAGTATATCGAATTGCAGGCAGAATATTTTACACCGGCACCTGTGGATATGCTGAATGATGCGTTCCTCGGACTTTCGGTCGTTGCACTTGGACTTATAATCTGGCTTGTCCGTTTGCTGATAACCGATCCTAAAGGTTCTGTAAAAATGGCACTTAGGAAAAAACAACTGTAGATTACAAAGCAGGTATGTGAATCATACTAAAAAAATTAATAAGGTGAACAGATCCAAGGCTCTCAACCGTGAAAAAAGTTGAGGGCCTTTTCTTTTACCTTTTTTAATTTTTTTCAACTTTTTTCAATCGAGCTGTTTTCCTCGGCGCGGATTTCTCGGTGATTAGTGGGAGAGAAAATATTTCTCACGATCGCTTTCGGGGATTCGCTACGGATCAGGATGCGTGAGGAATTCAAAAATCAGTTTTTGTTCACGACCAGAATAGCTGATTTACCTCCCCACTATTCAGTAGAGAGATTTTGATTTCGACCAAAGTCGCGAAATCTGTCCACTCCATTCAGTAGGAAGTTTTCTTCACGTACCTTGACAGCTGAATACCCTGTTTGCAGAAGTGATACCGGAACCGAGTGTGCATCCCGCACGCCTCTTCTGGAAATACGCCGCGAAGGATCGGGGCAGGAACGGGTCTGCACGACAGGATGGAGATTGAAAAAGTGATGCCTGTTATGATCGGCGGCGATCACGCTGCCGGTGATAATGGGCAGAGCAGAGATTGCCAGTGAAGAAGAAACTGGCAGTTTCTGTTTTGCCCATTAGGCAGAATCGGTGCGCAACGATTCTGTGAAAACCGAAGAAGACGAAAGCCAAGACGACAGCCCTGGCTGAGTCGAATGAGGAAGCCGCCCACACTTTCGCTCTCCGCTCATTTGCGGAAAGCGGCGAAATGATCAGGCGGCTTTTTTTGTGGGAGCGTCCGGTGGACGGTTTCACAAAAGCCGGAAGAAATGAAAAACGCTGTCGGACAAACAGCGGCTTTCTTTCTGACGGTGCAGGGGTCAAGGGGAATGCAGTTCCCTTTGGCAGGGTTAAGGGGCAGCCGCCCTTATCGGGGTGCAGGGGCGCTGGACGTCCAGTGGACGTCCGTTTAGCGCGGACCGGAGCGGAGCGGAGACGAAAACCCTGCTCTGGGTGCCGGGGCGAAGCGTCCGGCGCGGGTCGAGGGGAAAGTCCCCCGCCCAGTTAAGTGATGGGAACCGTCACTTAGTACTGGGTATTACCTGCCGACGCACTACCCGCGACGCGTGAATTTTATGAGGCAGGGAAAAAGCATGGTTTTCAAAAAATGACAGAAAGGATCAGTTGCCTATGAAGCTAACACGACACAATGGCCGGTCTGGAAAAAACGGAACTTACAATCCAAAGCACAATGACCGCCGCTTCGATATCGCAAACAGTGAGCACATCGATCAGGAGCGGGCGAAGCACAATGTCTACTGGGACTGCTATCAGGGAGCACGCACTCCATCGAATCAGAGCGAGGAGGATCAGATCGCGTATTCCTTTGAGCAGATCGAGAAGGCTTTCTACTCTGAGCGATATGATGATTACTGCGAAGGCCAGCACGAACGTAACCGGAAGACCGGCCACACGGAACGGGATCGGACGCCGATGGATCTCTGGCAAAACAAGAAGACCTGTCCGGAGGAATCATTGATCCAGATCGGGACGATGGAGCAATCGGTTCCGCCTGCGGTTCTGGGACAGATCGCGGCGGAGTTCTTTAAAGAATTTGACCGGCGCTTCGGTGAACACATCCACATCTTGGACTGGGCGCTGCATCTTGATGAGGCTACACCTCACATCCATGAGCGCCATGTCTTCGATTTCGAAAATGCTTACGGAGAGATACAGCCGCAACAGGATAAGGCACTGGAAGCGCTGGGCTTCGATCTGCCGCATCCGGATCAGAAAAAAGGAAAGCTGAACAACCGGAAAATGACTTTTGATGCCGCCTGCAGAACGATGCTTTTTGATATCTGCGCGAAGCACGGACTGCATCTGGATCAGGAACCGGAATACGGCGGAAGAGCTTATCTTGAAAAGCAGGATTATATCCTGATGAAGCAAAAAGAAAAGCTGGCCGATCAGGACAAACAGATCGAGTCGAAAGACGCGAAGCTGGAGGAGCTGACGATCCGGATCGAGGACACGGAAGCGTTTATCGAGGAAGTGGCCGATGCAGCTTATGAGAAGGCGGTCGATGTTGTGACAAAGACTGTATTGGAAGAAGTTCGGAACGAAGACTTTGACCTGATCGCTGAACAGAGAAGGCTCGTTTTGAATAATGCTGGTCTGTCGGATGCGGAGCGAAATTTCGCAGGCCAGATCTTTCGGAGCGTTATGAATGTATTCAAAGGAATGACACAGTATATTTCCGACAAGATGGCTTTCATCTTCCGCACACCGGAGAAGAAAGCGGTGATCAAGGAGCCGATCAAAGAATCCATTCGCGACCGGCTTGCGAGGAACAAGATCCGCGCTGATGAGGCCAACCGGAGGCGCTGGGAACAGCAGGGACTGCCGCAACGAAGACAATCGAATAGGGAACGATGATGAGCGTCTGTTTTGATCAGTTTTACCGATGAAGACAGGCGCTTTTTTCATGTCCGAAAGGTGTACCAAAACTGGTACGGCTTTCAGAAAGAAGGTGCAGCATGAATGTATTTGAATCCGTAAGGGATGCCGTTACGGCAAGACAGGCCGCCGAGGCGTTCGGGATCCGAGTGAACCGGTCCGGTATGGCCTGCTGTCCGTTTCATGATGATAAGCATCCGAGCATGAAGCTGGACAAGCGGTTTCACTGCTTCGGGTGTCAGGATGATGGCGACGCGATCGACTTCACGGCAAAGTTCTTTGATCTTTCAAAGAAGGATGCTGCCGAGAAGCTGGCGGATACGTTCGGCATTGTTTATGAGAATACCGGATTTCGTCCCCGCGACCGTCCGCCAAAGCCGAAGGTGAGTCCCGCGCAGGAATACCGGCAGGCCGAGGAACGCTGCTTCAGAGTGTACTGCGATTACGCGCATCTGCTCCAAAAATGGAAGGAGGCGTTCGCGCCGAAGTCGCCGGATGAAGTGTGGGATGACCGGTTTGTGGAAGCCTGCCAGAGGCTGGACTATATCGAATATGTTCTGGATGAGATCTTTCTCTCCGGAACGATCAAAGACAGAGCAGAATTTGTAAAAACCCACGGAGAGGAGGTTATCAATCTTGAAAGACGAATTTTCAAACTTACCGCCGGAAGAACAGGCGGCGGTATTGAAGGTGGCCAGGGAGATCGCGCGGAACCCGCTCATCCGGAAGCCAAGCCTCGCCACCGTCTCGATGCCCGAGCTTTATGATATGACATTTGCGCCGAGGACGCCGGTGATCGAGGGGCTGCTCCTATGCGGCACCTATATATTTGCCGGAAGCCCGAAGATCGGGAAGTCATTTTTCATGGCGCAGCTTGGCTATCATGTGGCGATGGGGCTGCCGCTCTGGGAGTATCCGGTCAGAAAAGGCACCGTCCTTTATCTGGCGCTGGAAGATGATTTCTCGAGGCTGCAGAACCGCCTCAGCATGATGTTCGGAGTGGATGCGGTGGAAGGCCTGTACTTTGCCACACAGTCCAAGACGCTGGCCGAGGGATTGAACGAGCAGCTGGAGGAGTTCATGATCCTGCATCCGGATACGAGGCTGATCATCGTGGATACGCTTCAGCGGGTTCGTGAGATCGGGAACGACAGTTTCAGCTACGCCATGGATTATCAGAACATCACGGATCTGAAGCAGTTCAGTGACAGGCACAGCGTGGCCGTTCTGGTGGTGCATCATACCAGAAAGATGGAGGCCAGCGACAGCTTCGACATGATCTCAGGCACCAACGGCCTGCTGGGCGCTGCGGACGGCGCGTTCATCCTTCAGAAGAAGAAACGCACGGACAACGAGGCCAAGATGCAGGTGGTCGGTCGCGATCAGGAGGATCAGGAGCTGACGCTGGAGTTCAATCGGGACCGATGCATTTGGGAACTGACCAAGGCAGAGAAGGAGCTGCACTTAAAACCGGTGGATCCGGTGACCAGACGGATCGCAGAGTATATCCGGACGGAAGGCGACTGGACAGGGACGGCAACAGAGCTGCTGGCCTGCCTGCCGGATCTGGAACTGAAGCCCAATATCCTGACCAGAAGGCTGAATGTAGACACTTCGGTACTGTTCAATGAGTTCCATATCGAATATACGAACAGAAGATCCGGTGACAAGAGGACGATCACGCTTGTCCATCTTTCGGATCCGGAAGACGAAACAAAAGACACAAACAGTGACGATATGACGATTAATGACGATATTTCCAAGACAGGGGTGGGGTATAAATAATCGTCATTATCGTCATAATCGTCACAAAACACGGAGGAGATGCCGAAAAAGGTGTCTTCTCTTCTTTTATGAAAGCTGAGTTTTGAAAGGAGTTCCTTATGAGAACAGCGTTTTATGATCCGATGCTGATTTATATCTACGGGACAGAGAGCCTTGACCGGACGATCGGGAATCTGGTCTGGGGCGGACAGTATGTCCCCAATGAACAGGTCAGGAAGCAGATGATTTCCTTGAGCATCCGGCTTTCTGATGACATGGATCCTGCGAAATGGCCGGAGTTCCTCCGCAGGGTGAGGTCAAATATGGCCGTCAAGCTTCGGGGTGAAGAGAAAGCCCAGAAGGAAAATCTTGAAATGATGCGCAGGGTACTGCATGAAAGGGGGATCGTGTATGAGGAAGACGAATAAGATCAATATCCGTGTCTTTTATGACGGCACGGCGGAAGCCAAAGATGTGTTTTCGGATGCCATCGCCGCGCGGATCGTCCGTGCGCGGAACGAAAAAACCGTTGAGAAGGATCCGGAGACAGGGTATAGTAAAAGTAAGGTTTGTGACGAATCACACCTTGCGCTCGGACTGTGCGGGTGAAGACTATGATACAAACCGCAATGAACCTTGACAGTGCCTTTTGCAGCGAATGGAGAGCCGGTATCTACTGCCGGCTTTCCAAGGACGATGAGCTGCAGGGCGAAAGTGCCAGCATCTCGAACCAGAGGGAACTGCTCCGCAGCTACTGCGCGGCGCACGGCTACGAGATCGTTGCCGAGTATGAAGACGACGGATACACCGGCCTCAACATGGACCGGCCCGGCCTGCAGAAGCTTCTCAGGGCGGCTGAGAACGGGACGATCAATCTCATTCTTACGAAAGATCTCTCTCGCCTTGGACGCAACTATCTTGAAACCGGCCATCTGATGGAAGTCTTCTTCCCGAAGAACAGCATCCGCTATGTGGCGGTGAATGACGGGATCGATACTGAACGCGAAAGCAATGATATCGCGCCGTTCAAGAACATCCTCAACGAGATGTATTCCAAAGACATTTCCAAGAAAGTGCATTCTTCCTATCTGCTTCACGCGAAGCAGGGCAAGTTTACCGGCTGCATTGCGCCGATCGGCTACCGGAAGGATCCGGACGTGAAGGGCCATCTCCTGATCGATGAGGAAACCGCGTGGATCGTGAAAAAGATCTTCGCCTACGCGCTGGAAGGGAAGGGATCGAATTATATCCGGCGCAGGCTGGAGGAGGAAGAGATCCCCTGCCCGACATGGTGGAACCGGCAGAAAGGTATCCGTGAGAACGTCTTTACCAAATGGGAACGGCAGGATCCGGAGCGAGGCCGCTTTATGTGGGATTTCTCCGTGATCGAGGACATCCTCGTCAATCCGGTCTACTACGGAGCCATCGCTTCCCAGAAGGTCCACTATAAGTTCAAGGTGGGCGTGGTGAAGGAGAAAAGGCCGGACGAATGGATCGTGGTCGAAAACCAGCATGAGCCAATCATCGATAAGCGGACATTCGACATCGTGCAGCATAAGATCAAAAAAAGGATGCATGAGGTGAGCGATGAGACGAGTCTCTTCTCCGGTCTGATCCGCTGCGGCGAGTGCGGAAAGGCGTTGACGGTCCGGTACACGAATGCAAAAACGCCGGTCAAGATCTATGCCTGCGTGACGTACAATAAGTTTGGAAAGCAGCACTGCACCCAGCACCGGATCGATTACGACTTCCTCTATCAGCTGGTTCTCAGCAAGATCCGTGAGGCAGCGCAGGCCGCCATCGGGGACGGGGATGAGATCGCCACGAAGATGGCCGAAGCCAGAAATGCGGAAGCTGCAGCTGAACGGGAGACGCACAGGCGGAATGTCATGAAGGCCGAGGCAAGACTGGAAAGACTCGACAAGATGATCGGAAAGCTGTATGAGGATCTGCTCGACGAGAAAATTGAAACAGCCACCTTCGACCGGCTGCTCCAGAAGACGCAGAGCGAGCAGACATCTCTGCATGAGCTGATCAAAGAGGAACAGCGGATCCTTGATGATGAGGCAATGATGGATGAGAACGCGCAGGCGTGGCTTGCCGAGATCCGGCAGTACGCCGACATCACAGAGCTTGACCGTGAGACACTGCACCGGCTCGTCAAAGAGATCATCGTCCATGAAGAAATCGATGACAATGGTCATCGCAATATCACAGTAGAACTGCACTTTAATTTCAAAGCTATTCCAGAAATCAGCGGTACCGACATCCATGTGGAAACCGACTGATTCATCTAAAACTTCTCTGCGGCATCTGCCGCAACATATCCAACTTAATACAACTTAATAGGTATCAAGCAGCTCATGGCGGGCGGCGGAGTGGCGCTCGTCGGCACGACCCTTGTCCCCCTGCTCTCGGGACTGTTCGGATGACGGGACGGAGGTAGACGATATTGGATGCAATACTTGAGCAGATCGCTGAGTGGCTCAAGGAAATGCTGGTCGCCGGGACCATGGGCTTCCTGACGGGGCTGTTCGATTCCGTCAACCAGCAGGTAGGCGATGTGGCGGGACAGGTCGGCATGGCTCCGGAGGCATTTGCCCCCGGAGTCTTTTCCATGATCAGGAACGTGTCGGAGACGGTCATCATACCGATCGCCGGCATGATCCTGACGTTCATCGCCTGCTATGAGCTCATCCAGATGATCATCGACCATAATAATCTTGCAAATTTTGAGACGTGGATCTTTTTCAAATGGGTCTTCAAGACGTTCGTGGCAGTCATGCTGATCACGAACACCTTCAATATCACGATGGCGGTCTTCGACGTCGCCCAGCACGTCGTCAACGCGAGCGCCGGTGTCATTGCCGGGGATACTGCGGTCGACGCGAGTGCCCTGGACGCGATGGAGGACACCCTGAAAGCGATGGAGCTCGGACCCCTCCTCGGGGTGTTCATGCAGTCCCTGATCGTCCAGCTCACCATGCGGGCGCTGTCCATCGTGATATTCATCATCGTATACGGGCGCATGATC
>CAMNNM010000094.1 GCA_946545425.1 uncultured Blautia sp. | reverse complement strand
GAGTAAGAAACTGCCGCGAAATCACGAAGAAAGTTCCTGAGAAGGGAGAAAAACGGTGTCCGAAAAAAGAATACGGGAAGAAATCCGGGAGTACGGAGATCCTGTTCTGAAATCAGAGCACTTCCAGAAGGCTCTGAAGCAAACGCATCACAAAAAGACCTCCGTCGGAGAACACACGCTGAGAGTTACTGCGTCCAGCCTGAGACTCAGCCATGCACTGGAAAAGATTGGCATCAGATCTGACCAGAAAAGCATCGTGCAGGGAGCACTCTGCCACGATCTTGGTATTCTCGGCCGCGACGAAAAATACAAAAACAACCGTGAGTGCTGTATGCAGCATCCGAAGGATTCCGTGGATGTGGCAAAGGAGCTGTATCCCGAAATGGACCAGAAAACAGAAAACATTATCCGCCATCACATGTGGCCGCTTGGGGGAAAACGCCCCAGAAGCAGGGAAGAAGTGATCGTCTCGGCTGCCGACAAGTATGCTTCGGTCAAGGATGTGGTTTACGGAACGCTGCATCACAGGAAGGAAAAAGAAAAATGATAAAAAAGATTTCCGTCACAGATATTTCCGGGATCAAAATCGGTCAGACCGAAAACAAGGAAGCCGGAACAGGCTGCACCGTCCTGATCTGTGAAAACGGCATGCATGCCGGTCTGGACGTGCGCGGCGGCGGACCCGCTTCCCGCGAAAGCCAGCTTTTGAATCCGCTTATGGCGGCGCAGGAAATCCATGCGATCGTTCTGGCAGGCGGAAGCGCCTATGGACTCGGCACGGCCGACGGCGTCATGGAATATCTGGAAGAAAAGGGAATCGGCTACGACACGGGCTTTGCCCTGGTGCCGCTGGTCGCCCAGGCCGACATTTACGACCTTTCCGTGGGAGACGCTTCCGTCAGGCCGGACGCAGCCATGGGACGCGAAGCAGCAAGGCATGCGCTGGAGGAGCCGAATTATCAGGATGGAAACTTCGGAGCAGGCTGCGGCGCAAGTGTTGGAAAGATCGCCGGAATGGCAACCAGCATGAAGACAGGCATCGGAAGCCATGCCATACAGATCGGGGATCTGAAGATCGGCGCCATCGTCGTGCTGAACGCCCTCGGCGACGTCTATGACTATAAAACAGGAACGCAGATCGCAGGCCTATTGACAGAAGACAGAACAGCGCTTCGCAGCACGACCGAATACATGTGCGCCTCCATACGGCCGGTGGAGAACAAATTTACCGGCAACACGACTCTGGCGGTCGTCATGACGAATGCAGCCTTCGACAAGGCACAGCTCTGCAAGATCGCGGGAATGGCCCACGACGGCTACGCCCGTTCCATCCGCCCGGTCCACACCTCCGCAGACGGCGACAGCATTTATGCAGTCTCGGCAGGCAATCTGCAGGTCGACCAGGATCTTGTTGGAAGCCTCGCCGCCGACGTAGTCAGCGAAGCCATCATCCGGGCCGTGCAGAACGCAGAGAGCGCTTACGGCCTTCCGTCTGCCACCGAACTGTTCGGGAAATAAGAAGCGGAGGGGCTGTGAAATAATCCACCGGGAACGTCCCCTTACGGATTATTACACAGCCCCTCTTATTTATTCTTACCCAAGCAGCTTATCAATGATGCTCGGATGCTCCTTCTTATAAGCAAGCTTCTCCTGATACTTCTTTTCCTCAGCCTCGAAATCAAGCCCCTTCTTTTCGCACAGAGCCTTCAGCTCGGCGATTCTGGCTTCCTCTGCTTCGCGGTCAGCCTGTTCCTGTTCCATGCGGGCACGTTCTTCCGGCTCGATCCAGGTTCCGCCCTCGGCCAGAACGGCTTTCTTCTGCCACTCGATGATGGCCCTTCTGTCTTCGTCTCCGTACTTCTCCACATCCATCTTCCAGAGCAGCAGGATGGCGATGATATCGCAGATCACTTCCAGACCCAGATAAGCGAAGGCCAGAACGGCCTCGGTTCCGCCCATCTGACGGAAGATCACGGGACCGGTCCACTCGGACACGTTCTCGATCAGCGTGACGGTTGCCGGGTCTACATGATAACCCGTGTTGACATAGCCGGAGAACGAAAGCATCGCGTTGATGATGCCGATTCCAAGTCCGCCGAGACCTGCCATGATGGAGCTGTACAGCGACATGGTAAATCCGTCGGAGCGGAAGCCGTTTTTGGCTTCCAGGTGATCCAGAATATCAGAGATAAGGGCCAGCATGACATACTGGGCCGGGATCGTTCCGAAACCTTTCAGGATTACGGACACACAGACCACCGGGAAGGAATTGACATTGACAAATCCGATAAGTCCGGACAGGACCGAGAAGCACAGGCCCATGACGATGGCCCGCTTCTTTCCGAGCTTGTTGGCAAGCGGCCAGGCAACGAACATACCGATCACGGCCGGAAGACCGCCGATCAGTCCAAGCGTCGACATGATGCTTGCAGAAGCGGTTTCCGGGTTGGCGGAGTTGACAACCGAATCAAACATCCAGCGGGTATAGAAACTCATGGAAGAGTTCCTGCTCATCTGACCGAACTGGAACACCAGCACGAAGAGCATGACCAGCCACCAGTATTTTTCTTTGGTACATGCCTGCATATGCGTCTTCATGGGGATCTTTTCTTCCTTGAGGTTAAGCTTCAGAGCCTCCTCCGTGATACGCTCGCGGGTGAAGAAATATTCCACGATGATGCCGCCGGCGGTCAGCAGAGCGAAAACAATCGAGAGAATCCGCCAGTTCGCGTAGCTGGCCGTGATGTCAAGACCGTCCGGTCCGGTGACAAACATAAAGGGCTGCAGAAGAATGGGAGCCAGAACACTGGCGCCGATACCGGCAGCCGCCACGGTGGATGCATTGGAAAGCGTCGCCAGAAGGCCCCTCTGGTTGGCATTCCGGGTGGAAAGAGAGACCAGAGAGCTGTGCGCCGTGGAGTAGCAGGGATATCCCAGGGAGTAATAAAGATTATAGGTCACTGCGATCCAGATCATCTGAATGGCCGGATCGCCCTTGGTCGGGGTCATGAACATCAGCAGCATGGCCACGGCGATCAACGGAATGGCGATCAGCAGATAAGGACGGGCCTTTCCGGCTTTCGTGCGGGTGCTGTCGATCCAGCGGCCAACCAGCATGTTGCCGACGATGGCGACGAATGAGGATAAAATGGGAAGCAGTGTTGCAAACACACCGAATTTCGTCCACCCCAGAACATCCACATAATACCGGTTCAGGTACGCGCCGAAAATGGCGTTGGCGATCATGGCACAGAACGGCCCGGCCAGATAACCGATCAGCATTTCATTTACTTTTACATTCGTTGACTTGATCCGCGTGGGCGGCAAAACCTTGGATACTCTTTCCAGCATCTGTGCACCTCTTTCTTCCCATGTTTTATCAGCTCTGACGGAACAGTGGATTTTTTCTTGGAATACTATAGCACACGAAGGAAAGCCGATTCGTTTCTTTACGCAGACAGCATGTTTTTTTTCGTAAGTGGCTGACAGACACGGTTTATAGTCTCGCTGCACACCGGGACACGGACAATTCGTGCATTACAGGTATCCAATATCAGCACGTTGCACCTTCAAATAGGGCACCGTTTGCGGTATAATAAACCAACGAGACTTGAAAACCCTCTCGGAGGTCATCGATATGAAAAAAATACTCGGAATCAATTTCGGCGGTCTGAAGGAAAAGACCGTGCGGATGGTCCTCTCCATATTACTGATCACGATCGCGCTGTTTGCGGCAGTGTCGATATATCAGAGCAGAATGCTCACAAAAATTGTCGGAGAGGCCAGAGAAGAGCAGCAGGAAAAAATCACCTCGATTTCGGAAGCTAATATGCATGTGATGCTTGAAGGCGCCATGGCTAAAGCAACATCGCTGCAGGCGGAAATGGCGGACAACGAGTTTGTCGAAGTCATCAACTACATCTACATGATGCAGACGATGGCGGAAGGACTTTTTGCAAATAAGGACAAGCTTCAGCCTGCCGAGGTCAGCCTTCCCGACCCGGCTCTCGACGGAACACCGAACGTCCATGTGCTTTATGCGGAAGGTGTTGATTATACCAAATCGGAATATCTGGGCATCGTCGCCCATATGGGCGATCCTCTGCTGGCCATGCTGCGCAATTCTCCCAAGCTGGGAGCCTGCTATGTAGGTCTTTGTGACGGCACACACTTTGTCGCCGATGTGAATACCGCCAACCGGTTTGACGAAGACGGAAACCAGATTCCGTTTCCTGTGACGGAAAGGCCCTGGTACAAAGGAGCTGTCGAGGCGGACGGCCTGTATTTTACCGGAATTGAACCGGACGCCTTCAGCGGTGAAGTAGGAATTACCTGCTCGATACCCGTCCATGCAGACGGAAAGATCGTCGGGGTAGTGGGAGCGGACGTCACGCTGGAAACCATGGGCAGCTTCGTCGAGATCTCAGAGGATGAAAAAGACGCGATCTTTATTGTCAACGACCATGGACAGGTTGTTCTTGCAACGGATGACAACGGTGTCTTTTCGGTGGAAACCGCCGACGAGGCGCAGGATCTCAGGGAGATTGGAAATCAGGGAGTTGCGGATTTCCTGGAAAAAGCATATCAGGGTACGACAGAACTGACCGTTTGCGAGATAGACGGGAAAAGCTATTACATGGAAGGAGCGCCAATCCATACACTGGGCTGGTGTCTGTTCAGGGTGCTGGACAAAGAGCTGACTGAGCAGCCTGCACAGCAGCTTCTGGCGGAACTTGACAACATCAACTTCGGAGCCTCCGATGTGTTCAATGAGGGCAGATCAAAGACAGGCCGGAGCATTATTCTGATGATCATCGCCATACTTGCGCTTGGCATCGCGGGCGGTCTGTTCGTTTCCGGCAGGATCGTAAAGCCGGTGGAGCAGATGACCAGAAGCATCACGGAAAGCAGCAGGACCGGAAAGCTGTTCGAAATGCAGGAGTGCTACCGGACCGGCGACGAGATCCAGGTGCTGGCTGAGTCCTTTGACGACCTGTCAAAAAAGACAAAACGGTACATTGAAGACATTACCCGGATCACGCAGGAAAAAGAGCGCATCAGCACCGAGCTTGAGCTTGCCAGAAAGATCCAGGCAGACATGCTGCCTTACATTTATCCGGCATTCCCGGACCGCTCCGAATTCGATATTTACGGCACAATGAACCCGGCCAAGGAGGTGGGCGGAGACTTTTACGATTACTTCCTGATCGATGACGACCATCTTGGCATGGTCATCGCCGACGTCTCAGGCAAAGGCGTCCCGGCGGCGCTATTCATGATGATGTCCAAGATCCTGATCAGCAATTTTGCCATGATGGGCGGCTCCCCGGCCGAAGTCCTGGCTCATACAAATCATACGATCTGCCAGAACAACGAAGAAGAAATGTTTGTAACCGCATGGCTGGGAATTCTCGAAATATCCACCGGAAAGATCATTGCCGCCAACGCCGGACATGAATATCCCATCATCCGTCACGGGAACGGGGAGTTTGAAGTACTGAAGGACAAGCACGGCTTTGTTCTGGGCGGCCTGGAAGGAATGAAATATACCGATTACGAGATCACACTGGAAAAGGGTTCCGCGATCTTTTTGTATACCGACGGCGCCACCGAGGCGACCAATGAGCATAACGAGCTGTTTGGAGAAAAACGCCTCTTAAGAGCCGTAAACGACAGCCATGCCGAAGATCCGGTAGAGCTGCTTGACTCCGTCAAAAACGCTATCAGCGAATTTGTGGGTGAGGCAGATCAGTTTGACGACCTGACCATGCTGAGCATCATTTACGGCTCGGGGAACAAAAAGAAGCAGAAATGACAAGATGACAAGTCATCACAACTGACAGTTACGGTCGACCGTTACAATCGATCGTTACAATCGATCGCCACAATCGACCGTCACAATCGATGGTTACATCCATTCCCTGACATGGTCATCAATTACAGAAAAATCGATCACAAGATCCCCGTCATAAATATTGACGGGGATTTTGTCACGAAAGCCGTAAAGCGCAACCTGGTCGTCGTGCTCGAAATCCCACACCATGACGGTCTTTTTGTCGGGGTCGATGATCCAGAATTCTCTGACACCGGCATTCTTATATTTGCTCAGTTTGACAAACAGATCTTTATTTCGTGTAGACTTTGAAAGCACCTCCGCAACAAAATCAGGAGCACCGACGATGCGTTCTGGCGTGTATTTGCCCTTGTCACACAGAATTAGCAGATCCGGTTGGACGATCGTTTTGTCATCACAGTCGAGCTGCACGTCGACCGGAGCAATAAAAGGCATGCAGCCGCCTTCTTTCCGATCGATCCAGGATAAGATCATCGCGTACAGCCTGGCAGCAATCAGCTGATGATAGCCGGCAGGTGCGCTCATATCATAGAAGACACCGTCGATCAGTTCAACCCGTCGTTCATCCGGCAGGGTGAGATAATCCTCCAGAGTATACTCCCCCTGCTTCTTTTTATGCATTTCATCAATGCCGTAAGCTGCGGAGGGTTCACAAAGCTGATCGGGCCGATCAGCCTCTATGTTGCATTGGTATTTGACATTTTTGTTTTCATGACTGTTTTCTTTTTCTGTCATTCTACACCACCCCATTCCAGTAAAAGGTTGTCAATTACTGAAAAATCAATTACAAGATTTTTATCATAAATGCTGACAGGGATCCTGTCACGAAAACCGTAAAGTGCAACCTGGTCGTCGTGTTCAAAATCCCACACCATGACGGTCTTTTTGTCGGGGTCGATGATCCAGAATTCTCTGACACCGGCGTTTTTATATTTGCTCAGTTTGATGAACAGATCTTTTTTTCGTGTAGACTTTGAAAGCACCTCTGCAACAAAATCAGGTGCACCTACAATACGTGGCCTGGTAATCTTGCTTTTGTCACATAAGACCAGGACATCCGGCTGGACGATCGTCTTGTTGTCACAGTCCAGCTGTACATCGACGGGAGACATAAAAGGCATGCAGCTGCCTTTGTTCTGTTCGATCCATGACAGGATCATAGCATGAAGCTTGGCAGCGATCAGTTGATGGTATGTTGTCGGCGAACTCATGTCATAAAAGACACCGTCGATCAGTTCAACCCGTCGTTCATCCGGCAGGGCGAGATAATCCTCCAGAGTATACTCTCCCTGCTTCTTTTCATGTTTTTCTGCTGCGCCGTAAGCAGTGGCAGGTTCGGAGAGCAGACCGGGCAGGCCGGACTTGAGATCACGCTGTCCATATGGCGTCCGGGCATCTTGCAGTATCATCGGAGTATCCCGATATGCCCTCGGATCAGTGGTGGTATCCCAGGAGGTCCGTGGTTTCAGAATCCTTTCCAGGGCTTCGATCGTTGCCCTTCGCGGAGAGCGTGTGGCGCCCCCGAATACTTTGATCACAGTTCCAAGAGGCAGGCCCGACAGACGGGCTATGTCCTCGTTGGTGTAGCCGAGTTCTCTTTTTCGATCTTTCATTTCTTCCAGTGTCATAGCTGCGGAACCTCGCTTTTTGTAAGCTGCATTGCATGTAACAACACTCGCATTAGGATTACTTTTGCTTAAGCATACCACACTATAAGCCACAAAGCAATATAAAATAAGCCGAATATAGATATAAAACCGTTTTCAAATATACTAAAACGGTTGTGGCTTCATGTGAGAAGGTTATGTGAGGCATTGCCTGATTCCGATAATCGACCACATTCGCCCTTTCTAACAATCATCTCCGTATCCCGACTCATCCAGGTAACAAAAAGGAAGTCAAAGAAGCAAAAAACAGACAAGAAAGAGCAAGTGTTAGCCATTGACAACTCATGGGATCCGTGATATCCTTACAAAAGTTAGAAAAATCTAACACATGTGTTTTCCCTTTGTTTTGCCGCTCTTTACGGAGCGGCATTTTCAAGGAGTATAGTTAGAGACATATAACAATCATGCAATTAACCGAAAGGAGAAACCAAATGAAAAAGACAGCAGTAGTATTCTGGAGTGGAACAGGCAATACCGAGGCAATGGCACAGGCCGTAGCTGAAGGAGCAAAAGAGAAAGGAGCAGCGGTGGACTGCTTCGGCGCATCCGATTTTGGAGCTGACAAGGTGGCGGAATATGATGCGATCGCTTTCGGCTGCCCGGCCATGGGCGACGAAGTACTCGAAGAATCCGAATTCGATCCCATGTTCACATCCGTCGAAGGATCCCTTTCCGGAAAGAACGTCGCTCTGTTCGGATCCTATGGCTGGGGAGACGGCCAGTGGATGCGCGACTGGGAAGAACGCTGCAAAAACGCCGGCGCCGTTCTGGCAGCAGAGAGTGTAATCGTGAATGATGCACCGGATGATGACGGACTTGCAGAATGCAAGGCACTCGGCGCGGCACTTGCCTGACAGAAAGGATAACAGATATGAGAAAAAAATATGCGTTATTGCTTGCAGCAT
>CAMNNM010000093.1 GCA_946545425.1 uncultured Blautia sp. | reverse complement strand
ATGTGAATCCAGCCGGCTTCAGCTTGATCAAAACCAGATTGTCAGGAAAATCAGATATTTCTTTTTCTGATAAGGCTGCTGCGAGCTTCCGTCAGGGCTGCAGACTCTTGACAAAACACCTATGATAGAATATGATTTCATCATAGGTAAATACTCAGAGGGAAGGACCTTTAAAATTAACATTAACACTTTATTGACGCGCATGCAGTACAGGTCTCATGCACGGGTGAAGCGCAGACGTACAACTTCGCGGCTTCTGAAAGGAGTTCAAGAAATGAGCAGCCCCGACAACAATTTTGATATTCAGGCCTACATGGCAAAGGGCATCGAACATGTCGTAGCCGATGCCATCAAGGCTACTTTAAAAAGTCCCAGAGAGAGCGCATTCATGCTTAAATTTGCCGCGGCCAGCAAAGCAGCGGCAGCAAAACGGAAAAAAGCCGAAGCCGCAGGAGAGCATATTCCCCCGTTCCTGATCGCGAGCATCACCAGCAGCTGCAACCTGCACTGTGCCGGCTGCTATTCCCGGTGCAACCACGCAACCATGGACGAGGCTCCCGTGAGTCAGCTGACAAGTGAGGAATGGTTCCGGATCTTTGACGAAGCCGACGATCTTGGTGTCAGCTTCATTCTGCTGGCCGGCGGAGAACCGATGCTTCGCCGCGACATCATTGAAGCAGCAGGAAAGAAGCCGGGCATCCTTTTCCCGATCTTCACCAACGGAACCTTTATGGACGAGAAGTATTTCGAGCTTTTCGACCGCTGCCGGAATCTGATCCCCATCATGAGCATCGAAGGCAAGAAGGAAGTCACCGACGCCCGCCGGGGCGCCGGAATTTATGACCGCCTGATCCATAATATGGACGAACTGAAAAAGCGGGGCCTGATTTTTGGCGCGTCCGTTACGGTCACGACCG
Source organism: uncultured Blautia sp. (assembly GCA_946545425.1). Classification (GTDB taxonomy): domain Bacteria; phylum Bacillota; class Clostridia; order Lachnospirales; family Lachnospiraceae; genus Blautia_A. The sequence goes on along the minus strand of CAMNNM010000093.1, from coordinate 7,588 downwards.
AAAACATCCGCGAGGTTACGTCCGATCAGTTTATCAAAGAGCTTGGCGACCGCGGATGCAAGGCTGTAATCTTTGTGGAATTTGTTCCGGTAACGGAAGACAGCAGAGAACTGGCCCCCGGAGATGCGGAGCGCGAATATCTGAACAATGAGATCATGAGGCTCCGCACTGAAGGACCCGACATGGTTTACATTTCCTTCCCCGGCGACGAGAAAGCCACCGGCGGCTGTGTGGCGGCAGGAAGGGGCTTCTTCCATATTAATTCCCATGGCGGCGCCGAACCATGCCCGTTCTCGCCTTACTCAGATGTGAATATTAAGAACACATCCCTGAGAGAGGCAATGCACTCACCGCTGTTTATGGCTCTCAGGGACGGCGGCGCTCTGATGGATGATCATGAAGGCGGCTGCGTGCTCTATGAAAAACGGGAACTGGTAGAACAGCTTCTTGCAGAGAACAGCTGAGACAGGCAGTAAGGTCCGGTTCCTGAATGCTGGTATAACAGCGCTGATTTTCATGGACAAAATACCGTCTGCTCTATACAATAGAGCAGGCGTATTTTTTTTCTACACAAAAAGTGAAATTGCTGTTACACTATATATAGTATGCGCACGGAGTTTCATCGTTATGAAGCCGCTGAAGCGGCAAAGATAAAGTGTGAAGCATGGGAGGAACTTATGATGACAGAAGAAACCAGACCGTTTGTCGCGTGGGAGCTGATGGATGACTTTATGACGGCAGCGTTTGTAAAGATGGGGGTCCCGGAGGAGGACGCGAGACTTTGCTCGGACGTTCTTCTGGAGAGCGACCGCAGAGGGATCGAGAGCCATGGATGCAACCGTTTTAAACCGATCTATATAGACAGGATCAAGGCCGGGATCCTGAATCCGGTAACAAAAATCGATATTCTGAAGGAAACGCCGACCACGGTCGTTCTGGACGCCAATGACGGCATGGGCATGGTTGCAAGCAAGAAGGCCATGGACATGATAATCGAAAAGGCAAAGACGTATGGGCTTGGCATGGCGGCGGTGACGAACTCATCCCATTACGGGATCGCAGGCTACTGGGCGTCTCTTGCGGTAAAAGAGAACATGATCGGTATTACGGGAACCAACGCCCGTCCCTCCATCGCGCCGACCTTCGGTGTGGAAAACATGCTGGGAACCAATCCCATGACCTTTGGCATTCCGACGGACGAAGCCTTCCCCTTTATGCTGGACTGTGCGACTTCGATCACCCAGAACGGGAAAATCGAATACTATGCAAGGATCGGACATGATACGCCTGAAGGCATGGTAATCGGCAGGGACGGGAAGCCGATGACAGACAGCGTGCAGATTCTGAAGGATATCCGCAGCAAAAAAGCCGCCCTCGCACCCCTTGGAGGAATCGGTGAGACACTCGGCGGCTATAAGGGATATGGATACGCCACGGTCGTGGAGATTTTGAGCGCTGCGCTGCAGAACGGAATATTCCTGAAGGATCTGGAAGGAAAAGACGAGAACGGAAAGATCCGGCCCTACCATCTGGGACATTTCTTCCTGGTGATCAATCCGGAATTCTTTATGGGCGCAGATGCCTTTAAAAAGACGGCCGGAGATATCCTGCGTTCGCTTCGGAATTCGGAAAAGGCGCCTGGCGAGGAGCGGATCTATACGGCCGGAGAAAAAGAATATGATGTCTGGATGTACCGTAAGGATAAGGGAGTCCCGGTAACCGAGGCGGTTCAGAAAGAATTTATCCAGCTGAGAGACGAACTTGAACTTAAGCAGTTCCGGTTCCCGTTTGAGAGTTAAAAGACAGAGAGGAAATACAAATTATGGATTACGCAAAAGAATCGTTACGTCTGCATGAGGAGTGGAAAGGAAAGATCGAGGTGGTTGCCCGTGTGCCGGTGGACACGAAGGATGATCTTTCCCTTGCCTATACACCCGGCGTGGCTGAGCCGTGTCTGGAAATCCAGAAGGACGTTGAAAGAAGCTATGACCTGACCAGACGCCACAATCTTTGCGCGGTTATCACGGACGGAACTGCCGTGCTGGGTCTTGGCGATATCGGTCCGGAGGCCGGCATGCCCGTCATGGAAGGGAAATGCGTTCTGTTCAAGGCCTTCGGCGGCGTTGACGCATTTCCGCTCTGCCTGAAAACAAAGGATGTTGATGAGTTTGTCAACACTGTTTACCTGATGTCCGGATCCTTCGGAGGCATCAACCTGGAGGATATTTCTGCTCCCCGGTGCTTTGAGATCGAGCGGAAATTAAAGGAGAAATGCGATATCCCGATTTTTCATGACGATCAGCATGGAACAGCTATCATTACCCTTGCGGGACTCACCAACGCCTTGAAGGTTGTGGGCAAAAAGAAAGAAGATGTGAAGATCGTCACGTCGGGTGCCGGAGCGGCTGCCGTTTCCATCGTAAAACTTCTTTTGTCGGCCGGATTTTGCCATATCACCATGTGCGACCGCAGCGGCGCCATCTATAAGGGCAGAGAAAAAGGCATGAACTGGATCAAGGAAGAGATGGCCGAGGTGACCAATCTGGAAAGAAGAGAAGGCACACTGGCTGACATGCTTGCCGGAGCCGACGTGTTCATCGGAGTTTCCGCGCCGGGACAGGTGACGGAGGAGATGGTGCGGACCATGAATAAAGACGCCATCATTTTTGCCTGTGCCAATCCGACGCCGGAAATTTTCCCGGAGGAGGCAAAGAGGGGCGGTGCCCGGGTCGTCTCCACCGGCCGGAGCGATTATCCGAATCAGATCAACAATGTCCTGGCTTTCCCGGGAGTTTTTCGCGGTACATTTGACGTGCGTGCAAAAGATATCAATGAGGAGATGAAGATGGCTGCGGCGCATGCCCTGGCGGGTCTGATCTCAGACGATGAGCTTTCGGAAGATTATATTATTCCGAAGGCCTTTGATCCGAGGGTCGGCAAAACTGTTGCTGCGGCAGTGGCAAAAGCGGCCCGGGACAGCGGAGTGGCCAGACTGTAGAACAAGAAAACATAAAAGGAGCAGAAAGATGAGTACAGAAGAAAAAGGACAGATTAAGCGGATCCTTATTACGGTCGCGGCGGTCGCTGCGGTTTTGTGCGCGATCCTCACTGTTTTTTTCAGAACCTCAGTGATCACAGGATTTATCGGAAAGGCGCTGTCCATTCTGGAGCCGTTTCTCTGGGGCTTTGCCATCGCATATCTGCTGCATCCGATCAGCGCGTTTTTCGAAAATCTGTTGAAAAAACTGGAAGAGCGTGTCAGCAAAAAGAAACGGCCTGGCCTGATCCGTCTGTGCAGCATTGTTTTCGCGCTGCTGTTTCTTTTTACAGCGGTCGTACTCCTGCTTCAGATGCTTCTTCCGGAACTCGTTGCCAGCATCAGCAGTCTCATCAGCCAGCTGCCGGGTACGATCTCGAGGTTTCAGGAATGGATTGCTTCCCTGGATCACGGATCCAACTCGCACGAGGCGGTTGTGGCTGTTCAGGAGGTTGTAGATACTTTGAGCGAGCGCCTGCAGAATTTCCTGCAGACGGATCTGCTTCCCAATCTGCAGACGTTTGTCAGCAGCGTGACTGGAAGCTTTATGAGCATTCTGGACGTTTTTAAGAATTTTGGCCTTGGCTGCATTATCGCCGCCTATATTCTGGGCAGCTGGGAACAGTTTATCTCGCAGCTGGGCATGATCGTCTACGCTCTGTTTCCGAAACGCACTGCAGACTGGATCCGGGACGAGGCGGCCTTTACGGACCGGATGTTCAGCGGATTCATTCACGGAAAGGTTCTGGATTCCCTGATCATCGGGGTGATCTGTCTTATTTTTACACTGGCTGTCCGTATGCCTTATGCGGTTCTGATCAGCGTGATCGTGGGCGTGACGAATATTATTCCGTTCTTTGGACCGTACATAGGAGCCATTCCCTCCGCACTGCTGGTGCTGACCGTTTCGCCGGTCAAATGTATTGTGTTTGTCGTTTTCATTATCGTGCTTCAGCAGCTCGACGGAAACTATATCGGGCCCAGGATTCTGGGAGACCGCCTGGGCATCTCCGGAATCTGGATCCTGTTTTCCATCATGGTATTCAGCTCGCTTCTGGGGTTTGTGGGCATGCTGGTCGGCGTTCCTGTGTTTGCGGTTATCTATGATCTGATCCGCAGAGGAATCTACCGTCTGCTGAACATGAGGGGAGAGGAAAAGCGTATCGCGGTATACGAGACAACCTATCATCCCGGTGAGAAAGACGGGAAAAAACAGAAATGAGTCCGGTCTGCGCGTAGTTCAGACACAGTCTGCCGGAGGGCATACGGGAGGAGAATAAAATGATCGAAAAAATGACCTGGACAAGGGAACCCGAAACATACCATATTGATGGAGAAAAAATCGAGATCACGACACAGCCGCATACAGACCTGTGGCAGCGGACCTATTATCATTTCCGCAACGACAACGCGCCGGTCTTTCAGATGGAGACGGACGAGAAATATTTCTCCTTTGTCGTGAAAACGGATTTTTCGGACAGCCATCACCGGTTTGACCAGTGCGGGATCGTCATGTATCTGGACAGTGAAAACTGGCTGAAGGGTTCTGTGGAATACGAAACGGAGAATTTTTCTCATCTGGGATCCGTTGTGACGAATCATGGTTACTCCGACTGGGCCACGACGGAGATCCCTTCCGACACGAAGGTCATGTGGTACCGGTTCAGCCGCAGAGAAGACGATTATTGCATTGAATGCTCTCAGGACGGGGAACATTTTGCACAGATGCGTGTCTGTCATATGTGGGAGGGCGCCGGCACGATCCGGTTTGGAATCTACGCCTGCAGTCCCGAGGAATCTTCTTTCAAAGCCGTATTCACGGATCTGAAGATCATGGAATGTGCATGGAAGGCGCACGACGGGCAGAAGCCCGATGAGGACTGACACAGGAAATGGAAAATGTGAAAAAACATCTGGTTACCGTCATTCTTGTGGCGGCGAACTGTCTGGTTTTTTTCTGGATGGATTTTACGGGACAGCCGGATAACGCTGTATATATGCTGGAGCATGGTGCCTGCTATGTCCCTCTGATCCAGGAGGGAGAGGTATACCGCCTTTTTACCAGTACGTTCCTGCATTTTAATTTCCGGCATCTTGTCAACAACATGCTGATCCTTGCCGTGGTCGGGAGCATGCTGGAGCAGGTCATCGGGAAATGGAAGTTCCTGGTGATCTATCTGGTGAGCGGGGTTGCGGGCAATCTGGCATCCATGGGACTTGTGCTGCTCCTTCACGGCACGCCGGCGGTATCGGCGGGAGCTTCCGGAGCGGTGTTCGGCATAGAAGGTGCGGTTCTTTATGTCATGATCCGAAACAGAAAGAGAATGAGGAGCAGCAGCTATCTTTACCGCTTTGCCATTATGCTGGCACTGTCGCTGTATATCGGGTTTACCGAGGGCGGCGTTGACAATACGGCACATATAGGCGGACTTCTGGCCGGCTTTTTGCTGGCTGCAGTCCTGTATCACCCCGGGAGGTTCCGGAGAAGGGATCGCAACGGTTCAAAACCCGGATATGGATATAACTGACGTATGAAAGAAAGGAGTACATCATCATGGAAAACTGTATTTTTTGCAAAATTGCGGCCGGCGAAATCCCGTCGGCAACCTTATATGAAGACGAAGACTTCAGGGTCATCCTGGATCTGGGTCCGGCAACGAAGGGACATGCACTGATTCTTCCGAAGCAGCATGCCGCCAATCTGCTTGAGATGCCGGATGAGCTGGCGGGCAAGGCCATCGTCGTCGCCAAAAAGATGGCGGGAAAGATGAAGGAAGTGCTTGGCTGTGACGGACTGAACCTGGTTCAGAACAACGGCGAAGCAGCCGGACAGACCGTGCACCATTTCCATATTCATCTGATCCCCAGGTATGAAGGGGATCATGCCGGAGTATCCTGGACACCCGGAAAGCTGACGGATGAAGTCAGAGACGAGATATTAAAGAAATTTGCATAATTCCTGTAAAACAGGGCTGTAAAGAAACCGGGCAGAGGAGTCCCGGACTTTACGGCCTTTCTTTTTCAAGGATATTGACATATGAAATCAACAATGTTATATTTTAAATACTATATGTGCAAATGCACAAATTGACAAATGAGAGGTGGGATGAATATGATCAGCCAGGCCTTGCGTGAAGCAAGAATTTATGAAGACGTAGCCGAAAAAGATGTCCGGGAAGAAGAGCGCCCGTCTTTCCATCTCTCTGCCAGAGTCGGATGGATGAATGACCCGAACGGGTTCTGCTTCTACAAAGGAAAGTATCACATGTTCTACCAGTATCATCCGTACGAGCCCAAGTGGGGGCCGATGCACTGGGGACATGCAGTCAGCACAGACCTTCTTCACTGGGAATACATGCCGGCAGCCCTGGCGCCGGACAGAATCTACGATCAGGACGGCTGTTTCAGCGGAAATGCCGTGGAGCTGCCGGACGGCAGACTGATGCTGATGTATACGGGAGTCCGGAAAGAAGGGAATAAGAGCGAGTTCAGCGCTGCCGCCCAGACACAGTGTATCGCTGTCGGGGACGGAGAGAATTTTGAAAAGTACGAATCAAACCCGGTCCTGTGCGAAAAAGATATCCCGGAAGGTTCCAGCAGGTTTGACTACCGGGATCCAAAGGTATGGCGCTGCGAAGACGGTACCTACCGCTGCCTTGTGGGAAACCGGCCCGCCGACGGAAGCGGACAGCTTCTTCTGTATTCCAGTACGGATGGTTTTGACTGGAAATTCGAAAGCATTTTTGCGGCCAATCATGACCGCTACGGTAAAATGTGGGAATGCCCGGACTATTTCGTGCTGGATGGAAAGCATGTGATCCTGACGAGCCCGCAGGATATGCTCCCCCAGGGGTTTGAGTATCATAACGGCAACGGGACGCTGTGCCTGATCGGCAGTTATGACGAAGAAAAGAAACAGCTGGTGGAAGAATGCAACCAGTCTGTCGATTACGGAATCGACTTTTACGCACCGCAGACAGTGCTGACGCCGGATGGCCGCAGGGTGATGATCGCATGGATGCAGAACTGGGATACCTGTGAGTTCCGGGCAATGCACGGAAAATGGCAGGGCCAGATGACGCTGCCGCGGGAACTTTCCATCAAGAACGGACGCTTATACCAGGCTCCTCTGAAAGAACTGGAAAATCTGCGGAGCAATAAGGCGGAATACCGGAACGTACCGCTTGACGGTGAAACCTCGTTTCCGGATATCTCCGGCAGAAAGGTGGATCTGGAAATTCACATCAGACCGCGGGAAGGACAGGAGATGTACCGCAAGTTCTCGGTTCATTTTGCGATGAATGACCAGCATCATATCACCGTCAGCTACCGTCCGCATGAAAATGTCCTGAAGATCGACCGGAAATTCTCCGGATCCAGAAGAGCGATCATCCATCAGAGAAGATGCAAGGTGGTCGGAAGCGAAAACGGAGAGATCCGGCTGCGGCTGATCCTTGACCGGTACAGTGCCGAAGTGTTCGTAAACGACGGCGTGCAGGTCATGACCGCCACCTACTTTACCCCTCTGGATGCGGACCGGATTCAGTTTGT
>CAMNNM010000092.1 GCA_946545425.1 uncultured Blautia sp. | reverse complement strand
AGATTGACGGCAACCTCCAGGGCCTCTGAAAACTCGGACAGAAACGCGTCCGAGGCAAAATCCTGTACCAGAGAAAGGCAGGGGATTCCAAGCCCCCCGGACTGAAGCTTGCGCCTGACCGACGCCGAGTGCTGCGGGTTTGCGGGACTCATTTTTCCCTGAAACACTTCGCCCTGAATATCGTACAGCTCCACGCCGTGCAGATGCGTGCTTTCGGCAGCGGCACAGAACTCATCCCAGCCAAGATTTTTCCAGTTCTGAATAGAAAAAGAAAGTTTCAAAATGATTTCCTCCTTGCTATAGTTCCAGACGCTCAGGCTTCTTCGTAGACGATCTTATTCAGAACATTGATATATGCGCGGATCGAAGCGCCTATAATATCGGTGGAGATTCCGTTGCCGGAGTATACCTTTCCACCGGAACGAAGCTTTACGAGGGCGCTTCCCATGGCGTCGCGTCCTTCCGTAACGGTCTGGATCTGGAAATCATCCAGCTCGTAATGATGACCGATGATCTGTTCCAAGGCCTGGAACGACGCATCGATGGGGCCGTCGCCGATGCCGACGCCGCGGAGCTGCTTTCCGTTTTTGCTGACGAGAATGTTGGCCGTGGCGGTGATCACGTTTCCGCTGTTGATGACATAGGTGTCCAGCTTATAGGTGGAGGGCACCTGCATGGCGGAGCTTGCCACGATGGCGTCCAGCTCTTTGGAACCGATAAAATGCTTCTTGGCCGCGACTCTCTGGAATTCTTCGTAGACGATGGCGTTGTCCTGCTCGCTCAGATCGTATCCAAGCTGACGCACCGCCGCGATCACATCGGCGATGGTGTCGCTGCTGTCAAGGCAGGTGTTGGCGGACTCGTCAAGCGCCACATTGGAAAAACGGGATTCGTTGTTTTCTTCGGGCTTCAGGATCTTGTTGAGCTGTTCGACGGTGCGGTGCAGCTCGGTGGTGCGGATGCTGGTCTGGATTCCCAGATCGTTTCCTCTTACCTGAACGAAGTGGGCAAGCTCTTCCATAGACGGATATTTGCCCGGGAGTGTGCTGCACTTGATTCCGGCGGCACCGGCTGCGACAGCTGCCGCGGCGCAGGCGACGGCCATGTTGATCTCGTTGCTGATCTGCACATACAGCTCGATGTCGGCAAGTCCGGGAACATTGGCCTTGATCCCTTCCAGGAATGCGGAAAACTCATCCGGAATCATGATACCGGCGGTATCGCAGATGGTGATCTTGTAGGCACCGGCCTCGATGGCGGTGTTCAGTGCCTGATACAGAAATTCAGGCTCTGCGCGGGTGGCGTCCACAGCGGAAAATTCTACATGTTCGCAATAGAACCGTGCCTTCTTTACCTGTTCTTCAATGGCCTTCAGAAGAGCAGGGGCTTTCATGTGGCACTGGTATTCCATCTGGACCGGGGAAACCGGACAGAGGATGGTCAGCTTGGACTTTTTTGCCGGACGTATGCTTTCCCAGGTTTCTTCTATATTTCCGACGGAGATATCGACGGTGGCAGACAATCTGGTGGAGACCATGGATGCGATGGTACGGTTTGCAAGCTGGTCTGCCTTGCTTCCGGAGATCGGAGCAAGCTCAATGGTATCTGCCTTCAGGCGGTCAAGGCTTCTGGCAATTTCGAGCTTTTCTTTGAAGGAAAGCTCCTTCTGACGGTCCTCAGCGCTCTGCCTTAAAGTCATGTCGATAAATTTCAGAGTTTTCATGGCTTGTAATCCTTTCACGATGATAATGTATAATGGGGTGACTGTTGTTCAAGGGAAATGCCGGAATCCTGAAAAACAAAATAAGTCCCGGAGATCCAGAATTAATAAAACGGATCTCCGGGACGATATGTCACAGTATGACCGTATCGCGGTACCACCCGGATTGCTGCCGTAAAGACAGCCGCTCAGCTGTGCCCAAGTCAGGCACATGGTCTTGGTAACGGGACCTTCCGGACCTTCCTACTCAGCATAAAGCCTTCAGAAGATCTGCTCTGGCATGAGACTGCGCCCTGTATTCACACCGGCTCACACCAGCCGCCGGCTCTCTGAAGTGTTTGACAGTTTGCATAGTGCCGTCATCGCATTTCTCTAAGAGCGCATTTTATAGTATATCCATGCTTTTGTCAATACTTTTATTCAAAACAGTAAAGCGTTACAGCGAAAACGTACATGTGAAAAATCAGAACGGAACAGGCTGCCTTTTGTATATAAAATGTATGGGATAACTGCATCTTGGATGTTTACCAAAGACAGAAACAGTAACAGGCAAGACATAAAATTATAATATTTGTAACAATTAATTAATTTTCCCTTGACATAATCTTCGAAAAATAATATAATTTCGTAAAAGCATTACATAAATGTTACGATGCTTTCTTAGTACATGTTGGGGGAATTGACAATGAAGGCGAAATATAAAGGATTTCATCTAGTTGTTACAAGTTTGTTAATATCTGCGGCTGTTCTGATCGGAGCAGTTCCGGCTGTCTGCTATGGGGAGGCAATGCAAGATCCGGTTCCCAGCGGGATAGACGGCATGATCGAAAGTATCAATGTTCCGTTTGACGAAAGCGCAAATGTCGGCAAAATCGGCACTTCATGCGAAAAGGTTCTGGTAGGGCAGAGGGTTCCGGCTTCGGAAAATCCCGTTTCCCGTTTTGACGTGAGCAGCGGCATGGAAAACACCCTTTCCAACCTGGATCTTGTTACAGAGAGTATCTCATCGAATCCGGGGCTTATGTCGGACGAGGATTATTACTGGCTGTTGAGAATTGTGGAAGCAGAGGCCGGAGAGGACGACGTTAAGGCGCGTACGATGGTGGCCAACGTCATCATGAACCGGGTGGCGGAGCCGGAATTTCCGAACACGGTAACAGAGGTTATCTTTGAATATGTAAACGGTGTTCCGCAGTTTGCGCCTACCTATGACGGTACCATCTACACCGTCGACGTAACCGACGAGACAAGAGAAGCGGTCCGGGATGCCCTTCACGGCGCGGATTATTCGGAGGGTGCATTGTTCTTTGTTATGAAATCGGCGGCAGACAGCTTTTCGTGGTTCGATACGGACCTGAAATGGCTGTACAAATATGGCGTACACGATTTCTACACCTATCCGGATACCATCGACATGAAGAAAAATGCGGATAATGACAGAGACAGGCTGACAGACGTGTCTCTGGAGACGCCGGCGGAAGACGACTGAAAGCTTATTTCAGCGGCCCGTGCAGTGGAGAGATCCCTGCACGGGCCGTGTTGTTTTTTATATATTACCGTGTTATAATCTGCATAATTGCTGCAAAAGATCATTACAGAAAGGCTGGTATCATATGCAGATCTTATATAACAGTACAAGAGGAATCCGTGGACTTACCGCTTCGCAGGCCATTCTGAAGGGACTGTCGGAAGACGGCGGCCTGTTTGTTCCCGAAACCATGCCGCGGCTGGAATGCTCCCTCAGGGACCTTTCTGCCATGCCGTATCAGGAAGTGGCCTACGAAGTCATGAAGCTGTTTCTTACGGATTTTACGGAAGAAGAGCTGCGCGGCTGTATTGCCAGGGCTTATGACGAAAAATTCGATACGCCGGAGATCGCGCCGCTTCATAAAACTGACGATCACACCTGGTTTCTCGAACTGTATCACGGAGCCACCATTGCATTTAAGGACATGGCATTGTCCATCCTGCCGCATCTGATGACGACGGCCGCCGCCAAAAATAAACTGAAGGAAGAGATCGTAATTCTGACCGCCACCTCAGGCGATACAGGAAAAGCCGCCCTTGCAGGCTTTGCCGATGTGCCGGGTACCCGGATCATCGTATTTTATCCGAAGAACGGGGTCAGCGCCATTCAGGAACGCCAGATGGTGACCCAGAAGGGTAAGAATACCTCCGTCATCGGAATTACCGGGAACTTTGACGACGCCCAGACGGGTGTGAAGAAGATGTTCAATGACCGGGAAATGGAGCAGAAGATCAGAGAAGCCGGATTCTGCTTCAGCTCTGCGAACTCCATAAACATCGGAAGACTGGTACCGCAGATCGCTTACTATGTATATGCCTATACCAGGCTTCTGGCAGACGGGACGCTGAAGGACGGCGACAAGGTGAATTTTGTGGTTCCCACAGGAAACTTCGGAAATATTCTGGCTGCCTGCTACGCAAAACAGATCGGTGTTCCGGTAAACCGGCTGATCTGCGCGTCCAACGAAAACAAGGTGCTGTTTGATTTCTTCCGGTCAGGAACCTATGACAGAAAAAGACCGTTTATCCTTACCAGCTCACCGTCCATGGATATCCTGATCTCCAGCAATCTGGAGCGTCTGATCTATCAGATATGCGGGCAGGATCCCGTAAAGTGCACCGCCTTTATGGAACAGTTGAAGGGCGATGGAAGCTATACTATCACGGAAGGGATGAAAGAAGGACTTTCGGATTTTTACGGCAACTTCTGTTCGGAAGAGGAGACGCAGGATACCATCAGCAGAATCTGGCAGGAGAGCGGCTATGTCATCGACACGCATACCGCGGTAGGTGCCGGCGTATACAAAAAATATCTGGAAGAAACGAATGACACTACGCCGACGGTGATCGCTTCTACAGCGAGTCCGTTTAAGTTTGCACGTACTGTCGCAGAGGCCGTTCTGGAGGAAGAGACAGATCTGAGCGAACTGTCTGATCTTGAGCTTACCGATCTTCTTTCCGAGCTTACCGGGCTTGCGCTTCCCAAAGCAGTGGAAGAAATCCGCACGGCTCCGGTGCTGCATGACCGGGTGGTGGATGCAGAAGACATGCCGGATACGGTACTTGACATTCTCGGAATCAACTGAATGAGTGGATCATAATGGAAATGAAAATGAACTGGAACCGGCTTCTCCCTGACGGGAGAGCCGGGATGTACCAGAAACAGAACGCGGGATATCCGGATCTCAGAAGTGAGTTTGAGAAGGACTATCACCGGATCATCGGCAGTTCGTCCTTCCGGAGGCTTCAGGACAAGACCCAGGTTTTTGCGCTGGACAAAAGTGACTTTATCAGAACAAGGCTGACACATTCTCTGGAAGTGTCTTCCTTTGCCAAATCACTGGGACAGAATATTTCCAGATACATTCTGGACAATGGTCTCGATCCCGATTTTACGGCCCGTACACAGGCGGACATCTGCGATATCCTTTCGTGTGCGGGCCTGATTCATGATATCGGAAATCCTCCCTTCGGGCATTTTGGAGAAGAGGCTATCCGGGACTGGTTTCTGAGACGGATGAAACGGCTGGTCTATAAAGGCAGGCCCCTTCAGGAAGTGCTGAGCCCCCAGATGATAAACGATTTTTATCATTTTGAGGGCAACGCCCAGGCGCTCCGCCAGGTCAGCAAGCTTCATTTTATCGTCAACGAGCATGGCATGAATCTGACCTTTGCCCTTCTTGACACCATCATCAAGTATCCGGTTTCGTCCCTGGAAATCTGTCCGGGATCCGGTGACATCAAAACCGAAAAGATGGGCTTTTTCAAAGCCGAAGAGGATCTGTATCACAGGATCGCCGAGGCGGCGGGAACCGAGGGCGTACGGCATCCCCTGACTTTTATACTGGAAGCCGCCGACGATATCGCCTACAAAACTGCGGATATCGAGGACGCTTACAAAAAAGGCTTCCTTTCCTTCCGGGAGCTTAGAGAGGAACTTCTGGAGGCCGGGAAAAAGCAGGGCGGAGAGCTTCCCATAGACCCGGTGGCCATGCTGGATCATCAGCTGGACAACGCCCGCAAAAGGGGGATACGGGAGGATGAATTGTATGCGGTCCAGAATTTCCTGATCCGTCTTCAGAGCCGCATGATCTATTGTGCCACCTATGGTTTTACCTCCAATTACAGAAAGATCATGGACGGCGCGATGAAAAAGGATCTGTTTGCGGGAACCCATGGCGAGTGGATCATGGAAGCCCTTGGTGACATCGCGTTCCGTTATGCCTTTTCATCAAGCCGCATTCTGCAGATGGAGGTTGCCGCCGGCACGATCCTGGATTCACTGCTGGACCGGTTTATACCGGCTGCTATTGTCTATGATACCGACCAGCCGAAAACCATCATGCAGACAAAGCATATGGGCCTGGTATCCGGAAATTACCGTCAGATTTACCATATTTATGCGAAAAGAGCCTCAGACGAGGCGGAACGCCTGTATCTGAGACTCCTTCTTATCACGGATTTTGTAAGCGGCATGACGGACAGCTATGCCAAAGATCTGTATCAGAAGATCAACGGAATGCCGGAAGCGTTTTAGAACAGTGATTCCATTCCGCCCATGTCGCTGATCAGCCATTTGCCGTCGATCTTTTCAAGCTCGAACGTGACAGGCATGTCCATGGCTCCGCTTCCGGAGGCGCCTGTGATCGATACGCCGCCCATGGTGCCCGCGACAGTCATGGTGCCGTTCAGGGTACACCCTGTCTTTTCCGGATTATAAATGGGATCCTGAAGGTCTTTGACTTTTACGGAGAAGCCGCTGACCATACTCTTTATCTGGGAAAACTCAGCCTTTGCTTCGTCCATGCCGGTCCGCATTTCGGGAACGATACATTTGGCCATGCCGTCCACGTCCAGGTCCGTCATGGCTTTGGCAAAGCTTTTTACGGTAGACGCGGGATTCTTTCCGGCTCCGCCTCCGCCAAGCAGTACGACCAGCAGTATGACGATGAGCGCCACAGCTGCGGCAGAGATGGAGCTGATCAGAATGATCTTCTTTTTATTGGAACTGCCGCCTGCGTAAGGATCGCCATATCCGCGGTAGGGGCTGCCGAAGGCGTTTCCGGAATCATATCCGGAATCATACCTGCGGGAGCGGTCTTTTGCCGCTGTTCCAAAGGGATCGCCCGGATCATAATTTCTGCGGGCCGAACCTCCGTTGTATCCGTAAGGATCCGAACCAAAAGACCGGCCGCGAGGGGAGGCACCTCTGCCGCTGTTGAATGCATTATACTCGCCTGCGCGGTAATCACGCGAATCACGGAAGGCGTCGGGTCTTGCCTGGGGAAGATTTCTGCTCTGCGGGGCAGGGGAAAAGCCGGTCGAAGATCCGCAGGAAGAACAGAATCTGGCTCCGTCGGGAAGAGCCGCGCCGCATTTGGGACAATTAGCCATAGGTGTAACCTCTTTCCTTTCACTTGTGTTGATAATGGGATTATACCATAATATTGACCAGAAAGATAATGTTTTTCTGACGGATGGTCTATTTACCTGATGAACGACACTGTGATATAATCAGAGACAGCATCAATACTGTTTAAATTATGGAGGAAATACCATGCTGGAAGAACTGAAAAAGAAAGTATGTGAAGCGAATCTGCAGCTGCCCGAGTATCATCTCGTGACATTTACCTGGGGCAACGCAAGCGAAATCGACCGGGAGTCCGGACTTTTCGTCATCAAACCGAGCGGCGTTCCCTACGAGAAGCTGAAACCCGAGCATATGGTAGTAGTAGATCTGGAGGGCAAGGTGGTGGAAGGCGATCTGAATCCGTCTACCGACATGGAAACCCATCTGGAGCTTTACAAGGCGTTTCCCGAGATCGGCGGCGTTGTACATACCCATTCCACACATGCGGTGGCCTGGGCTCAGGCAGGAAAGGACATTCCCTGCTACGGCACGACCCACGCGGACTATTTTTACGGCGACGTTCCCTGCGCCCGTAATCTGACCCCCGAGGAGATCGAAGAAGGATACGAAAAGAACACCGGTAAAGTCATCATCGAGTGCTTCAAGGACAGAAACCCGATGTACGTTCCGGCTGTCATCTGCAAGAATCACGGACCCTTTACCTGGGGCAAGGACTGCTTCCAGGCCGTATACCATGCAGCGGTTCTCGAAGAGGTCGCCCGCATGAATATCCTTACAAAGATCGTGGACCCGGCTGTCGGAACGGCTCCGCAGTGCATTCAGGACAAGCACTTTATGAGAAAACATGGCCCCAACGCCTACTATGGACAGAAGGGGAATATATAAATTAGGACTTGTAAAAAATCTTCATTTAAGATATGATTCTGTGTGAATCATAAACAACAATACGCTATTACAGAAAAGGGGCTATTAATCATGGCAAATCTTGACCTTACCAAGTATGGCATTCATGACGTAAAAGAGATCGTCTATAATCCGTCTTATGAGTTGCTGTTCGAAGAAGAAATGAAACCGGAACTTACCGGATATGACAAGGGCCAGCTCAGCGAGCTTGACGCTGTAAACGTTATGACCGGTATCTATACCGGACGTTCTCCCAAAGACAAATTCATCGTCATGGATGAGAATTCCAAGGACACCGTATGGTGGACCACTGACGAATACAAGAACGACAACCATCCGGCTTCCGAAGAGACCTGGGCTGCTGTAAAGAAGCTTGCACAGGAAGAGCTTTCCGGCAAGAGACTGTTTGTCGTCGACGCATTCTGCGGCGCCAACAAGGATACCCGCATGGCCATCCGTTTCATCATGGAAGTTGCATGGCAGGCACATTT
>CAMNNM010000091.1 GCA_946545425.1 uncultured Blautia sp. | reverse complement strand
ATTGACAACACATGCGAAAAGGTATATGATATACAAAACTGAAACGTTTCGGTTTCGGAATCGTCCGGGACCGTTCAAGTGAAAAGGAGGATTTCACCATGTCATATGTCACATCTGCCGAAATGCTGAAAAAGGCCCAGGAAGGTCACTATGCCGTAGGCGCGTTCAACGCCGAGAACATGGAAATGATCAAGGCGATCATCGCTGCAGCCGAGGAATTAAAGGCACCGGTCATGATCCAGACCACGCCGGGCTCCATCAAATATGTATCCCTTGAAACCTTTGTCGGAATGGTAAAGGCAGAGGCTGAAAAGGCATCCGTTCCGGTCTGCCTGCATCTGGACCACGGCAGCAGCTTTGAGCTGGCCATGAGAGCTATTCACGCCGGATACAGCTCTGTCATGATCGACGGATCCAAGCTTCCCTTTGAAGAGAACATAGAACTCAGCAAGCGGGTGGCCGATGTGGCAGCGTCCCTTGGAATCCCCTGCGAAGCAGAACTCGGAAAGGTCGGCGGCAAGGAAGACGACCTTGAAGCCGAAGCCGACACAAACACCAATCCGGCAGAAGCAAAGGAATTTGTAGAGAGAACAGGAATCACTTCCCTGGCGGCAGCCATCGGAACGGCCCATGGCTTCTATGTGGGAACACCGGTCCTTGACAAAGAAAGACTCTCCGAGATCCGCGAAGTGGTCGACATTCCGCTGGTACTTCACGGAGCTTCCGGACTGACGGACCAGGATGTAAAGGACTGCGTGGCACGCGGCATCTGCAAGGTGAACTTCGCAACAGAGCTGAGAGCAGCCTACACCAAGGCAGTACGCGAGACACTGGCGGCTGACGAAAAGATCTACGATCCCAAGGTATTTGGAAAAGCAGCCATCCAGGCCGTCAAGGAACAGGTCATGTACAGAATGAAGGTCTGCGGCTGCGACGGAAAAGCCGAGTAAAGAATCATGGGCGCTACGATGAAGGATCTTGCAAAGGAGACTGGCCTGGGCCTTGCAACGATTTCTTCCTACTTTAACGGCGGCAATGTTCGTGAAAAAAACCGGGTCAAGATCGAGAAAGCCATAAAGAATCTTCATTATGAAGTGAATGAGGTGGCAAGAAGCTTCAAGACCAATACGACGCGTACCATCGGTGTGGTTATTCCAGAGCTGAACAATACGTTCTGTGCACAGATCATCACGGAACTGGAGGATGTTCTGCGGAGTCACGGATACGCCACGATCGTCTGCGACTGCAGGACCGATGAAACGCTGGAAAAAGAAGCTGCCGAGTTTCTGCAGCGCAGGCGTGTCGACGGCATCATCAGCATGCCGGTCAGCACGAACAGCAGGCATCTGGATTCCTTCAGCCGGACGGGAAAACCCATCGTGCTGATCGACCGGATGATCCAGGGACTTCCCTGCGACTGCGTTTTGACGGATAACCGGAGGGCAGCCCATGACGCGGTCAGACTTCTGACCGGACACGGGCATAAAAGGATCGGCCTGGTGGGCGGACCGGGAAGTGTATATACGGCGCTTGAACGTCTGCAGGGCTATCTTGACGCCCTGAAAGAGGCGGGAATCCGGCCGGATGAACGCCTTATATACAATGGAGACTATACCATCCGGGGCGGAAGCGAAGGCATACGCCGTCTGATGCAGGATAATCCGGACATGACGGCGGTTTTTGTGACAAACTACGAGATGACCATGGGAGCGGTCATCACGCTGAATGAGGAAGGCGTCCGCATACCGGAACAGATCTCCCTGATCGGGTTTGACAATCCGGAGTTTGCAAGAGCCTGCAACCCGTCGCTTACCATAGTGACGCAGCCGGTCCGCGAGATCGGTCAGGAGGCGGCGGCCATCATGCTGGAACGTCTGGCAGAAGAGCAGCAGACAGAAAAAAAGCCCGAAGAACGGAGCATACGGAGACTGAAGACGGCCCTTGTGGCCGGCAGATCGGTGGCGGACATAAATGTCTGCTGCGGGAGGAACATGACATGAAACAATATCTGCTTGGAATCGATATAGGGACGAGCGCCTGCAAGACGGCGGCCTTTGACCGGGATGGCCATGTGGCTGCGGCGGCGACGGAGGAATATCCTGTGTATTACCCCCATGAAGGCTGGGCCGAGCAGAATCCGGAAGACTGGTGGCAGGGCGTGTGCCGCGCCATCAGAAAGCTGCTTTCAGAAGGCAGCATAAAGGCGGAAGAGATCGCGGCCGTCGGAATAGACGGACAGAGCTGGTCCGCGATCGCGGTGGATGAGGCGGGACAGGTTCTTTGCAACACCCCGATCTGGATGGACACCCGGGCGGAAAAGATCTGCGGGGAACTGAACGAACGGATCGGAAGGGACCGGATCTTCGAGGTATCCGGAAACCCGCTTTCGCCGTCTTATTCTACGGCAAAGATCCTCTGGTACAAGGAGAATCTGCCGGAGCAGTACAAAAAGATTGATAAGATCCTGCAGTCCAACAGCTACATCGCCTACCGGCTGACCGGCGCAATGACCCAGGATGTTTCCCAGGGCTACGGACTGCACTGCTTTGACATGAAAAAAGCTGTCTGGAACAGTGACATGTGCGAAGCGATGGGGATTCCGGAGAGATTCCTTCCGGAGATCGTCCCCTGTGACCGGATCATCGGGGAAGTGACGGAAAAGGCAGCAGAGGAGAGCGGACTTCTGAAGGGAACGCCCGTGGCTGCCGGCGGACTGGACGCAGCCTGCGGCACTCTGGGAGCCGGCGTCATAAGACCGGGCGAAACCCAGGAGCAGGGAGGACAGGCAGGCGGTATGAGCATCTGTCTGGATTCCTACAAAGCCGATCCGCGGCTGATCCTCAGCTGGCATGTGGTTCCGGGCGAATGGCTTCTGCAGGGCGGCACCACCGGTGGCGGCGGCGTCATGCGGTGGTTCGAGAAGGAATTTGCCGGATACGAACGGCTGATGAAAGAAAAAACGGGAGAATCCTCGCTGAACCAGCTGAACGTGATCGCACAGGCGGTTGCCCCGGGATCTGACGGACTCATTTTCCTGCCCTATATGTCGGGAGAGCGGTCCCCGATCTGGAATCCCAAGGCAAAAGGAGTATTCTACGGACTGGATTTCGCCAAGACAAAAGGCCACATGGTCCGCGCCTGCATGGAAGGCGTGGCATTTGCCCTCCGGCATAACCTGGAAGCGGCGGCCGAAGCGGGAGCGGAGGTATCGGTTCTGAGAGCCATGGGAGGCTCGGCCAATTCCCTTCTGTGGACCCAGATCAAGTCCGACGTAACGGGAAAACCGGTCGTGGTGCCTTCGTCGGATACCGCAACCACGCTGGGAGCCGCAATGCTGGCCGGCGTCGGAACGGGATACTACCGCGATTACGAGGAAGCGGTAAGCCTGACGGTACGGGATACACGGTTCCATGAGCCCGATCCGGAAAACAAAAAGATTTATGATGAGCGCTATCATCAGTATCTGAAATTATATGATTCGCTGAAAGAAATGATGGTCTGAAAAAGAGGCCGGAAAAGAATAATCAGGAGGAACAGAATATATCATGAAAGCTGCAGTTGTAGTTGCCAATGAAGATGTACAGTATCAGGAAATCGAGACCCCGTCTCCCAAGGCGGGCGAAGTAAAGGTCCGTGTCAGGTTCTCCGGAATCTGCGGCTCCGACGTGCCCAGAGTTCTTTACCATGGAGTTCATTTTTATCCGATCGTTCTTGGACATGAATTTTCGGGCGATGTGGTGGAAGTAGGCGAAGGCGTTACAAAGGTCAAGGTCGGACAGAGAGTATCCGGCGCACCGCTGATCCCCTGCATGAAGTGCGATGACTGCCAGAACGGAAACTTCTCGCTCTGCAAGCATTACAGCTTTGTGGGATCCAGACAGAACGGAAGCGACGCTGACTACGTCGTGCTTCCCGAGAAGAACGTGGTTCCCTTTGATCCCTCCATCAGCTACGAGCAGGGCGCCATGTTCGAGCCGTCTACCGTAGCTCTTCACGGACTCTTCCAGAACGATTATCAGGGCGGAAGAAACGTGGCGGTCCTTGGCTGCGGCACCATCGGAATCTTTACCATGCAGTGGGCAAAGATTTTCGGCGCCCGCAAGGTAGTCGTGTTTGATATCATGGACGAGAGACTGGCACTTGCGACCAGAATGGGCGCGGACGCAGTGGTGAATTCCTCCAAAGAAGGCTTTATGGAAGAAGCCATGGCTCTGACGGACGGCAAAGGCTTTGACTTTGTGTTTGAGAGCGCCGGACAGGTTCCCACCATGCAGATGGCCTTCCAGCTGGCGGCCAACAAGGCTCATGTCTGCTTTATCGGCACCCCGCACAAGGATCTGACCTTTACGCCGGCCATGTGGGAGAACATGAACCGCAAGGAGTTCAAGCTCACCGGCTCCTGGATGTCCTACAGCTCTCCCTTCCCGGGCAAGGAGTGGGAGCTTACCGCCCATTACTTCGCAACGGGACAGCTGAAATTCGATCCGTCCTTCATTTACAAAAAGGTTCCCATGAAGGACGCAAACGAAGCCTTCCAGTGGTTTAAGACCCCGGGACTGGTACAGGGCAAGGTCCTTCTGGAAAACGACTGGAATGACTGAAAATGAATTTTGCAAAAACATTTGACAAAAAGCCACATAAGAATTCAGAAGGAGGATTATCCATGGAAAAAGTGAATCCGGAGCTGGTTCCCCAGAAAACCCTTTATACCGGCGCAAAAATGCCGGCAGTCGGTCTCGGCACCTTTGGCAGCGATCACGCCGAAGCAGACGAAGTAGCCGCGGCAGTGGCGGGCGCCATCCGCGTCGGATACCGTCATCTTGACTGCGCCGCATGTTACGGCAACGAGGACAAGATCGGTGAAGTTCTTCAGCAGGCTTTTGCCGAAGGCGTCGTGAAGAGAGAAGACATGTTCATCGTTTCCAAGGTCTGGAACGACATGCACGGCGACGGAGACGTACTTCTTGCCTGCGCGAAATCGCTCAGGGATCTGAAACTCGATTATCTGGACATGTACTATGTACACTGGCCCTTCCCGAACTATCATGCACCGCACTGCGACGTGACGTCCCGGAACCCTGATTCGGTACCCTTTACCGTAGAACGGTTCATGAAGACCTGGAGACAGATGGAACGTCTGGTCGACATGGGACTTACCAAGCACATCGGCATGTCCAACATGACCATCCCGAAGCTGGAAGCGGTCCTTCCGCTCTGCAGGATCAAACCGGCCGCCATCGAGATGGAGCTGCATCCCTGCTTCCAGCAGCCGGAGCTTTTCGAATACTGCAGAAATCATGGCATCGAAGTCATTGGCTTCTGCCCGATCGGTTCTCCCGACCGTCCCGAAAGAGACAAGATGCCCGAGGATATCGCCGATATCGCGCTTCCTGAGATGAAGGAGATCGCGGCGGCCCACGGAGTTCATCCTGCAGTGATCTGCATCAAGTGGGCAGTTCAGAGAGGACAGGTTCCGATCCCCTTCTCACTGAAGGAAAAGAACTACACCATGAACCTGAAATGCGTCACCGAGGATCCGCTTACCGAAGAAGAAATGAAGACCATCGAGGGCCTGGACAAGAACAACCGTCTGGTCAAGGGACATGTTTTCCTCTGGGAAGGCGCGAAGGACTGGCACGATCTGTGGGACGAAGACGGCGTGATCGTGAAATAAGGCGGAGAGATAAGCCATGCGGATGTCAGATTACGTGACAGGTCTTCAGCATATCGGAATCCCGACAAAAGACCTGGGAGGATCCCTTCTGTTCTATACGGAGCTTGGATTTGATCCGGTATACTCGACGGAGAATCCCAACAACGGCAGAACGGTATCCTTTCTGCAGCAGGGAAATCTGATGCTGGAGATCTATGAAGACGAAGAAGCTGCACAGTGTACCGGCGCGATCGAACATATCGCCCTGGACGTAAACGACATTGAAGAAGCGTACCGCTTTGCATTGTCCCGCGGCATGAAATGCCTGGACGACGAGATCCGCTTTCTTCCCTACTGGGAGAAGGGCATCCGGTATTTTACGCTGGAAGGCCCGAACCGGGAAAAGGTGGAGCTGTCCCAGATCCTGAAATAAGAACCCTGGCAACTGTTCGGCACGGAACAGATATGAAACCTGAATGAACCGGAAACCGGAAGGCAGCAGATGCTTTCCGGTGGTCCGGTTTGTTTTCGTACTGAATCAGGAAACCGGCCATGGCCGGAAACTGAATGATCCGGAGAATCCATCATGTATAGAATACTACTTGTAGATGACGAGATCCTTGTAAGAAACGCGATCCGGGACAGCATAGACTGGCAGGCGATGGACTGTGAGCTTGCGGCTGTCTGTGAAAATGGCCAGAAAGCGGCGCAGTTTGTGCAGACACATCCGGTGGACATTGTCCTGACGGATATTTTGATGCCTTATATGGACGGGATGGAGCTGGCGCATTATCTGCACGACAATCATCCCGAGATCGTTACGGTAATCTTCAGCGGCTTTGGTGACTTTGAATATGCAAAGCAGGCGATCCGGTACGACGTCTGCGAATTTCTTCTGAAGCCGGTCACTGCCGCCGAGCTGCGGGAGACCATCGAGAAGATGAAATCGATCGTGGACCGCCGGAGAGAAGAAAAGACCAGGGTGGCGGAGTTGGCCAGGAGTCTTGAAAAGAACCGGGAGAGCGAGCCGCTGGTGCGTTCCCGTGTCATCGGAGATCTGGTAAACTTCCGGAGAACCGAGGAAGAATCACTGGAAGCCCTGGCGGAACTGGGAATTGAGCTTTGCGCGCCCGGGTACCGGGTCGCCGTCTTTGACATGGATCTCTATACAGGAACAGACCTGGATCTTGAAAAACGGCAGGAGAGCGCCATGATGGCGGCGGTCCTGTACAATACGGCGGATCAGCTGACTGCAAACGACGGCGCCGGCATTGCCTATCAGGAGGACGGAAACCGGGTTTTTGTCCTGTTCTTCTCGGAGGACCGGGAGGACGCCGGAAGAATTCTGGAGCGGTGCGTCCAGATACGGTCAGCGGTCAAAGAACTGATCGGCATGGACTGCTCTGTATGCCTTGGAAGAAGAGTACGCATCCTCCGGGACCTCTGCGTCTCCCACGATGAAGCCGTAAAAGGGCTGGACATGCGCTACCTTCTGGGCGGGGAACTTCTTCTGGACATGGAGAAAATCGACATGAACCAGAAGAGATCCATCAAGGAACTGATCCAGGACATGCAGACCAGCCTGAAAGCTGCCGATCCTCTTGAGGTACGGATCCACATTTCCCGGATGGAGGAGTTTATCCGGAATACATGTTCCGACAAGGGGCACGCCTGCCTGTACATGCAGCAGATCATTGCAGGCGCTGCGGAAGCGGTTCTGGAGGCCGGCCTTCAGGAGCCTTTGCTGGATACGGAAAAAGAAGAAATGATGAAAAAAGTCATAGATCAGCCGTCGCTTCAGAAGGGCATGGGTCTTGTGAAGGAATGGACAGAGCATGCGGTCCGGCTTCTGCAGGAGGCAAACACCAACGGTCCGGCCCGGATCGCAGCCCAGGGACTGGATTACATAAGGAAGAATTACGGGAAAGCAGATCTGAACCTGAACGAGATCTGCGCGTTTTTGAATATCAGTACAAGCTACTTCAGCTCGATCTTCAAGGAGACGACAGGAGAAACCTTTATCGAGGCGCTGACGAGGATACGGATCGAAAATGCCAGAAAACTCCTGTCCGGCACCATGCTGAAGAGCTATGAGGTGGCAGAAAAGGTAGGCTATGCCGACCCGCACTATTTTGGGATCAGCTTCAAAAAGGCTGTGGGGATGACGCCTACGGAGTACGCAAAGAAATATCGGGGAAAGTATTGAGATGGCACGGACAAAGAGTATTCGAAGAGAGATACTGATCCCTTTTTCACTGATCATTCTGGCACTGGTGCTGGGACTGGTGATCGTGTTTTACCGCTTTTCGTCCGACTCCCTGTTCAGGACCTCCGTGCGGTATACCCAGACCATTACGGGACAGCTGAATCAGAGCATCGACTCCTACATCGATACCATGAACAATATCTGCTCCATCATTGCCGGAAATGTAGATGCACACAGATTTCTTTCCGGGGAGGCGGATGAAGAGGCCATGGAGCGGATCCGCGACCAGTTCGGCGTAATTCTGAGAAGCCGGTCGGATATCAGGAACATCGGGATTCTGTCGTCGGACGGAAGAGCGTTCTTCAATAACGGAGAGCAGCAGCTCAACCCGTATATGGATCTGACTGCACTGGACTGGTACCGGCAGGCACAGGAGAACCGTTCGCACAGAACACTTACATCCTCCCATGTACAGCACGTTATTTATGGAGAACATCCCTGGGTCATTACCGTGTGCGAGGATATAGAGCCCGAAAACGGGAAAGCCGGTACAGGCCTTGTCTTCATCGATCTGAATTATGATGCGATTTCGGGACTCTGTGACAGCAACGAGCTGGGAAGCGGAAACTATATCTTCATTCTGGATAAAAACGGAGGAATCGTCTATCATCCGAAACAGCAGCAGATCTACAATGA
>CAMNNM010000090.1 GCA_946545425.1 uncultured Blautia sp. | reverse complement strand
TACTGGGACAAAAAGATCCGGAAACTGTATGTCGAGACGCCCAGCGAAGCCATGAATACCATGCTCAATATCTGGACCCTGTATCAGTCCGAGATCAATGTCATGTTTTCCCGGTTCGCTTCGTTTATCGAGGTCGGAGGCCGGACAGGACTCGGCTACCGCGACACAGCCCAGGATTCCATGACGGTCCCCCATTCCAATCCGGAAAAGTGCAGGCAGAGGATCGAACAGCTTCTGATGGGACTGACCACGCAGGGCTACGGACTTCATCTGTTCGAGCCGCGCTGGTTCGAGCCCAAAAAGGAAGGCGAAAAAGAACCCTTCCGCTCTCCCACCGTGATCCCCGGGATCAATAAAAAGGATATCATTCACGGCATCGAGGACGTATGCGCCGACGATGCTTTGTGGCTGGTTCCGTCGGTCGTGGAATACATCCGGGAGACCGGTGATCTGGCTTTTGCCGGCAGAACTGTCTCGTATGCGGATGGAGGCGAAGGCTCCGTTTACGAGCATATGCGCAGGATCCTGGACTTTTCGGCCCGACAGGTCGGCGCCCACGGGATCTGCAAAGGACTCCGGGCCGACTGGAACGACTGTCTGAACCTTGGCGGCGGGGAAAGCGCCATGGTCAGCTTTCTGCATGTGTGGGCCCTGGGGCATTTTATCAGCCTGGCAGAACGTCTTGGCCGCACGGACGACGTCTTAAAGTACCGGACGCTCCGGGAACAGGTCATAAAGACATGCGAAGAACAGCTCTGGGACGGCAGCTGGTACATTCGCGGCATCACAAAAAACGGCAGAAAGATCGGTTCCCATGAAGACCGGGAGGGCCGGGTCCATCTGGAAAGCAACTCTCTTTCTGTTCTTTCAGGCGCCGCTTCGCCTGAACACGGGATCAAAGCCATGGACGCAGTGTACGAAAATCTGTTCACTCCCTACGGGATCATGCTGAACGCGCCTTCCTACACGGTTCCGGACGACGATATCGGTTTTATCACCCGGGTGTATCCGGGCGTCAAGGAAAACGGCTCCATTTTTTCACATCCGAACCCCTGGGCCTGGGCCGCGGAATGCATGCTGGGGCGCGGAAACAGGGCGATGGAGTATTACAATGCTCTTTGCCCGTATCTTCAGAATGACATGATCGAGATCCGCCAGTCGGAGCCCTATTCTTACTGCCAGTTTATCATGGGAAAGGATCACACGGCCTTTGGAAGGGCCAGACATCCCTTCATGACCGGCTCGGGAGGCTGGTCCTATTTTTCGGCCACCCGCTTTATGCTGGGAATCCGGCCCGATTTTGATCATCTGGATGTGGATCCCTGCATTCCCGGGGAGTGGGACGGATTTTCCGTCACCAGAGAATGGCGCGGCGCTGTTTACCGGATCCGGGTCGTCAACCCGGATCATGTGCAGAAGGGGGTCCGTGAAATACGCCTTGACGGGGAAGCCGTGTCCCGCATACCTGTTCTGCCGGCGGGAACGCACGCCGACGTCGAAGTCATCATGGGCTGATTCGGGGATCTCACCCCAATGGTAAATATCATGCGCTCAGGAGGAAAACATATGATCTGCTTTGGAACCGGCGGCTGGAGAGCCGTCATCGGAGATGAATTTATCAAACGCAATATCCGCCTGGTGGCACGAGCCCTGTGCATCCGTATGATGCAGGAGGGCTGCGCTGAAAAGGGGATCATTCTTGGTTACGACCGGCGTTTTCTGTCCAAGGAGGCCATGCAGTGGTGCGGCGAGGTGTTTGCAGGTGCAGGAATTCCCGCGCTTCTGGTAAACAAAGCGTCACCCACGCCCCTGATCATGTTTTATGTGAAGGAACATGATCTCCCCTATGGCATGATGATCACCGCAAGCCACAACCCGGCCCTTTACAACGGGATCAAGATCTTTACCGCAGGAGGACGGGACGCAGACGTCAGATTTACCGGCGGACTGGAGCAGATCATCGCTTCCCTGGATCCGGATGATATGCCGTCCATGGACTACACAGAGGCCCTGCAGAAGGGTCTGATACAGGAAATCTATCCCTTAAACGAATATCTGGACCGCATTCTTTCCATGCTGAACATGGATGCGATCCGGCAGGCTCATCTTCGGGTGGCGCTGGATCCGATGTACGGCGTGTCCGAGTTTCCGCTGAAAACGCTTTTGTATACCGGGCGCTGCGAGGTGGAGACCATTCACGACACCCACGACACGCTGTTCGGAGGAAAAATGCCGGCGCCGGACGCCAGCACCCTGCGGCACCTGATTTCGCAGGTCATGGACTATCGTTTTCATATCGGGATCGCTACGGACGGAGACGCCGACCGCCTTGGAGTAATCGACGATACCGGAAGATACCTTCACGCAAACGATGTGCTGGTCCTTCTGTACTATTACCTTGTCCGGTATAAGGGACTGCATGGTCCGGTAGTCCGGAATCTGGCCACCACGCATATGCTGGACCGCATTGCAGAGCGTTTCGGCGAAAAATGCTACGAGGTGCCGGTGGGCTTCAAATATATTTCCGCCAAGATGTCCGAGGTGGACGCCCTGATCGGAGGAGAATCGTCGGGAGGTCTTACGGTGCGGGGGCATATAAACGGCAAGGACGGGATCTATGCCGCCATGATGCTGATCGAGATGATCGCAGTCACCGGCCGGAAGATCTCGCAGATCTGCCGCGACATCGAAGAGGAATGCGGTGTCAGCCACATGGTCGAGCGCTCCCTGAGCATGACTTTGCAGGAAAAAGAAAACATCAAAAGGCTTTTGTCCGAGGGCAGCGCCATGCCGGACTTTTCTTTTCCGGTCGGCCATATCTCGTATCTGGACGGATGCAAGGTGTATTTTGAAAACGGCGGATGGGTGCTCGCCCGCTTTTCGGGAACAGAGCCGCTTCTCCGCATTTTCTGCGAGATGCCGTCAGAAGCGGACGCATCCCGCATCTGCAGTATTCTGGAATATCACCTGACAGGAAAGGATCCCGGGCAGACATCATGATCAGAAAACCGGAACGATCAGGAAAAAAACAGCGCCTGGCGGCAGGAATGGTGCGGGTGATCCTGTTCTGCATGATCATCCCCTATATCGTTCTGTCCGCGGTCCTGATCGGGATCAATACTTCCCATAACCGCAGACAGATCGAGGAGACCGTCGTTTCGTCTCTGGAAAGCGCCGGAAATACCATTGTCGAAAACATCTACTCCGCCATCGAGATGTCCCGCCAGGCTTCCTATGACGGAGTGATCAAAAGCGCTTACGAGTCCTACCTGAAGGACCATGACGAGAACGCCATGTACCGGGCGGTCTCTGCATATCTGAGCAAGACCTACAAGTACAGCAAGACGGTCTCGAATTCCATTCTTCTGTACCGCGCACCCATGTCGCTGGAATACTATACCTACAGCAACGTGGCAGGCGCGACCTACGCGAATATCGAGGAATTCAAAAATAACGCGGCAGAGGCGGTCCGGCTGGCGGCAGAGGATCTGGATACAAAGGCCCGGCTGGTCTTTATCGACGGTCATCTGTACGTGATCCGAAATATCGTACTGAGCAGCTACGAACCCTTTGCCACCTTTGTCACCGAAGTGAATACCTACCGCCTGTTTGAAAGCCTGGACAGCATCATCTGGGGAAAGGGCGGTCTTCTTGCCCTGGAGGACGAGGCCGTCTACCGGATCCCGGAAAAAACCCAGGCCGCGGAAACAGAAGCTCTTATGCAGAAGCTGAAGCGGCTGGTCTCTTCTGTAAAGCCTCCCGTGGAAGGCCGGGTGTCGGTGTCTTACGCCTCTTCGGAGGATGCGGGCGTTATGATGCTCAAGGTCAACGGCCAAATGTTCAGCTGTATCAATACGCTGGACCGCAATGAAATGATCCGCTCCGGCATGGCGTTTCTTTCGGCCTATGTCGTGGTGTTCATCACCCTGATCCCGCTGCTGATCGCCACCTTCTATTATTTCTATGCGAACATCAGCAGGCCCGTCGATTCGCTGATGAAGGGCTCGGAGCAGATCCGGAAGGGTCATTTCGGCTATACCGTGGAGCCCTTCGAAAAAAACACGGAAATGGCCGAGCTGGTGGACACCTTCAACCACATGTCCGTGAGCCTGGAGGAATCCTTTAAAAGGATCTATGTGGAAGAGATCGCAGAACGCGACGCCAAGCTGAAGGCGCTTCAATCTCAGATCAATCCGCATTTTCTTAACAACACGCTGGAGATCATCAACTGGAAGGCCCGTATGAACGGGAACGATGACGTCAGCGACATGATCACGGCGCTGAGCGTCATGATGAACGCCGCCCTGAACCGAAACAACGAGATGTTTGTTACGCTTCAGGAGGAACTCAGCTATGTGGACGCCTACCTGTACATTATCAAGGAACGGTTCGGAAACAAATTTACTTTTACCAAGAACATAGACCAGACTCTTCTGGATCATTCGGTGCCCAGGCTCATCATCCAGCCCATCATCGAAAACGCCGTGGAGCACGGCGGCAGGGACGGAAAGCGCATCGGGGATCTGACGATCCGGAAACAGGACAGGGATCTTTTGATCACCGTGAGAAACAACGGAACACTGTCCGAAAAGGACCGTGAAAAGATCGCTCTTCTTCTGAAGGAAGAGGATGCGGGTACGTCGCTTGAGGCCCTGGATCGTCAGAGTATCGGTATAAGAAATGTCCATCTGAGGCTCCGTATGATCTATGGAAACGGCAGCGGGCTGACCATCGAAAGCAGGGACGACATGACGGTCTGTACGATCCTTATCCGGCAGTCTAAGCAAGAACAGACAAATTCGGACACGGAAATACAAAAATATCCGTCAGAATGAACAAAAACAGACCAGGAAATACCAAGCAGAAACATTCCTTTTCCCGGTAAAAAAGGGTAGACTGATATCATCAAATCAGTGAGGAGGAATACACTCATGACAAAGAAAACAGCTCTTATCCTGGCAGCATCTGCTGCGGCAGCACTCACCATGACCCAGGCCGCATATGCGGACGGCATCACCATCAACGTTACCACCACCTATGCCGGCGAAGATTCCAACGCTCAGAACTTTAAGGACAGCGTGGCCGCATGGGAAGCAGAAACAGGCAACAAGGTCGAGGACAGCTCCGCCACCTCCGATGAGGCCTTCAAATCAAGGATCATCACCGACTTCGAGGCGGGATCGGAACCGGATGTTCTGTTCTTCTTCAACGGCGTCGATTCCAACCAGTTTGTGGAGCAGGGAAAGGTCGTTTCGGTGGATGAGATCCGGGCGGAATATCCGGACTACGCATCCAACATGAAGGATGACCTGCTTGGCGCCTCCCCGGTGGACGGCGTAAATTATTCCATTCCGGTGAACGGCTACTGGGAAGGCATGTTCGTAAACCTGGAGGTCCTTCAGGCGGCCGGCGTGGAAGTTCCCACCAATGAGACGACCTGGGACGAATTCCTTGAGGCCTGCCAGAAGATCAAGGACGCAGGCTACACTCCTATCGCTGCTTCTCTGCAGGAAGTGCCGCATTACTGGTTCGAGTACGCGATCTACAATTTCCAGACGCCCGAGACCCACAACACGGTTCCCGAATCTGCCGACGATGAGTACGGCCAGGCATGGACCGCAGGCCTGAACGATATCAAAGCGCTTTACGAGGCCGGCTATTTCCCGGAAAATACGCTTACCGCGACAGACGCGGAGACCTTCCAGCTGTTCACCTCTGACAAGGCGGCTTTCCTCATTGACGGAAGCTGGAAGATCGGCGGCATCGCCGAGGCAGTCGACGATCTGGAAAATTATACCATCGTCAACGTTCCGGGCAAGAACGACCGCAAGAGCACCGACGAGATCGGCGGACTTTCCATGGGCTACTTCATTACCCGCAAAGCATGGGATGATCCGGACAAGAGAGACGCCGCAGTCAGCTTCGTGTCCTTTATGACCTCCGACGATGTGGTATCGAAATTCGCCGGCGTCAGCGCCACCGCTCTGAAAGAGGGAGCACATCCGGACGAATCCGAATTCAATTCCCTGCAGCAGGCAGCCGTTTCCTTTACGGCCTCCTTTACCGGTCTTTCTCCCGCAGTGCAGGACAACCTGTCTCCGGCCGCCAGAGAACCGATCTTTGCGGACATGGCTTCCATCGTAAACGGTGACGTGGATGCTGCGGATGCAGTCGCTGCAGTTCTTGAAGCGATCGAGGATTGATCGGACAACATTTCAGGGAAGGCAGCCAGATCTTTTGACCAGAACGCTGACCTCAGGCTGCCGCACATTGTGCGGCAGCCCTTTTTATAGAAGGAGATAAAATGGAAGCAAGAATATACAAAAACAAAAAACTGATCTGGATCTTCCTGGCTCCCGCGTTCCTCTTCATGTTCATCTACCTGTACTATCCCTTTGTGCAGAACATTCTGAACAGCTTTCAGCATATCAAATACATGGGCACGGCAGGAGGCGAATGGAACGCTCCCTGGTACAGCAATTATCTGAAGCTTCTTTCCGATCCCAAAATGATGACGGCTCTGAAAAACACCGGCGTCATGCTGGTCGCCACCATTCTGGGACAGGTGGGCATCGCCCTTCTTCTTGCGCTTCTGGTCAGCAACATCGGCGCCGGCTCCGGCTTTTTCCGGACGGTCTACTTTATTCCCATCGTCATCTCCGCCACGGCCCTCGGCCTTCTGTTCAATCTGGTCTTTTTGTATGACAAGGGGATGGTTAACCAGTTTCTTCAGTTCATCGGCTATCTTGACATGGAGAAAAACCAGCTGATCGACTGGAAATCGAAGCACGCCATGTTTACCATGCTTCTGCCGGTCATCTGGCAGTATGTCGGATTCTATTTTGTGATCCTCCTGACAGGCATTTCAGGCATTCCTTCGGAACTGTACGAGGCCGCCACCATCGACGGCGCTTCCCGTGCGCAGTGCGTCCGCTACATTACGCTTCCGCTGCTGCGCAACAGCATCGGCACCTGTGTGATCCTGGCGGTGACCGGCGCTCTTAAGGTATTCGATCTGCCCTGGACCATGTTCGTGAACGGCATGTCCAATACCTGGCTCACCGGTACCTACATGTATTCCAAGGTGTACAGCGACGTGGACTACGCTTCCGCCATCGCGGTCGTCATTGTCGTCCTGGGCGTGGTGCTTTCCAATATCGTAAACCGGCTTTTCAAAGAAAACGCCGACTATAATGCGTAAGGAGCGGACCGGATATGAAGAAAAAATTCAGCATCGGCTATTTTGTCATCTACCTCTTTCTGATCCTGTGGGCTCTGACGACGCTGTTCCCCCTGATCTGGTCGGTCATGAACTCCTTCAAGGACAAGAAGATGATCTACAGCAATTCCTTCTCTCTTCCGGTCGGGGAAGCCTTCTCGCTGGAAAACTACAAGAACATCTTTGCAAATTACAACATCTTCAGCGCATACCGGAACAGTCTGATCATTTCCGGAACGGTTGCCTTTGCTGTCATCTTTCTGGCCAGCATGGCGGCCTACATCATGTGCCGCTACCATTTCCGGCTGAAAAAGCTTCTGTCGCTGCTTCTTTACGCCGGCATGATGTTTCCCATTTATTCCACCATTATTCCGGTATTGCGGATGCAGGCAAAATGGGGTATTGTTAATTCACCGCATGTCGGTTTGAATCTTCTGTCGGTCATCCTGCCGCAAATCGCCGGAAATCTTTCTTTTGCCATTATCGTTCTGGAAGGATATATCCGGACGCTTCCCATCGATCTGGAGGAGTCCGCCTTTCTGGAAGGCTGCAGTATGTTCCAGACCTATTTCCGGATCGTGTTTCCTTTGTGCAAGCCCTCGATCGTAACGGTAGGGATCTTCAGCTTTTTGTGGAGCTACAACGACCTGTTTACGCAGATGTTTTTCCTCAGGACCAAAGAGAACTGGGCCATCACCATTCTCCTTAACAACATTGCGTCCAAGGAAGGCGTCAACTACGGCGCTTTGTTTTCTTCTGTCACGCTCATTGTCATCCCGGTGCTGGTCGTTTACCTGATCCTGAACAAATATATCATCAAGGGAATGACCGTGGGGGCGGTGAAGGGGTAAATACCATGTATAAAGTTCTGATCGTCGACGACGAACCCATTATCTGTGAGGGACTGAAAAAAAGCGTCCGCTGGTCCGATTTCAACTGCGAGGTGGTCGCAACCGCCGAGAACGGGCTGGAGGGGCTGGAAATCATGAAGACTCTCTCCCCGGACATTCTGATCTCGGACATTTCCATGAACAATATGGACGGGCTGGCCATGGTAGCCGCCATTAAGTCCGAGCATCCCGGGGTGGAGGTCTGTCTTCTGACGGGTTACCGGAATTTTGAGTACGCCCAGCGCGCCATCAAGCTGGGCGTAACGCGTTTTCTTCTGAAGCCGTCCCGCATGGACGAGCTGGAAGAAGCCATCCGGGCCATGACGGACAACCTTCGCCGCAGCGGCAACATGGGCGGCCAGATCATCGATAATCTGTGGGATATGCAGAACGAAGAAGACCGGTATCTGTACGAGACCTTTATCAAAAACCGGCCGGAAAGCCGGGAGGATTCCG
>CAMNNM010000089.1 GCA_946545425.1 uncultured Blautia sp. | reverse complement strand
TGTAGATAGTAACAACCATGTTTCCCTTATAAACAAACGCCGCCTGATAACCTCAGGCGGCGTCTGCCATCATTACTTATTGTGTTCTACTCTCCCGGACGCCGCTTTAAACAGCTCCCTTCCCTTTTCGATCATGGCGCTTACATAGATCCGGTTGGTGCTTGCCGCCTTGCTTCCGTTTTCATATACGACGGTATAGAAGTTCTGGTCTTCCTCGTAGTAATCCAGCTGCTTTTCCGTCCCGTCCTTGAGGTAATAGTGAAGCGAAAGCGCCGGTGTCTCCTTATATTCCGGAACCTCGGCCAGGCGCTGCTGCGCCGAAACGCTTACGCATGCATAATAGAAGTCCGTAAACTCATTCTTTGTAACCGCCGTATCATCCACGTACCAGGACATATCATCGTCCGTATAGCTGCCCTGCGCCGATACGGCTCTGAGCGTGTGCATCTCTCCGTCCAGAGATACTTCGAGACGATCCAGATCGCTGATCGAAACAAAGCTGTAACTCCGGCTCCAGAAATCAGAGGCCCTTCCCTTTACAAGATCATTCAGATATTCGCCGCGGATCGTGTGAACCTGGCTGCTGCCCTGCAGGCAGACATAATAGTTTCCGGAACCGTCCTGATCCCCGATCACAAGATCCGTTTCCGAAAGGGAGGCTTCCCCGCTTTCTCCCTGATTTTCGCCGGAGGCAATGCCGATGCGGATCACGGCCGCAGGCTCCTTAAGTCCGTACTTTTCCGGCTCCGTACAATGATATTCGACATTTTTCAGCCATGACAGATTGGACAGATTCATCTGAACCGTTCCGGCCAGACCGACATCCGCCCGCTGCTCGGCGCCGCTTTCGTCCGTCACGGTACACGAGGAATCGCCGGGGGTGTCGAGCCTGAAAGAATCCGATTCTTTCAGCACCTCGATCACACGGATCTTTTCCGCCTTGATTTCCGGAAAATCCTCGTACTCCGCAAGTGCATTCAGGTCTCCGGCAAAATGCTCGTCCAGAGCGATCCTGGTAAGACAGATGTCGGGGTCTTCATCCACCTGAATATAAAGCGCCTTCTCACTGTCGCTGTGATTGCCGACCCGGATCTGATGCTCGCTGCCGTCTTTCAGTAAGACCTGGATCACCAGGTTCGGATCATCCAGTCCATATTTCGAAAGATCTCCGGCATCAGTCAGCCTCCGGCTTATCTCCAGATTCGAAAGATCCTTTTCCATCTGCGCCATCCGTTTCGGCGATGCCGTAAAGGCAGGGTCCTCCGGACTGCCATATGCGTCCCCGTTTTTCTCCAGCGAGACATAAGTCTCCTTCCCAAAGGAAATACGGTCGATCTGATCCGGAGACAGGGACAGCGCGATCTTCTGATCCGCTTCCTGTTCTTCATTCCGGACCGTTCTGACCCGGGCCTGGTGCTGCCATACCAGAATGCCCGCATAGACGCACGCCAGGATCAGAACAGCCAGAAATCCTCTGAAAAGGCTTCTTTTCTCTTTTTTTGTCATTATCGCTTTCTCCTGACCAGCCATGTCCGAAGCCCGCAGAGGATCACCACCGCAGGGATCAGAAATACGCAGATCACTGTCCAGAAATTTGCCGAAAAGCTGTCGATGGCCAGATACTGCACCATAAGATTCCGGGCAGACACCACCGCACTGCTCTTTCCATCCGAGCAGAGCGAATTTACGACATCACCGAACAGTCTGGCGTTGCTTCCGGAAACACTGGCATTATAATCTGCATCCAGCAGGTAGCCCGTGCTGAAGCAGACGAGTCTGGTATCGTTTTCACCGTCCTGATCCACATCCTCCATTGCCTGTATTGCAATGGTGAACGGACCGTCAATGTCTCCCTGTTCCTTCTCCGCCGTCGTCATGTTCTGAACGTCTACTTTCGAATAAGACGCCCCGGATGTATTTAAAAGAGGCTGAAGCGTGATGGAAGCCCGCCTGGTATCCGCCTCCCGGATTCCCTGACACATCGGCATCAGCAGATAGGCATTCTCGTAGACATTGGCTGTCATATCCGAATAGCTGACGGACGGAAGAATGCAGTAGGGATACGTCATATACCGGGAGGAATCTCCTTCCAGGATGATCCCGTCTACCCGCTGCAGTCCGTAATTCAGAAGAATCCGGTCCAGATTGGGCCTTTTCTCCAGCGCATAGTTCCACAGAAGGACCGCCTTTCCGCCTCCCTCAAGGTAATTCAGGATCTTTCCGGTCACTTCTTCCGAATAATCCGTCGCGGTCGCACCTAACAGAACCGCGTCGGCATCCTCCGGCACGGATTCCTCCGCGATCAGATTCAGCGTCTTTACTTCAATGTTGTTCTTCTGTACCGCATCCAGGAAAGTATCCGGAAGGGCCGCCTCCCCATTGGCATTCAGCATGTACAGGACCCTGTCGTCCGTACTAACCACATAGCCGATGGCACTGGTCAGAAGCCCCTCTGCATGGAAGGCCGTCTCTATGGCGCGGCCTGTCACCTGACTGGTGCCGACCGAATACAGATTTTCCGCATAGACCACCTGGCTCCTTTTTTCGCTGCGGACGATCACACTGTTGCTGGCCACACGGGATTCCGAATACTGCGTGACATAACCCGGATAGACCGCAGGATCGATCTTCTGTACATGGATCAGACTGCTGGCATCCTCATACCGCTCAAGCAGCCGCGTCATGTTGTCGTCCTCTTCTCCTGCTTCGCAGATAAAGTCAAGATAAACATCCTGATCCAGCGTATCGAGGAACGTCTCCGTGGTATCCGTAAGGGTATACAGTCTGGAAGTACTGAAATCCGGCGCAGCGATCTCTGCCGGAAGTGCACGTGCGATCAGGTTGATCAGGACAACCGAAGACAGCACGATCACCGTCATCCATATCCGGTAAATTCCCGTATTTCTCTGCTTTCCCTGAACCGCCGCGGAAAAATACAGGAAGACAGCAGCGATCGACAGATCATAGACGATCGCCGGCAGATCCAGGATTCCCTCAAAGAAGCCGGTCAGGCTTCCGTTCAGATACAGAATCTGCAGCAGCCGGGGAAACAGGCCTTCCAGAGCAGGGGCCTGCCGGAAATAGACAAAGACCGTGACACCCACAAGGACCGCACATACCACAAGCGCGGCAGGGATGCTTTTCGATGCCCGGTACACGATCACGCTGATACACAGAGCGACGATCAGAAAACAGATGAAGGATGCCCTGGCCGTTCCGGGTATCAGCCGGCTGACCGAATTCATCAGATAGCACACCAGCAGAAAGCCAAAGCACGTGACCGCGGAGATCACGGGGCTTTCCGTCAGCGTAGAAAAGAACAATCCTATGGCAAGCTCTGCGCATCCCAGGCAGAAAAAGCCCAGGACAGACAGATAGGCTGTCGCCAGATTGATGGTTCCGAACCGCAGCAGGATCAGCGGATACAGGCACACCACCAGCATGGCACCGCCGAACACCGTCACGAGCGCCAGGTATTTTCCCAGAATGATGTCCCGCACTCTGACCGGTACGGTCATGAGCAGCTGATCCGTTTTCTGTCGTTTTTCCTCCGCCATGACACGCATGGTCAGCATCGGCACAAAGACAAGATAGACAAACTGAATATTCTGCAGCACCGTCTCAAATTTCGGCGATGCCAGATTCAGATTCAGAAACGAAAAATAAAGCCCTGTCACGGCCAGTATAAACGCAACAAAGATATAAGCCGGCATCGTGACCCGATAACAGCGCATCTCCTTGCGATATACAGCACCCATGTAATAACTCCTTCCATAAACAAAGCAGGGTGTGCCGCACGACTTATCCGCGGATTGCTCCGCCACTCCGACAAGTGCAGCGCACAGCCCTGCTTATCCTGTTTGATCATGAAACAGGTTCCTGTTCAGGAACACCGTCTCCGAAAACCGTTCTTATCTGTCAGAAATCGTTTCCGATCTCCGTGTAGTATACATTATGGCCGTTTTCACTGACAGTCACGCTGTCAATACCTTCGACCTTAAAGCTGTCGTCCAGCTGGTTTCCGTCCAGAAGATAATTTGCCGTTGCAATGGTCAGATAACCCAGCTTTTCAACATCCCAGAGGCATCCGCAGTCCAGGGAACCGTCTGCACGATATTCCTGGCAGTCCTCTTCCATTCCGTTTGCCACCAGCGCAACCTTATCCTGAAGTCCCATCTCCTGAATGGCTTTCGCGCATCCCGGGCCTGTCGGAGTGGAATATCCCAGAATTCCCTTCAGATCGGGATAGGATTCCAGCAGCATCTTTGTGATCTTATAGGCTTTGTCTGCATCTTCATCACTCGGAACCGGGATCGCAACCAGCTCAAGATCCGGATACTCGACCTCGGCGTACCGTTTTCCATAATCGATCCAGGAATTCAGGTTCTGTGCATCCAGACCGCCTGTGACGATCGCGTACTGTCCCTCGGTGGTCCCCATCGCTTCGACCAGCTTGTCGACCATATGTTCGCCGAATTCTTTGTCATGAACATTGTAGATGGATGCTGTGGTAACAGCCTCACCGCACTGGCTGTCCCAGTCGAGGACCGTAATGCCGGCTTCCTGCGCAGCCAGAAGGGCTGCTCCTACCTCTGCCATATCATTCGGGGAAACGCAGATCGCGTCAACGCCCTCTTCCACATACTTTTCGATCAGAGCCACCTGGTCCGCTGCAGACGGAGTCGCGGTTCCTTCATAAATCACATTTACTCCGAGGTCCTCACCGGCTTTTCTGGCTCCATCGGCAGCCATCTCGAAAAATCTGATTCCTTCTATTTTCGGGATCATAACAATCGTTCTGGAGTCTCCGGATGCGGGCTCTGCGGCAGCTTCTTCCGCAAAGGATACTGCTGCGCCGTTCAGCG
Source organism: uncultured Blautia sp. (assembly GCA_946545425.1). GTDB lineage: Bacteria > Bacillota > Clostridia > Lachnospirales > Lachnospiraceae > Blautia_A. The sequence goes on along the minus strand of CAMNNM010000089.1, from coordinate 3,826 downwards.
AGATGACCATCGCAAGGCCGGCTGTCATAAACATCTTCATGCTTTTTTTCATGAAAAATCCCTCCTTAATATGTTTTTAAGTTTTTTATGATTTCATTGAGGAACCGAAGGTTCTTCAACAATCTCCAGAAAAACATCCTCCAGCGAGAGCACGGATTCTTTCATTTCAAGAATCGGGCAGTGCGCCTCCGCCATTTTATAAAACAGTTCACGCCGGATATCCGCTCCGGGTTCCATTGAAAGGACGATCCTGAACCGGTACTCTTCATCCGCGTCATCATCACCCGCAGCAGGCGCTTCCTGGTTCTCCCCGGCCAGATTCATCTGAATGCCGCGGATCTGGGAAAATGCCCGGAAAATACTTCTCAGAGTCTCCTCCCTTCCTTCCGCAACAAGCTCCAGCCGGTTCTGCCCCCGCACCATGTGCTCCAGCTCTGAAACCTCGCCTGACGCCACCAGTTCTCCCTTATTGATGATAAGGACATAGTCGCAGACAGCCGCGATCTCTGAAAGAATATGAGAACTGAGGATCACGGTATGCGTCTTTCCCAGTTCTTTTACAAGACTCCGGATCTCAAGAATCTGCCGCGGATCCAGTCCGACGGTCGGTTCATCCAGAATGATCAGCTTCGGATCGCCGAGCAGCGCCTGGGCAATCCCTACTCTCTGCCGGTAGCCTTTCGAGAGATTCCTGATCAGACGGTCTTTTCTTTCCGTCAGCATCAGCCGCTCCATTGCAGAATCGATCTCCTGCTGCTGACGTGCCTTCGCGACTCCCTTCAGCTGTGCAGCAGTCAGAAGATACTCTCTGACCGTCATTTCCGTATAAAGAGGCGGAATTTCCGGCAGATAGCCGATGCTGCGCCCTGCCTGCCGGGGATCCTCCAGAATACTCAGGCCGTTTACAAGAACTTCCCCGGAGGAAGGAGTAATGTATCCGGTAATCATGTTCATAGTCGTTGATTTTCCGGCGCCGTTCGGTCCCAGAAGACCATATATTCGGTTTTCTTCAAGCTGAAAGGAAAGATCCTTTACCGCCGTCTGGCCACCATATTGTTTAGCCAGATGCTTTGCTTCCAGCATGATCATTTTGCATTCCCGCTTTCTAATACCATCCGTTCTGCAGGCGTTTTTTTGAAAAAACAGCAGTGTTTTTCTCCTGTCCTGGCTGCCGATACTTCTGTCCGTCCACTGTTCCCTCAAAAAAACGCCTGCCCTAAGTCGGGCAGGCGTCTTTTACATAGCTATAAGCCCAGCCGCTTTCTCTGATCAGTCAAATCAAAGTTTGTCAACCCACTCTGCCATGTTGTTCTTGTCAAATACGTACGGAATTCCGGTAAGAACGCCAGTGCCGCCGTCTTCGTCAGCTTCAGCGGTGAAGGTCTCTTCTTCATAGTCGCCCCATGCCTGCATGGTAACGGTGGAGCCTTCGCTTCCGTCAAATCCGTCGTTCTGAACTGCCATCTGGATAGCTGCGGTAGAAGCACCAAGATGAGCAACATCCCACAGCATCATGTACGGGCAAACGAAGGAGAACTCGTCATCGTCTGCGCTTGCAGGCATGTACGGAGCCATCTCGCTCGGAAGTCCAAGACCGGTCAGCTTGATGTCGGAGCCAGCCTGGGTGAGAACTTCACCTGCAGCTGCGATACCAACTGTGGTCGGGGAAATGATAACGTCTACATTGCCCTCAGCCAGGAATGCCTGTGCCTGGGTGGTGGACTTGGTAGCTTCGTCATCGCCGTATTTCTTGTCAAGTTCCGGAGAAACCTTTCCAGCATACATATCCTTGGAGAGTTCCTTCTCCATTTCAGCGATCCATCCGTTCTGTACCGGGGTATCGATACCAGCGGAAAGGACACCAATCTTGATCTCTTCGCCATCGTAATCAGCAAGGGCTGCTTCTACGGTAGATTCCATGCTCTTGTCTGCTTCATCAAACGGAACGCCAAGAACGATCATGACAGCTGCACGAACCTGCATTGCACCGATATCGGCGGTGGAAGCCTGATTGTTATGGGTGATACGATAGTCAGCAGATGCCTTGGAGTCTACAGACACGATCGGGATGTTGCTTTCCTGAGCTTTTGCAAACACTTCGTCAAAACCGGTATCTCCGTTTGTGGAAATAGAGATGGATTTTGCGCCCTGGGTGATTGCTTCGTCAAGGAGCTGTACCTGTGCTGCTACGGTCGTCTCAGCAGGAGATTTCTCGGTAGAGTTCTCACCAACCTGCTCCATGTAGCTTGAGAAGCCGTCATACATGATAACACCAAAAGCGTTACCAACAGACTTGAACATGAATACGTGGGAGCCGTTGATCTCAGAGGTATCACCTGCTGCGCTGACAGTAGTTGATCCCATCAGGCCGAGAGTCATGGCGCCGACAAGGCCGAGTGCTGCAAACTTCTTGAGATTCTTCATTGATAGTTCCTCCTTTTTTATTATATATTTATAAACTTTCGTTTATAAAATCGATGGGTGTACAAAGGCCGGGCTTATTTGGTGGAATATCTTTCCTTTGCCCGCTTCTCGTCCGCTTTCTGGTCTTCCCAGAGCTTTGCCGACTTCTCGGCGCATTCCTTCTTGAGGGCCGCGATCTTGCTGTTCAGCTTGGAAGCTTCGCCGCTCTTGCCGGACTTGTTCAGTTCCCTGATCTGTTTCTTCAGATCCTTGATCTGCTCGTTGGTGCGGTCGTTGAGCGCTTCGATGTTCTTGTTGCTGTGATACATCGTGCGGAGCTTGAAGTCCTTGATCATCTGCTTGTTCACGGTGGAAACAAGGATCGTGAGGATCAGGATGACGCCGGTAAAAATCTTCTTGGAGTTCGGGTCAACGCCCAGAAGTCCAAGTGTGTAGGTAAGGAAAGCCATAATGAAAGTCGCGATGATGGGACCATACATTTTACCCTTACCGCCGTTGGTGGAAACGCCGCCCAGAACCGCGCAGGCGATGGCCGTCATTTCATAACCGGTACCCATGGAGGAGGAAACACCGCCGCCCATACGTCCGATGAAGAAGATGGATCCGATGCCGGCCATGAAGCCCATCAGGATAAACACTTCCATCTTTACTCTTGTAACGCTGATGCCTGAATAGGTCGCGCAGATCGGATTGTTTCCGACGATATACACCTTACGTCCGAAGGTCGTCCTGTGAAGGATAAAGCAGAAGATCAGGCCCATGATCAGGAAAAGGATCATGGAAAGCGGGATCGGTCCCACGTTGAACCAGCCGATCTTATTATACCACTTCGGGAAATTCTTTAAAGAGTTTTCTCCGAGTACGATCTCGACGATTCCGCGGAACAGCATGGAAGTGGAAATCGTTGTGATAACGGCCGGCATCTTGAGGAAGGCCACGCAGAATCCGTTGAACGCGCCGCAGCACATACATATCAGGATTCCGCAGATCACGGCGATGATCCACGGCACGCCGTGATCCATCATAAGTCCGGTGATCATTCCGCCGAGGATCATCTGCGACGCTACCGAAACGTCAATGTCCCCGAGCAGAAGAATGAAGACCATTCCGAGAACCATGGGCGAAACGTCCAGACCGGCATTGATGATGGACTGGATCGTTCCGTGCTGGAAGTACAGATTGGTTCTGAAAACAGCAAGGATCAGGTTGATCAGAAGAAGGATGTAAACCAGGATCATTTCCCACTTTACAAGGAACTTGGATAATACAAAACCCTCTTTTACGGTTAGATCTCTATCATAATTACTTCCTGGCATTAGATCAAAGCACCCCTTTCCTTAAGCGCCTGCCTAGCCGCAGAACGTTCTGTGAAGTAGTTGATAGCGACAGCGATGATGATGAT
>CAMNNM010000088.1 GCA_946545425.1 uncultured Blautia sp. | reverse complement strand
AAACGCGGCAGATTCTGTGATTGAAAACGGCACATATGACCGGTATTATCTGGGAGGCCATTCTCTTGGAGGTGCTATGGCGGCAGTATATGCCGCAGGACATGAAGATGAGATTGCCGGAGAAATTCTTCTGGCAGCTTATCCGACAAAGAATACATCCGTGGACACGGTCCTGATCTATGGCTCCGAGGATGGAGTCCTGAATATGACCCGGGTGGAGAAAGCCAAAGATCTGGTAACCGGCCGCTATGACGAGTATTGTATCGATGGCGGCAACCACGCTCAGTTTGGCGATTACGGTGTGCAGACCGGTGACGGGGAGCCCTGGATTTCTTCAGAGGAGCAGCAGAAGCTGGCACTGGAGGAAATCAGGCGGTTTTTCGGGGAGTCATGACGCAGGACGGTTTCAATACACCGGGTTAGAACTCTTTCAAAAGGTGGAGCAGGAAAATGTATCTGGAAGATGAAAAAGACTATATCATGCGTATGATCAAACAGATGGTACGGGCTCTGTTCTCAGTCATACTGGGAAAAGAGTTTCATCTGGTTGAGCTTCCAAATGAGAACAAGTGCGAAGTTTCCGGGACACCGCTTAACTAATACCTGGAAATGATCGACAGAGGACAGATTAATGAAGCGGAAAACCGTATTCTGGAAAATATGGATTATTCCAGAAAAGAGGATATAGAAGCATTGCTTCGTTTTTATGAGTATTTGAGCCGGAAAGAGGACAGCTTCCTGGAAGCACATGATTACTCCATGGAAGAAGTGCTGGACGGATTGAAGCAGATCGCTGACAGGACCGGCTTCGGAAGCATATCCAGTCTCTTTATAACAAATCCGTAATGGGGTCAGACCCCATTAAGACTTCACAGCACCTGCAGAGACAGAGGAAAACATGACCGAGACCGAATGGGATAAATTTCTGAAAATAAAAACTACCGGGCGTGATGACAGTCATTCTGATCAGTATCGCTATCCATATGAACCAACGCCGTACAGAGTTCTGGAACGCCTGGCGGGCAGCGGATATATAGGAAAAAGGAATACGGTTCTCGATTATGGCTGCGGGAAAGGCAGAGTGGGGCTGTTTCTGGCATATCAGGTCCGGTGCCGGTGTGTGGGAATTGAATATGATGAAAGAATCTATGAAGCAGCGGTCAGGAATAAAGAAAGCGCTGCAGCGGGAACCCGGGCCGATTTTGTTCATGCAAGAGCAGAGGTTTACAAGGTACCGGATCCGGCTGACCGCTTCTATTTCTTTAACCCGTTTTCGGCAGAAATCCTGCATGGCGTTGTGGGAAGGCTGAAGGAATCGTGGTACGCACAGCCGCGGGAAATGCTTCTTTTCTTCTATTATCCCTCAGATGAGTATGTTTCGTACCTGATGACGGTAGATGAACTGATGTTTGTGGATGAAATCGACTGCCGGGATCTTTTTGACGGGGATAACAGCCGGGAGCGGATCATGGTTTTCGAAATGGCATGATAGAAAACAGCGGGGACAAATTCATGCAGAAAAATGGAAGTGTAACAATAGGTGATACGGAAATGTATTATGTTTCTTTCGGCAGCGGCAGCAGGAAACTTGTCGCCCTGCCGGGCCTTTCGGACGGCCTGGCGACGGTAAAAGGCAAGGCCTGGATCCTGTCATTGTCTTATAAGAAATTTCTATCGGATTATACCGTGTACATGTTCAGCAGAAAAAACAAAATGCCGGAGGGATATACGATCAGAGACATGGCAGAGGACCAGGTCCGCGCAATGAAGGACCTGGGAATCGAACAGGCATGCCTGCTCGGTGTTTCCCAAGGCGGAATGATCGCACAGTATATTGCGATAGATCATCCCGAAATGGTGACAAAGCTGATCCTTGCGGTTACGGCGCCAAATGCGAACGAGACTGCGAAAAAAGTAATTTCCGGCTGGAACGAGATGGCGGAGCGGGGAGATCATACCGCCCTGATGGTGGATACCGCTGAGAAAATGTACTCCAGAGAGTATCTGAAGAAAAACAGAAAGTATTTCCCGCTGCTCGCGAAATTCACTAAGCCATCGAGCTATGACCGTTTTCTGAAAAATTCCCACGCCATCCTGCAGTTTGATGCACGCGCCGAGCTTTCAAAGATCACCTGCCCGACGCTGATCATCGCCGGGGACGACGACAATACGGTCGGAAACGACGCTCCGTATGAATTAAACCGTGCGATAGCCGGCAGCGAACTGCTTTTGTATAAAGGGCTAGGCCATGGAGTCTTCGAAGAGGCGAAGAATTTTTACGACAAAGTACTGGAGTTTTGCAACCGATGATTTAACAATTCTGTAATGGGGTCAGACCCCTGTTCTCTTTCGCTTACAATTCAAGCCGCATCTGTGGGTCGATCCAGCTGACTTGTTTGGCTTCATGTACAAGGTCTCCGTTTTCGACATGACCGATCAAAAGCGGAGAGGCAGGATCATGCAGCCGCATGCTTCTGTATACGGCATCCCGGTCTGCATTGGCGTAGCAGTACCTGCATAAGTGAGCGCAGGTATTGTATGCCCCTATATCGTTTGTGATGTAACAGGCGCATTCCCGCCGGTTGTTCGGATTTGAAGGAAGAAGCAGATTCTGGCCAATGGCTTTTTCAAAAACCTTCTGCGTCATACAGCCGGAACAGTCCGCTCCGACAGAGGCAAGAGACGGACTCTCTCCGCAGGGTTTTATGATCATGTTACAGGTTTTGGCGATGGAGACAAAAGTCTCCGTGAGCTTCATCTGTGTAGACATCGGTACCGACCTGACTTCTGGAAAGTTGCGTTTCACTTTTTCATAGAGATCGATAAAGCTGATCACCACCGTGTGAGTGAAACCGGCCAGCAAGCTGCACATGGAACGAAAGCACTCTATATGACGCGAAACCGTCCATTGCTCGTCAACGAACACCGGATCATACCGCCAGCACATATTATCGGCGCCCACTATGGAAGAAAGCTTCCGAAAAGTCTCTATGACAGCCTTTTTGTCCGGGACATTGGGTTCGATATCTTTTCCGTATGGGGTGATCGTCACAAACCAGTATTGCCTGTATGGTTCCAACAGGTCCATGTACGGCAGCAGCGGGGCAGGATTTTTGGAGCAGAAAACAATCAGGTCAACCACAGACGGATCCAGCCGATATCTGGTGACAGACTGAGGATTAAAGGGATTCCGCACCATGACATAGCCTTCTTTCAGACGGTTGGCAAACCATGCTGGATAGAAGGCTGGGATATCTGTCCGGTTTCCAGTTTGTATGATCATGTACGGCGCTCCCTTCTGTCTGGATAACAGTCAAAAATGTTTCAAGAGCAGAATATCGCTGATTGCGTGCAAATGCAAGGGAAACAGTTATGACTGAGGATTTATGTATATGGCGAAGGATTGAGCCGTTGTTCGAAAAGTAGATGCCCGTTTTCGATTCAGGATCAAAAAAGAGCCGTTTCCCGCTGAATCAATCAATCCGTAATGGGGGCTGCCCCCATTACGGATTTGCTATTACATTACATCTCGCTTATCTCTGTTCTCCTCGGGATAATGGCTGCTGCCACCAGGTATGCCAGAAGACCGGAGCCGCCCAGAATTGAAAATGCAGCAAAGCCAAGTCTTACCAAAGTGGCGTCAATTCCGAAATACTCTGCGATACCGCCGCATACTCCACAAAGAACCTTATCTGTTTCACTTCTGTACATTTTTTTCATTTCCTTTTCTCCTTTATCATGTGTGCAGTTGTTTCTGCGTTTGTTTGATCTTGAAGATACTATACAACCGGAAGATAAATAAAAAAGGTGAAAAAGATTAAAAACAGATTAGAAAGCGAGGACAGCCTTCAAGATTGCAAGAAAACCACAATACTGGCATATTGTTGCAGATGTTACTCCAATAATGGTAAAATAACAATAAAACAAGCTATGGCAAATGAATTGCAGGCGAGACTTGAAATTTCAAAAAGCCCTAACTGACGTACAGTCATTACCAGTTCCCGGAGGAGTAAAAATGCCATTAAAAATAGTTCGCAACGACATTGTCAGAATGAATACAGAAGCTATTGTAAATACGGCGAATGAACATCCCGTCGTCGGTGCCGGATGCGACAGGGCCGTATATCAGGCAGCCGGGTACGATAAACTGTTGAAATACCGGGTCGAAAAAATAGGAATCGTGCCGGAGGGTGAGGCATTTATTACGCCCGGATTTGATCTGCCTGCAAAATACATCATCCACGCTGTAAGCCCGCTTTACCTGGGCGGAGGCGAAGGAGAAGAAAAAAAGCTGCGTGCCTGCTACCGCAGCAGTTTGAAGCTTGCAAAGAAATACGGGATCCGCTCCATCGCATTTCCTCTCATTTCGACTGGCGGCTTCGGGTATCCGAAAGAAGAGGGCATGCGCATCGCGGTGGACGAGATCAACGCATTTCTTCTTGGCTGCGATATGGACATCTATCTTGTAGTATTTGACGACAAGGCCAGGATGCTTGGCAGAAGGATCTATCCGGATCTGAAAGAATACATAGACCAGAACTATGTGGACAACCGGACTCCGTTAAACAGACCCCGCAGGGCTGAACATTTACCATCATCCCGGCCGGATTTTTCAACGGAATTCCGGACTGACTCTTCACCATCATCCCGGCCGGACTCTTCAAAGAAATTCTGGTCGAACTTTTCAAAAGCATCCCGGCCTGATTCTTCACCATTATCCCGGCCGAACTTTTCAAAAGCATCCCGGGAAGAGTTCGATTCGGAATCCTCAGTGTATATGAATGCTTCTCCATCTTATGCGGCCCGAGAGGAAGAAGAACCGTTTCTGGATTTTGAGACCGCTCACGAAAGCAGGCTGGAGGAACGGATGCGGCATCTTTCGGATACCTTTTCTCAGTATCTGATGTATATGATCCAGAGCAAGGGGATGGAAAATGCGGAGGTCTACAAGCGGGCGATCGTCGACAAAAAAATCTTTTCCAAGATCAAAAACAATATCAACTATCATCCGCAGAAGCTGACGGCGCTCTGCCTTTGTGTAGGCGCAAAACTGAATATGGATGAGACCAGAGACCTGCTGGCAAGGGCCGGCTACGCGCTTTCGCCCTGCGACAAGACAGATATCATTTTTTCTTATTTTATCGAGAACCGGATCTACGATATGATCGAACTCGATATTCAGCTGGAGGAACACGGACTGCCCTGCATCATCACATGATAAAGGGGGTCAGACCTTATTATAAAAATATTACACAGGAAACAATTCCGTAATGGGGTCTGACCCCGTTAGAAAGGATAAACTCCGTGAAAAAAAAGAAGCTATTACAAAGCAGCAAAAAAGCAAATTTTCAGCTTCACCTTATGACAGTGCCGGCGATCGTCTGGTTTGGCCTTTTCTGCTATCTGCCGCTGTTTGGAATTTTCTTTGCATTCAAGGACTTCACGCCCATGCCCGGCAGATCACTTTTGTACAATCTGTTCGTGAAAAGTCCGTGGGTCGGGCTTCGGAATTTTTCCTATCTGTTCCGGAATCCCCAGAGCCTTAACATTCTCGGAAATACCCTGTTTTATAACGCGATCTTTCTGGTTGCCGGAATCGTGATTCCGGTCTTTCTGGCTGTGATCCTCTCGGAAATCCATCAGAAAAAATTCTCCGGGCTTGTTCAGATGGTGCTGGTGCTGCCGTATTTTCTGTCCTGGGTCATCGTGGGATACTGCGTATACGGATTTCTGGCGACGGATCAGGGACAGATCAATTCGCTGCTGCAGGTCTTTGGAGAAGAAGCCGTCAGGTGGTACCAGTCGCCGCAATACTGGAGGGTGATCCTGATTTTGGTCGGGATCTGGAAATCCTGCGGATACTCGCTGGTGATCTATCTGTGTTCGATCACGGCTATCGACCGCACCCTGTACGAAAGTGCCTCGCTGGACGGGGCCACATTCTGGCAGAAGGCATGGCATATTACTCTGCCCATGCTGAGACCGACCATCGCGACTATTTTTATTCTCAGCATCGGAAGTATTCTGAACAGCGATTTCGGACTGTTTTACCAGGTACCGATGGATTCCGGCGCGCTGCAGGAGGTGACGCAGACACTGGACGTTTACGTCTATAAAGCCCTGATGCAGCAGGCAAACTTCAGCTTCTCGTCTGCGGCGGCATTTCTGCAGAGCGCTGCAGGCTGCGTGTTGCTGATCGTGTCCAACCTTGCGATCCGGAAAGTAGACAAAGACAGCGCCTTGATATAAAGAAGGGAGGGACATTTGATGAATAACGCAGAACATACTTCTTTTGTCCGTCCCAAGGACAGCTCCCTGTCGAAAAGGGGAAACCGGCTTGCGGTTCTGTTTTTTGTGATCCTGATCGTGCTGGCCTTTCTGCCGGTTCTTCTGGTGATCATGTCCTCCGTTTCTTCCGAGGATTCCGTGGCGCAGTTCGGATACCGGTTCTGGCCGAAGGAATTCTCGCTGGAAGCATTCCGCTATCTGGGCAAGTCGGGATCGACGATACCGAGGGCGTTCCTGAACTCTGTCTTCACAACAGCCGCGGGAACCCTGCTGGGACTTCTGATCATGTGCCCCTGCGGCTATGCGCTTTCCAGAAAAGAATACTCCGGCCGCAAAGGTCTGATGATCTTTCTGATGATTCCCATGCTGTTTTCGGGCGGCCTGGTTTCCACCTACATGGTCAATACGCAGATTCTGCATCTGAAAAACACCTACCTGGCCTTGATTCTGCCCGGACTTTGCTCCACATGGTATCTGATGCTGCTCCGGAACTATTTCATGACGTCGCTGCCGGATTCGCTGGTCGAATCGGCAACGCTGGACGGTGCGATGCCGTTTCAGATCTTCCGGCTGATCGCGATGCCCATCTGCAAGCCGGTCGTCATGACGGTGGCGGTCTTTCAGGTGTTTGCCTACTGGAACAGCTGGTATCCGGCGCTTTTGTACATTGACTCCAACCATTCGGAGCTCTATCCCCTTCAGTATGTGCTGATGAATATCGAACGCAGCATTCAGGCGATGATCCGGGATTCGCAGTACCTGTCGGGAATGAACACCTATTCGCCGCCCTCGATCACGCTGCGCATGGCCATGGTGGTGATCGTGATCCTTCCCATTATGATCCTGTTCCCGTTCTTCCAGAGATATCTGAAAACAGGCCTGACGGTCGGGGCAGTGAAGGGATAAGGAGGCGGAGTCTTATGAAGAAAATAAAGAAAACCATGCTGCTTTTCCTTCCCGTACTGCTTGCCGTCTGTACTTTCTGCGGCTGTCAGAAAACGGAGGAGGAAGCAGATGACGTGGTCCGGCTTCGATGGGTCACCTTTGGAAGCACGGTCCCGGCCGATATCAAGGAGGTTGTGAAGGCCGCCAACGAATATTCGGCAGAGAAGATCGGGGTCGTGGTGGATCTTGAGCTTCAGCCTTCGGACATGCTGAATCTGATCATGGCCTCCGGGGAATACTATGACATCGTTTACACCTGCGAGTGGCTGAATCCCTTCGACAAAAACGTGCTTCGGGATCAGTTCTATGACATTACGGACCTTGTGCAGGAAGAAACGCCGGCGCTTTACGAGATCATCGGCGATTACTGGGAAGCGGCTGAGGTGAACGGACGCCTGTATGGCGTTCCCACGCTGAAGGACATGGGCACGGAGATGATGTTCCGCCTGAACGCCGATTATTTTGAGGGCGAAAAGGGGATGGAGATCCCCGAATTTATGGATTTTGCGGACATCGAACCCTACCTTGCGGCTTATAAAGAGGATTTCCCGTACAAGTATCCGCTGGCCATGGATAAAAGCGGAATTCCCGGCTTCACCAACTTTATGGAACGGATCGTCGGCACGTTTATCCTGATGCCGTACGGACAGGAGGGAAATCCGAAGGTGCTGCCCGTGTGGGACTGCGAGGAATTGATGAACCGTTACCGACTGCTGCACAAGTGGTATGAGCTGGGCTACATTCAGCCGGATGCGTCGGCAGTGGAGTCCACGACGGCCGACAAGACGATCCCGGTACGCTGCGGCGTGGCCTGGAGAGGCTACCAGGGCTATTCAAATCCGGCAGACTGGGGCTTCCAGGTAAAAACCTCCATCTACGGCGGTCCGTACATTTCGCGTTCGACGGAGCAGGGTGCCATGCTTGCCATCTGCAGCGGGTGCAGTGAGGAGCATGCGCGCGCTGCCCTGAAATATATCGAACTGTTGAACACCGACCGGAAATTCCGCGACATTCTGGCCTACGGGATCGAAGGAAAGCATTTCAACTATCTGGAGAACAATACCGTCATACGGACCGAGACCGGACGCAGCCGTTACCAGCCGTCGCTGTACCCCATGGGATCCGTTGTCAACGCCTCCGTCGAATCCGTGAGCGAAGATTTTCTGGCGGACCCGGACCAGTGGACGAAGGTCTATGAGGGGTACGAGGAATACGGGATCCACAGCAGTGCCTATGGTTTTGTCTACGACAAGACCCGGAAAGAGGACATCATCGCCGCGCTCACAGCGATTTACGCAAACTATTCCACCGACCTGATCACCGGCACCTCCGATCCGGACGTCGTGATACCCAAAATGCGGGAAGAGATGGAAAAAGCCGGCGTCGGGGAGTTGCTTGATGATATACAGCAGCAGCTGGAGGAGTATTTAACAACTCCGTAATGGGGTCAGACCCCAATGTCGTTCAGTTAAGCAAATATCGTTACTTTAATAGCGTCTCTGCTT
>CAMNNM010000087.1 GCA_946545425.1 uncultured Blautia sp. | reverse complement strand
CTTACCAGACCGATCGTGGAAGAAGCCATCCGCCGCACCAGAGAAGCAAGAATGTACATTCTTGATGAAGTCATGCTGAAATGCATTGACAAGCCGCGCGAAACCGTCGGAAAATATGCTCCCAAGATCATCCAGCTGCAGATCGATCCGCAGAAGATCGGTGATGTTGTCGGACAGAGGGGCAAGACCATCAATACCATCATCGAGCGTACCGGCGTCAAGATCGACATCACGGACGACGGTAACGTCTATATCTGCGGCATTGACCAGAAGGATATGGATGAGGCAAAGAGAATGGTCGAGATCATCGCGACCGATTTCGAAGCAGGCCAGATCTTTACCGGCAAGGTTGTCAGCATCAAGGAATTCGGCGCATTTGTCGAATTTGCACCCGGCAAAGAGGGAATGGTCCATATTTCCAAGATCTGCAGAGAGCGCATCAACCGCGTGGAAGATGTTCTTACCCTTGGCGACAAGGTTAAGGTCGTCTGCCTTGGAAAAGACAAGATGGGAAGATTCAGCTTCAGCATCAAGGACGTTCCGAAGGAAGAAAGATAAATATGTTAAGGGGCAGACATTGTCTGCCCTTTCCTTTATGTATGGAGATCAGAAAAGCATGAAAAGGATTGCAAGGTTTGAAAAAGTAAGCTATGACCGTTTCTGTGCGGACTGGAAAAAATGCTTCGGCGATCAGTATACGGAAAATGAGATCCGCGCGATTCATGAAAATCTGAAGCTGCCGGCAAGGGCGACAAAATACAGCGCCGGATATGATTTTTTTGCGCCGGCTGATCTTACCTTCCGTCCCGGCGAGACGATACGGATCCCCACCGGGGTACGGGTGTACATGGAACCGGAATGGGTCCTGAACTGCTATCCCAGAAGCAGTCTGGGGTTTAAATACCGTCTTCAGCTTGACAATACGGTGGGAATCGTCGACAGTGATTATTACTGGTCAGACAACGAGGGACATATTTTTGCCAAGCTCACGAACTGCACAAACGAAGACAAAACACTTCTTCTGCAGGCCGGAACGGGGTTCATGCAGGGAATCTTCCTCGAATACGGCATCACGATGGATGATGATGTGGATACAGTCAGAAACGGCGGAATCGGAAGTACCAGCACAAGGAATTGAAAAAATATTGTTAATTTCGTCAAGATGATATATGATTAATTTATATTGGCAGATAATCGATTTCAAGAGGGGCTGGATGAATGAAAAAACAAAACAAAGAGATAAGGATCAGACAGGGAAATGCGCTGATCCCGGGCGTGCAATCCTTTTCGGAGGGGTTCAATATCACGCTGGAGGCTCCGGAAGAAGCAGAATGCGGCATAATCTTATATCATAAAAAAGAAAAAAAGCCATACAGAACGATCCCGCTCGGCGAAGAGTGCAGGGTCGGAAGAGTACGTTCTTTGTTTCTTGAGGGTATCGACCCGGACAAAGACGAATACAATTTTGAAATTGACGGCAGGGTGATCCATGACCCGTCAGCCTTTTCCTATGACGGACGGGAAAATTTCGGAGAACCCGCAGACGAAGATCCGCATCAGATCAGAGGACTGTTCCCGAAGGCCTGCGGCTTCGACTGGGAAGGGGATGCATCCCCGGATATCCCGTTTGAGGATGCGGTCATCTATAAGCTTCATGTGAGGGGGTTCACCAGACAGAAGGCCGGAATCAAGGCAAAGGGAACCTTCCGGGGAGTCGAAGAGAGCATCCCGTATCTTGTATCCCTGGGTATCAATATGCTGGAGCTGATGCCGGTTTACGAATTTGACGAGATCCTGCCGGAGCAGAAACATATTCCGGCTGCTCTCGTAACCGAGAGGACCGAAACGGCAAAAGTCAATTACTGGGGCTATACGACGGGCAACTACTGTGCGCCGAAGCGTGCGTACTGTGCGACGGATGACCCGGAAAACGAAGTCCGGAGTCTTGTAAAGGCGCTTCATAAGGCCGGAATTGCCTGTATAGCCGAATTCTTCTTTCCGGCGGGCATCAATCCGTCGGCAGCGCTTCTGGCACTGAAAAAATGGAAACTGCTTTATCATATCGACGGATTTCATATTGTCGGAGACGGACTGAAACCGGAATTCATACTTCATGACGGACTTCTTTCCGATACGATGCTGATCTTCCAGGATTATGCGCTCGGCGACCGGATCTGGGAACTGAAGGACAGAAAAAAGAATGTCGCGGTCTGTGACCTTTCGTTCCAGAATATCATGAGAAGGCTGCTGAAAAGTGACGAGGGCATGGCCGGAGCAGCCGTGGAGCACATTCGCAGAACGGAGACATCCTGTGGGGTCATCAACTATATTACATGCCAGGACGGGTTTACGCTGAAAGATCTTGTGTCGTACAACTACCGTCACAACGAGGAAAACGGCGAGAACAACCGGGACGGCAGCGACTTTAACTATTCATGGAACTGCGGCGTCGAAGGTCCCACCAGAAAGGCTGCGGTAAAAGCAATCCGCGCCAAGCAGATCAGGAACGCGTTTCTGCTCATGCTGCTGAGCCAGGGAACGCCGATGCTTTATGCCGGAGACGAATTCGGAAACAGCCAGAACGGCAACAACAACGCCTGGTGTCAGGACAATCCGGTGGGCTGGCTCGACTGGAAGGAATTCAAAAAGAATCAGCCGCTTCTGCAGTTTGTCAAAGAGGCAATCGCCTTCCGGAAGGCCCATCCGATCCTGCACTGCGGAAAAGAGCTCAGAGGAACCGATTACCTTGGAAAGGGATTCCCCGATTTTTCGGTGCACGGCGAGCGGGCATGGTATGTGAATTTTGACAATACCTGCAGGAAGTTCGGGATCCTGTACAATGAAAGCTATGCGATGGGTACAGAGCGGGACAAGGTTTCCCATTCCCATAAAGCCCAGGCCGAGGATTATCTTTACATTGTCTTCAATTTCAACTGGGAAGAGCAGGAGCTTGCGCTTCCGGATCTTCCGCCGGGCATGAAATGGACAAAGATCTGTGATACCCATGCGGGATACGAAGAGTGCTTCGCAGAGCATGACGGAGAATATGTCAAGATGATCGAAGCGGCGCCCAGATCCATTCAGATCCTGGCAGGACGGCAGGAGGATTCCGATGATACCTAAAGCGCTGCAGCATCTGAAAACGATCAACCGCCATAAGCGGATGGTGATGGAATACTGCTTCCGCATAGGCCTGTACAGACAGGGCCTTCTGCACGATCTGAGCAAGTACAGTCCTGCTGAATTTCTGGTAGGAGCGAAATATTACCAGGGAACAAGGAGCCCGAACAACGCCGAACGGGAAGCTGTGGGCGTATCGACCTCGTGGCTTCATCACAAAGGACGAAACAAACATCATTTCGAATACTGGATCGATTATTCTCTCGAGACCAATCAGGTGATCATGGGCGCGCCCATGCCAAGAAAATACGTGGCCGAAATGGCCATGGACCGGATCAGCGCATCCAGAAACTATATGGGAGAAGCATACACGGACCAGGCTCCGCTTCAGTATTATCAGCGGGGTGCCGAAAGCATGTGGTTCGTACATCCGCAGACAAAGAGAGATCTTGAGAAGATTCTTACCATCCTTGCAGAAAAGGGTGAAGAGGCGATGATCCGGTATGTAAAATACCAGTATCTGAAAGGAAACTAAAACAGAAAGATCCGCACCGGCCGCAATGTAATGGCCGGCGCGGATCTTTTTTTGCGCGTAGCAATGGCTCAAAGTGCAATCGATCGGATGGACGGCTCAGCCTTCCCATCCGATCGATAAGGTCTCCGGGTTTTCGAACAATGCGGAAAAGCATAAAAGTGTTGAAATCAGCACATCAATATGGTAAAGTGTAGAACAGTAGTGAATTACAGAAAAGAAATTCTCGGAGATATGGAGGAGTTTGTATGTCACAGATTTTGATCGTTGCCACTGTTATTCTATACCTGGCCGGTATGCTGCTGATTGGTTTTCATTTCAGCAGAAAGGACAGCACGTCCACGTCTGACGGCTTTTATATCGGCGGAAGAAAGCTTGGACCGCTGGTCACTGCCATGAGTGCGGAAGCTTCCGACATGAGCAGCTACCTGCTGATGGGCCTTCCGGGACTTGCATATTTTGCAGGAATCGCTGAAGTCGGCTGGACGGCCATCGGACTGGCTGTCGGAACCTACCTGAACTGGCTGATCGTCGCAAAGCGGCTCAGAAGATATTCGGATTCCATCGGAGCCATTACGATCCCGGATTTCTTCTCAAGAAGGTATGATGACAAAAAGCATCTGATCTCGCTGGTATCTGCACTGATGATCCTGGTCTTTTTCGTACCCTATACCGCGTCGGGATTTAAGGCGGTAGGAACGCTCTTCAATGACCAGTTTGGCCTTGACTATCATGTGGCCATGATCATCGGCGCATTGATCATCATCTCCTACACGGTTCTGGGCGGCTTTCTGGCTGTCTCCACCACCGACCTGGTACAGAGCATTTTCATGACCATCGCGCTGATCGTCGTTCTGGTCTTCGGTCTGAAAAATGTCGGAGGTGTGAGTGCCGTGATCGGCAACGCCGAAAAACTTCCAGGCTACCTGAATCTGCTGCAGGGCTATAACGCCGCGGATAATACGGCAATGACCTATGGATTCTTAAGTATTGTATCTACCATGGCGTGGGGCCTCGGCTATTTTGGAATGCCCCATATCCTGCTTCGCTTTATGGCCATCCGTCACGAAGACGAACTGAAGACGTCCCGCAGGATCGCTTCCGTCTGGGTCGTAATTTCCATGGGAATCGCGGTTTTCATCGGTCTGATCGGATACAGCATGACCCAGAACGGTTCCATTGCAGCCATGACGACGGCGTCCGACGCCGAGACCGTCATTATCAAAATGGCCCGCTTTATGAGCGAACATGGCGTGATCCTTGCCATCTTTGCCGGAATTATCATCGCCGGTATTCTGGCGGCTACCATGTCGACGGCTGATTCGCAGCTTCTGACCGCTGCTTCGAGTGTAAGCCAGGATATCGCGCAGAACTTCCTGGGCATCCGCATGAGCATGAAGGCACAGATGATCGCTGCCAGGGGTACCGTTATCTGCATCGCCGTGACCGCGGTCTTCCTTGCATGGAATCCGGAAAGCTCCATTTTCAGGGTCATTTCCTTTGCATGGGCCGGTTTCGGAGCGGCGTTCGGTCCCACCATGCTGCTGGCTCTTTTCTGGAGACGGTCGAATAAATGGGGCGCATTTGCCGGCATCCTCTGCGGAGGCGCAATGGTATTTCTCTGGAAATTCGTGATCGCAAAAATGGGCGGCGTATTTGCAATATATGAGCTGCTTCCCGCGTTCATTATCGGACTGATCGTAAATGTGCTGGTCAGCCTTGTAACAGGAGAACCGTCAAAGACCGTCACGACAAAATACGATCAGGTCTGCAGATGATCTGCTGAGGGCATGGAACCAGAATAGGCCTATGATTTTTACAATAATTGTGCTATGATGATACCGGTATGCTTTTGCATACCGGTATCATTTTTAAGAAAAAATACCGGAAATCCTGAAAAGCGGAGGGAAAAAATGGATACACCGATCATTGCGGCTTACTATAAAGAAACCGATCCCATGAAAAGGCAGAGGCTCCTTGACAAGAGCATCGAAAACGGCGAAGACCCTGAAGGAAATGCCATCCGTAAAGAACTCTGGGAGATCCGCTATGCAGAAAAATCTTCTGCCGCCAAAGATTCCAGGGCCGACGGCTATCTGGGACTCTGGATGACGATGGAATTCAATAAATATCAGGCCGGCAGGGCACTGGCGAAACGACGCATCACAAAAGAAATGAAAAAATGGACGGAGAAACTGAAATTCTCCGAATTTCAGAATGCGGAGGATCCCCTCAGACAGGAATTGTTCTACCGCGAATGCGTTCATATGGTCTACACCTATCTGAAACTCAGCCGCGACGATAAAAACTATAACTCTTATCTGATGGGACTTCTTCGCATGAAAAAAGAAAATGCAGAAGAAAAGATGAAAAAAGACATTATCGAAACGGGAATTGAATTCCCCGAAAAGACCGGAATCGAAGAGCTGAAGATCGTGGCACGGGCCGCAAGAGAGGTCTACGAACAGGAATTAAAGGAATATGATTACATCGATGAGCTCTGATCTTAGGAAAAGGAAAGTATAAAATGGAAAATCAACAGTATAACGGATATGAGACCCTGAGCATCACAGACCTTCCGGATATTCATTCTGTGGGTACCGTTCTGAGACACAGAAAATCCGGGGCCCGGGTGATCCTGGTGTCAAACGACGACGACAACAAGGTCTTCAGCATCGCGTTCCGCACGCCGCCTGCCGACAGCACCGGCGTTGCCCACATTCTCGAGCACAGCGTACTGTGCGGCTCCAGGGAATTTCCCGTAAAGGATCCCTTTGTGGAGCTGGTCAAGGGTTCGCTGAACACGTTCCTGAACGCCATAACCTATCCCGACAAGACGGTCTATCCGGTTGCCAGCTGCAATGACAAGGATTTTCAGAACCTGATGCATGTTTACCTGGATGCGGTCTTTTATCCGAATATCTATTCAAAAGAAGAAATATTCCGTCAGGAAGGCTGGAACTATCATCTTGAGGATCCGGAAGGCCCGCTGACGCTGAACGGCGTCGTCTACAACGAGATGAAGGGCGCCTTTTCTTCGTCGGACGAAGTGCTGGACCGGGAGATCATGAACTCGCTGTTCCCCGATACGCCCTATGGCGTCGAGTCCGGCGGCGATCCGGAATACATCCCGGAGCTCACCTATGAGGCGTTTCTTGACTTCCACAGAAAATACTATCATCCGTCCAATTCCTATATTTATCTTTACGGGAACATGGACATGGCAGAGAAGCTAGCCTTTATCGACAGCCATTACCTTTCTAACTTCGACTGTATCGGGGTGGATTCGGAAATTGCGAAGCAGAAGCCCTTTGACGCGGCCCGCGAGATCGTAAAAGAATATCCGGTGTCCGAAGATGAGGAGGACGATGACAATACCTATCTGACCTGTAATATCGGCCTCGGTACGATTGAGGACAGTGCGGTCTGCACGGCGTTCGAAGTGCTGGACTATGCCCTTCTCAGCGCGCCCGGAGCGCCGCTTCGCAAGGCCCTTCTGGAAGCCGGCATTGGAAAGGACATTTACGGATCCTTTGACGACGGGATCATGGAACCCTATTTCAAAATCGTTGCCAAGGGAAGCACTCCGGACAAAAAGGATGAATTCCTCCGCATCATACATGACACGCTGCAGGAGATCGTTGACCGCGGGATCGATCAGAAGGCCGTAAACGCTGGAATCAACATGATGGAGTTTCAGTACCGGGAAGCCGATTTTTCAAACTATCCCAAGGGACTCTTTTACGGTCTTGACATTATGGACAGCTGGCTTTACAGCGACGCCCATCCTTTCTGCAATGTGCAGCTGCTCCCGGTGTTCCGCTTTTTAAAGGAACAGGCGGGTCAGGGATACTTTGAAGATCTGATCCGTAAATATCTGCTGGAGAATACCTACCGGTCCGTTCTGACGCTGGTTCCGAAAAAAGGACTTCAGGCAGAGCGCGAGGAGGCCCTGGCAGAAAAACTGGAAACGTACCTTCAGTCCCTCTCTGATGAAGAAAGACAGAAAATGGTGGAGCGGACCGCCGCTCTGGAGGCGTGGCAGGAAGAAAAGGATCTTCCCGAAAACATGGAAAAGATCCCAATGCTCAGCCGTTCGGATATCAAAAAAGAGGTACGTCCCTTTGTAAACGAGGAGAGAGATCTGGACGGAAGTCTGCTTTTGTACCATGACGTTGTGACCAACGGCATCGGTTATCTGGATCTGATGTTCGAAATCGACCGTATGGATCCGGACCGTATTCATGATCTCGGTCTTTTAAAGGCGTGCCTTGGATACATGGACACCTCGGTCCATGATTACGGCGCTCTGGCCAACGAGATCAACGGTTCCACCGGAGGACTTCTGTTCGGCCTTGAGACATTTGAAAACGAAGCGTACGAGGACGGATTCAGGACCATGTTCTCGATTGTCGGGAAGGCGCTCTATCCGCAGATGCAGGTCCTCTTTGACCTGGTGAAAGAGATCGTTTATTCGACGCGTTTTGAAGATACCGCCCGGTTAAAAGAAATCGTTTCCGAAATCGCATCGAGGGCAAAAGAAAGCATGGTCTCGGGAGGCCATGGCACGGCCGTGCTGCGGGCGTCTTCCTACAGTTCCGTGGAAGGCGCGTACCAGGACGAGCTGTCGGGCATCGGGTTCCTCGAATTTATCCAGGACCTGGAAGCACACTTTGAAGAGAGAAAAGAAGGTCTGGGAACAAGGCTTTCATGCCTTGCCTCCGAAATTTTCTGCAGAGACAATTTCAGGGTCAGCTATACAGGCGAACGGGAATCTCTCGAAAAAACGGAAGCTCTTCTGAAAGAATTCAGAAACAGTCTTCCCCATAAGCCTGAAACAAAGACAGGAAGAGATCTGAAATATACAAGAAAAAACGAAGGCCTTCACACCTCCGGCCAGGTTCAGTATGTGGCACAGACCGGAAACTTTTTGAAACACGGATTTGATTATACGGGAGCGCTGGATATCCTGAAGGTGATCCTGAATTACGATTATCTGTGGTCCTGCCTCAGGGTAAAGGGCGGTGCCTACGGGTGCATGAGCGGGTTCAAGAGAAACGGAGAAGCGTATTTTGTTTCGTACCGCGATCCGCATCTTCGCAGAACGCTTGACATTTATAAGGGCATCCCGGCTTATCT
>CAMNNM010000086.1 GCA_946545425.1 uncultured Blautia sp. | reverse complement strand
ATGGTCGCCACGGTTCCCTTTCCCGGCGCCGACTCGATCTTCAAAGTCCCGCCGCACACCCGCCAAAGCCTCTCCCGCACGTTGCCGATGCCCACGTGCAGCTTGCCGTCATCCGGCATCTTCGCAGGGTCAAAACCGGGACCGTCATCCGTAATGACGACCTCAAAATGATCCGCCGTCTGCCGGGTCATAATCGAAACGGTTCCCCGGCCGCCCTTGTTCTTGCGGATCCCGTGCCGTATCGCGTTCTCAACCAGCGGCTCCAGCGTCAGCGCAGGAATATAAAAATCCGTACATGTAACATCGTACCTGATCTGCAAAGCGTCCTCAAAACGCATCTTTTCGATCTTCAGATAGATCCGGGTATGCTCCAGCTCCTTCTCAAACTGGATCGGCCCCTTCTGATCAATAAACTCCATGTTGGCCCGCAGATACTGCGAAAAATCTTCGATCGCCGTCTTCGCCGTCTGCGGATCCTCGTCACACAGCTCTTCGATGGTATTCAGAGCATTGTACAGAAAATGCGGCTTGATCTGACTGAGAGAAAGCTGAACACGCTGCCCTGTCTCCATTGCTTCCTCGTGTTCCTGTACAAACTGCAGGTGAAGCCAGATATAATAAAAAACACAGCTGATCACGATGGCGCCGGTCAGGAAGGAGACGGGCTGTTCACTAAAGATAACGTTAAAGTCCATGATCACAGCTCCGACGATAAGCGCCGTCACAAATATGGGGATCCAGGATTCCTTCCGCGTCTGTGGATGAAACTGCCGCATCGTCAGGAAAAACAGCCACGCGAACAGCACTGCGCTTACGATCGTGCAGGTATGCCGCAGCGGACCTGATTTGAAATGCTTTCCGTCAAAGTAGAACGCGACATGGGAAAAGAATGCCGTCATGTAAACAGCAGCATTTACGCCGATCATCGCCCATACGATCCTGTACCGCCCGTCAGGCTTCACAATGTAAAGGAACATCGCCAATATGGCCGGCCTCACGGCATACCCCCAGATACCCAGCGGTATCCGAAGCGCATGATATCCTTCCAGGAGTGAGACTCTGTATTCCAGATAGTTCTGGAGCATCAGGCCGGCGACGAGCACGACAATGATGACCATCACCCGTTTGCGCTCCCTGCTCAGATAAGCATCCAGCCACACAGTCAGGAGCAGGGCAAACAACATCACCGCGATGGGGATGACAGCCAGTTCCGTCATAAACCTTCTGATCACGGGCATCTCTTTGATCCGGACTTCATCCGGCCCCGTACCGGCCATCGTCAGCGTTCCTTCATTAAGAAGGTCACTGTGCCTTGGCGCGGTGTTTCCGGATATGTCGCAGCCCTGGATCGTCAGGTTCGCTTTCGCATAATTATAGATCCCGCCGCCTTCTACATGCGACGTATTCCCGGTCACACTGCCGCCCATGAGGATCATCGATCCTTTATTCGCGATGCCTCCTCCGTATTCCTGAGCGGTATTGCCCGTAACACAGCCGCCCTCCATGATCAGCGTACCATAATTCCGGATACCCCCGCCGTCCTTATGTTGCCCTCCGGTGATCTTTCCCTCAGGCGTCCTGCTGTCCTTCAGGGTCAAGATCGCGCCGGCATCAATGTGGATCACGGCATCGGTGCTCCCGCTCTCCGTCAGATTCCTGTCCAGCGTATATCCGTTCAGGTCGACCGTAACGTTCTTTCCGGCCCGGATCTTGATCGCATTATCCGATTCCTCCGCCGTCAGATCCCCGGTCAGTACAATGACCTCTCCGTTCTCCGCCTGATCCACAGCCTCCTGCAGCGCCCCCCAGGACCCGATCCCCTCCGGTGCTGCCGCAACCGAAACTGCCGCAACCAACGCTATCGCAACACTGACGGATATAAAGATGGCGGCGAAAATGGGGTCAGACCCCATTACGAATTTGTTAAATGTGGATAACCAGCCCCAGGTTATCCACTTTTTTCTGTTCCTCATCTGTTTAATTCCCTAAAACTCAAAAAGGTTCCGGTCCATGCTTCAGGCATTCTGTCACTTCTTTTTGAATATCCTCTTTATCGCGAAAATGATCAGCGAGATCCCGGCCATCAGAAGGATCACCGCGATCAAAGGCATTCCGTTCGGCGTCATCGGTTTGATCTGCGTCGCGCCAAGTTTACATCCTCCCGAAAACAGGACACAGCCGACGATTACAAGGATCAGGTTATTGATCAGATCTCCCAGCTCCTTGACCAGTTCGTCATATCCGGTCAGTTCCAGGTTGACCTTCAACCTTCCCATTACGATGTCTGACAGCGTATCCGCGATCATCTGAGGGATCTTCGAGACTTTCTTACCGGCGTCCACAACACCCGCCCCCAGCGACTTGATCTCTTTTTCCAGGCTGAAGGATTTCTTCATACGGTCCATCAGCTTGTCGGAGATCAGTTCGAACAGATTCAGTTCCGGGCAAAGCTGTTCCATCACGCCCTCGACGGTCAGGAATGAACGTACCAGCATGGTAAACCGGCCGGGCATCACGATATGGTTCCTGTCCGCCAGATCACACACCTCTCCCAGAAGCGAGGAAAAATCGATGTCATTCAGGCTGGTGACATTCATGTACTTGGCACTGAATAATCCCAGCTCCTCCTTGAACTTGTTCCGGTCCAGATCGGCAGGGCCTCTTCCAAGAGAAAGCACACCCTTGGCCATCCCTTCCGTATCGCCGCTCAGAAGACCGACGATCAGTTCCTGAAGCGCGTTCATGTCCGCTTCGGTGATCTCCCCGATCATGCCGAAATCGATCCAGTGGATCTTGCCGCCGCTGACCATGATGTTGCCCTGATGCGGGTCCGCGTGGAAGATTCCCATATCGAATACCTGGCGCAGGTAGCTTTCCAGGATATCCCGTCCGGCCTGCATGCGGTCCGTCCCGTTCTTTTCCAGCTGATCGACCTTCCCCACCGAACAACCGTCGACAAAGGTCATCGTGAAGATCCTCTCCGTCGTCAGTTCATCAATGACCTCGGGGCAGGTGACCTTTCCGTCCTCAAAAACGACCTCCCTGAAGAATTTGGTGTTGGCGGCTTCGATCCGGAAATCCAGTTCCTCCTTGGTGACCTTTTCAAACTCGTTGATGATCGTCACAAGATCCAGCGCGTCCTCGCCGTCTTCGGCAGGAGCCACGCCGCCGACCATAGGCGCCAGCTTCTTCAGGAGCTCAAAGTCCTTTTCCATCGTTTCCGCGATCAGCGGCCGCTGCACTTTTGTGACCACCTTTGTACCGTCACGAAGTACCCCATAATGGACCTGACCGATGGAAGCCGACCCGATCGGCTTGTCACTGAATTCAGAAAAGATCTCTTCGATCTTCTTTCCCGTCTCCGCCTCGATCATGGCGCGGACCACGGCGGGATCCAGTTCCTTCACGTTCTGGCGAAGCTTTTCCAGCTCTATGCAGTAGCTCTCCGGCAAAAGATCCACGCGGCTCGACATGATCTGGCCGATCTTGACGTATGTCGGCCCAAGATCCTCCAGTGTCGTCCGAAGTTCCTCCGGTGTAAGGCCGTTTGCATAAAAATTATGTTTGGCCAGCACGCCCAGCATCTGGGCGCCGCGCGTCTTGTTCTTTTTCCCTTCCGCCTTGATATCCGCCTTCAGAAGCTTCTCCAGCTCCGGCGTCATGACCATGGGCGTGTGCGTGAACTCCGCCTTCAATTCTCTCAGCTGTTTCTGCAGCTCGTCCTTGCTGGGAGCAGGGGGCATGGGATTTCCGTCCTCATCCTGCACCTCCTCTGCCCCGGCTTTCTGAGAGCCTTTCCACGTGACTCCCTTTTTGACCGTCTCCGAGAATTTCTCCCAGCTTTTCTTTACTTCCTCCATCCACTCCTCATATTTGCCTTCCAGATCTTCCGTGACCTGGCCGTTCTCTTCCTCCGGGGCTTCCGTTACCGGAATAATCTCTTCTGTGAGATGGCTGTCCTGTTTATTCGCATCGTTCACTGCGGGATCATTATTCTTATTCTTGCTGTTCATCTCTCAGCCCCTCCTTACGCTTTCCGAATCGGCCACACCAGAATCAGCCGGACAACACCTGTGACAGCCGCAAAAAGAACGACCCCTCCGATCACCTTCAGGAAGGAATGCGACGTATGCCACCACGGATTGTTAAGGATCACGATTCCTGCCACAAACAGCAGAATACTCAGGAAAAGCAGGATTCCCCACCACTTCCTTCCGGAACGGCGGGCATACATCCAGGCGTGCAGACCGCTGTGCAGTCCGTCGATCATCAGCAGAATTCCGAACAGTACGCTTAAAACCTTCAGGATATCATCTCCGGAGATCAGAATATAGATCCCCAGAAGGATCAGGAGCAGCGCACAGGTAAAAATAATGCAGTCAGCCAGCTTCTTCTTTCCTCCGATAAAATCCCAGACCATTACAGATCCCAGAAGAACGACCACATAACCCAGAACATTCACGATCGTACCGTCATACTTCTCGGGAACGATCAGCATGAAAAGTCCAAGCACCATCAGCAGGACCGATGATATGACTGTCTGCTGCCTTAGTTTATCCAATACGTCAAAAAGCATTACTTTCTCCTCCTGTCAGACTTTTTCTTTCCGTAAGGATTCCTCACAAAAGCATGAGATTCCAGACGTTTCTTCTGTCTGTCGATCTCCGCCTTCAGCGCTTTCATCTCCTTGCTTGCCGTAGATTCCTCATACAGCATTTCGATCAGTTCATTCTGTTTTCCGATCAGCTCTGCACGGATCAGATGAACCGGCTCAAGGCCGGCAGCGACCTTCCCTGCCTGTGCCTCAAGACTCTTTTCCGCTTCCTGGCGGAGGCGCTCGGTTTCCGCCTTGATCTGTGCAAGCCGGGCCTGAACCCGCGCGGTCTTATATGTCACCTCAGGATACGCATCGGCAAAACGTGAATAGAAGTAGGATCTATTCGTCAGCAGCTGACGGACTTCCTTGCTGATTTCCTCGGTATTGTCCGCCTCACTGCTGTCAACTCCGACCTTGACCAGTTTCAGGACAAAATAGGAGATCACAAAGTCCGCGGCAAGGATCACCAGAAGGACCGTCATGACCACTGTACGGGTCTTCACCGAAAAGAGGCCGAAGAACTTGTAAAGGACCGGGTTCAGGAGATGTATGATCCCCACGCCGGCAACGCCGAACAGGATCAGGTTCCCGATCCAGACTCTTCCGTGCAGGTTCATCGGTTTTGTACTGTAATCCCACCACCGTGCATGAAAAATCTTCTCCAGGACCAGACTCGTCAGATATTCCACCACACCGCAGATCACAAACGACAAAGCAAATGTCATGACCAGGCCGGATTCGATATCGGCCAGATTTCCGATCACCACGGTGATCAGGACCGCGCCGCATCCGTAGATCGGGCAGACCGGCCCTGTCAGGAATCCGCGGTTGATAAACCGGTGGTACTGAATGTATTTCAGGACGACTTCCATGCACCATCCGGCAAACGCGTAAATAAAAAACAGCAGAATCACATCAACCCAATATTCCATTCCCATATCCTTTCATAATATCCGCCCGCCGGGCGCTTTGCGGCACCTGATCTGCCCGCCTTTCACCGGCGCGGAACTGGTGATTCCTTTCCCTGTATGGGGATAAAATCCGGAATAGATCACATCCGCCAGGAACACCGCCAGCAGGACTATGCACACAGTCCAGAGGATCCCCGAACGGATCCTGACGATCATGTTGTCGACCCACGGGGCAAGAACGTAGATAAACGCCGCTCCGCCGATTCCGAATACCAGCAGACCTTCCGCGCAGATCCGGCCGTTCAGATTCAGATAATATCCGTCATAACCCCACCAGCGCTGTCCG
Organism: uncultured Blautia sp.; assembly: GCA_946545425.1. GTDB lineage: Bacteria > Bacillota > Clostridia > Lachnospirales > Lachnospiraceae > Blautia_A. The sequence continues at coordinate 3,023 of CAMNNM010000086.1, read as the reverse complement.
TCATGCGTTGCCTCCAGGAACCAGGAGGAGAAATATTCGATAATGCCGCAGACGACAATGATCATGACAAATTCCACTAAAGGTTTCTTCCTCAGCTTGTACAGAACCGCGAGAATCGCGGCGCAGCCGCCTCCGTAGATCGGAAGCCAGGGACCGTACAACGTCCCTCGGTTTACAAATTCGCCGGTCTGGATCAGGTGCAGCGCCACTTCCCAGAGCCATCCGAACAGGCAGAGCAGGAAGAACAGAAGGATCACGGACGGAATGGTATAATGCCTCAGATAACCGGCGTCGCCCGTCTTTTTCCGTTTCTCCTTCGCAGGCAGAGGATACAGCCGTGTGGGGTACGTCTTCTTCTCAAGCGTATCCCGGTACTCTTCCTTCTGAAGCTCGAGCATCAGCTGCTCACGGCATTCTTTTTCTTTTTCGTCATAATCCGGGACGATTCCGGTATATTTCTCCAGGAATCCCCAGAATCCTTTGCGGGGCTCGATCTCTTTCTGCGGGATCGCAGCCACCTTTACCGCGTCCTCATAAGCCTGGGCAAGGACCTTCGCCGTGGGATATTCATACAGATAACGATCCTTGAGCCGCCCGGTCCCCTCCAGTCTTTCCGCCCGGGCGAGCTCCCGAATGTTTGCATGATACTCGGCCATCACGGATTCTTTGTACGGATGGTAGAAAAACATGCCCGCCAGACCTCCGGTCGCGATGGTCAGAAGCTTCCAAGGAAACAGCGAGAATTCCAGTTTGAACGCTTCCCATTTATGCCCCTTCATCATGCGGGACGAAAGCCGGATGGCTTCCATCGGCGAAAGATCCGGGTTTTCCGCCACAAGGTACGGGGCCAGAAGATACGCGTATCGTTTGACCGGGTAAAGGACGATCGTAAACATCCATAAATACTGAAGCAGCATGTAGACAGCCATGGAAAGGGATGCCTTGACATGTTTTTTCATCCGGAGCAGATAGCTGAACCGTGAAAACGGAACCTTCTCGTAGATCCGCCCCTCCAGGAAGATCCTTGCATAGATCGCCCTGTAAACATTGGCCACGAACAGCCAGAAAAGGACCATAAAAGCAAGACCGAGAAGTGCCAGAAGAGTCCCTCCGACCGTATGTGCTCCAAGGATGGTGTCGATGGTAGTCAGGATCGTCATCAGCAGGGCTCCGGACGCGATCGTATTGACGACCGAAGCCAGGATCCCGTTGGAATGCCCCATCTCCAGATCGCCGATATACGTGTCTTTTCCCTGATATACATCGATCCTGTGCTGAAGAGAATCGATGGCTCCGTCCAGATTCCCGTTGATCAGGTCGTTGAATACCGACAGCTCTCCCGACCTTTTGCTCACGCCGGGCGCCGTCCCCTTTTCACTCTGATACTCCTGCACCTTTTTCTGCAGCCGGAACAGCTGCAGGGTGTTGGCGTATTCCGTCCCCATGATCGCTGCCAGAAGGCAGACCGCCACGAAGAACCAGTAATGCTTCTTTAACGACTGCCGTGCATTTTTCCGGATCTCTCTCCGCTCCGGCATGTTTCTTTCAGCCTGCATTTTCCTTCCCCACATCTCCTGCTGCCGCGTTTTCCGTCGCTGCGTCTCCTGTCATTGCTTCTTCCGCCAACTCGTCCGCATCCATTTCTGCAAGAAATGCGTCGATCCTGGCGTCGGCGATTTCGTGAAGCTCCTCTGACGTCCTGATCTCACCCTCATACTCGATCCCCGTGATCTCCGGGTTCTCGTCCAGATAATTGATCAGGTCATAGATCGCCAGCATCCTGCTGAAATCAATGGAATCCAGAGTTTCCTGGGGATCCAGTTCCAGTTCGGCACAGAATGTTTCTACAGACTGCTCAAACTTGTCGCCTTCTTCCGCGAACACGGCTTCCTGTATCGGGTATTTGCCTTCCGCGTCCTTCCTGTGACGGAACAGGACAACACTCTCTGCAGAGCTGACAAGCACAAGCTGGCCATTTTCATTTTTATTGTAATTGTACTGGATCAGGTCCGCCAGCGTCCGTACGTCATCCTGTTCAAACTCGTCCACATAAATGTTATCCATGCATACGACCTGAATTTCTCCGACATCCATCCGTTCGGCATTGTATGCCTTGATATATTCTTCCTGAGTATCATGAATACTGCTGAACACCTCAAGGACCGCAGCAAATTCTTCATCGTCAAAATCCAGCCCGTCTCCGCCCATAAGCATGCCCAGAATGGACTCCGCGGATTCTCCCAGGGAATTCAGATCAAAATTCCCCTCCTCCATAAACTCGTCAAGGATCGATTCCGCATATTTTCCGAGAGAATCCAGATCCAGATCTCCCAGCTCTTCCTGTGCCTTATCTATAAGATCTCCGACGACCCCGGAAACCTCGACCCCCGCCTGCGCCAGCTGTTCCTTTGTAACATCAACCATCTGGTTGATATCCGTCCCCTCCGGCAGCACATCCTCAAGCGGTCCCCCCTTACCAAACAGGGACCCTAGAATTTCCTTTACCGCTCCGCCCGACTCCGCCGGCGCCTCCGCAGCAGCCTCCCCCGCAAACACAACAGAAGAAGACATCGACACCACCAAAACTCCCGTTAACAATATGCTCCTGATTTTCATGCGTTCCTCCTTGGGGGTCAGACCCCATTACGAAATTATTAAATGCTTGTTGAATCGAAAAAATCTTATTACTGAACCGGCATATGCTGCCGAAAGTGTATAAAAAGCCATTGTCTATATTTTCCATAATATCATAGGCCGAGCGCAAAAACGTCTCAAAATTGACCACAGCACAGTCTTTTTCTGTCATTCTCTTGTGATAATTTCACAGTTTTATACAGGGTTTTTTCTTCAGACTTGCATAGAAATGGTAGTACAATTCTCTTTCAGCACCAAAATATAGAAACCTGGCCGCTTCCGGCCAGGTTAAGGAATGGATAAGTGGGATAATGTTAAGATATGTATTGGAATGGATAATTATAGGAAACGAATTTATTCGTTTCCTATTGCGCCGGCCGCGAGCCGCT
>CAMNNM010000085.1 GCA_946545425.1 uncultured Blautia sp. | reverse complement strand
GTATTCAAGGATGGAAACGTTTACGATGCGGAAGAGCTGGATCCGATCGCACAGATTGTGGGACCGGCGTCCAGGGGGCTGGAGCTTCTGCCCGGATGGGCAAAGCCGCTGAACTTTATTCTTCTCCCGACCAAAGTTCTTCTGGGGCTTCTGAACGCAGCGTTTTATCTGAAGTCCGAAGTGGAGGCGATCGCAAAGGAGATCGGCAGAAGTTTCAACGACGCAGTTCAGGCCTTTGGCGAAGCGGCGGCCAACCTTTTCCGGGAGGTATTCCTTGCCGGAGTTGCCAGCGGAGAGTATTCCGCGGATACGCGGGCTCTGCGCCAGATCGCATCGGAACTCGGCCAGGCTTCGGCTGCTCTGTCGCGGGCTTCGCAGAGAGTGCATGAACTTACAAGGGCGATCCAGTATGAATCGCCGAATGCGGCATGGTATAAAAATCTGCTCTGGATCGAAGCGCAGCATCTTTCATCAGATGGAAAGAAGGCCGGCAAGATCGGAGATGCGGTCAGCTTTGCGGCGTCGACCTACGACAATACGGACGCGCAGGTAGGGGAAAGCTTTTCCGGCGTATGATGCCGGGGGAGTGCGGTGTTCCGGCCTGGAATTGTGGAAGTGATCCCGTTTTTTCTTGACACGGTTTGGATTTTTCCTCATAATAATATTATACATGCCGGAAGAATCCGGCGGATACCCGCAGAAGCGGGACATGCCTGATCGGATAAAACAGGTCCGGCAGGCTGCAGAAAGAATGTTTCTGGGCTTTGCATACATATTATGCAGAGATAATTTAAAGTATAAAAAGCAGAATTTTAAAGATAGTCAGAAGGCTGTTGCTGCCCGTCAGAAGACGGACGGCAGCGGCCTTTTGTCTTAGTGGGAGAAGACTGGATGAGTGAAGACATAAGGATGCTTCTTGAGAAAGTCAGAAGCGGGGAGACCTCTGTGGAGGATGCGCTTCTGGAAATTAAAAAGGCTCCCTTTGAAGATATCGGCTATGCCAAGGTCGATCTTCACAGAAAGGTCAGACAGGGCGCAGCGGAAGTGATCTACGGGGCCGGAAAGACGCCGGAGCAGATTGTCGGGATCGCGGAAGTAATGAAAAAAAACGGTCAGGAGACCATCCTGATCACCAGGCTTTCGGCAGAATCGGCACAGATTGTGGGGAAGGCGCACAGTCTTAAATATTTTGAACAGGCGCGGGTTGGAATCATAGGTGATTTTCCCCATAAGGATGGAAACGGGACGATTGTTGTGGCGACCGGGGGAACCAGTGATCTGCCGGTGGCAGAAGAGGCGGCGCTTACCGCAGAAGTCTTCGGGAACGAGGTGGTCCGCCTTTATGATGTGGGAGTGGCAGGGCTTCACCGGCTTCTTTCCCACATGGATGAGATCATGAAGGCCAACGTGATCATTGCGGCGGCCGGAATGGAGGGGGCCCTTGCCAGTGTCATCGGCGGTCTTGCGGACTGTCCGGTCATTGCGGTTCCGACAAGCGTAGGGTACGGCGCGTCCTTTCACGGCCTGTCGGCGCTTCTGTCCATGCTGAACTCCTGCGCCAGCGGCGTATCGGTCGTAAATATTGACAACGGATTCGGGGCCGGGTTCCTGGCCAGCAGGATCAATCATCTGGAGGGTAAGAAATGAAAATTCTATATCTGGACGCGGGCATGGGAGCTGCCGGAGATATGCTTACGGCGGCACTTCTGGAGCTTCTTCCGGACCCGGACAGTTTTGTCGAAAAGCTGAATGCACTGGGAATTCCGGATGTGCAGTTCCAGAAGGAAACCGTGCAGAAATGCGGGATCACCGGCACACATATGACGGTGACCGTAAAAGGGCAGGAAGAGGAAGGCGCCGATGATGATCTGATGCATGAGCACCATCATGACCATGAACATCATCACGATCATGAGCATCATCATGATCACGAACATCATCACCATCACAGCGGCATGGGCGATATCGAACATATCGTCAGGGATCACCTGCAGCTCCCGGAGAAGGTAAAGCAGGATGTTCTGGATGTATACCGGCTGATCGCAGAGGCCGAGAGTACGGTTCACGGCGTCCCCGTAACGGAAATTCATTTCCACGAAGTAGGCACCATGGATGCGGTCGCGGATGTTGCTGCAGTCTGCCTCCTGATGAACGAGCTTTCTCCCGGCGAGGTCGTCTGCTCGCCCGTTCATGTGGGCAGCGGGCATGTGCACTGTGCGCACGGTATTCTTCCGGTACCGGCTCCGGCAACAGCGCACATTCTGAAGGGGATTCCCATATACAACGGCAGGATAAGGGGAGAACTCTGCACGCCTACGGGAGCGGCGCTTCTGAAGCATTTTGTGACGCGCTTCGGTGAAATGCCGGTCATGCAGGTCTCGGCTGTCGGCTACGGTATGGGAAAAAAGGACTTTGAAGCGGCCAACTGCATCCGCGCGATGCTGGGAGAATCAGAAGGCCATGACGGATTCATCCTGGAGCTTTCCTGCAATGTCGACGACATGACCGGAGAGCAGATGGGATTTGCCATGGAACGCCTTTTTGAGGCCGGCGCTCTGGATGTTTACACGGTGCCCATCGGGATGAAGAAATGCCGCCCCGGCATGCTCATCCGGGTCATGTGCCGTGAAGAAGACAAAGATACGATGGTCCGTTGTATCTTCAAATACACAACCACCATCGGTATCCGGGAACAGAAGATGAGACGCTACGTCCTGAACCGTACAATGGATACGGTTGAGACACCGTATGGAGAGATCCGCAGAAAGAATGTTTCCGGATACGGCGTCAGCCGCTCCAAGCTGGAGTACGAAGATCTGGCAAAAGCGGCTGTAGAGAGAGGAACGGCACTGGAAACCATGTAACAATTTCGTAATGGGGTCAGACCCCATTACGAAAATATTAAAAAAACATTAAGGAGGACATTATGCATATGGCAGATGCGTTGCTGTCGCCGGGGGTGGCAGCGACAATGTATGTTTTATCCGGGACGGCGGCCGGAATATCCGTCGCCAGACTGAAAAAGGACGAGGATACGCAGAAGCTTCCGGTCATGGCGGTGACGGCGGCGCTGGTGTTTGCGGGCCAGATGATCAACTATACGATACCGGGGACGGGATCGTCGGGACACCTGTGCGGGGGCATGATGCTGTCGGCGCTTCTGGGACCGTTTGCGGGATTCCTGTCCATGATCGTCATCCTGACGATACAATGTCTGTTTTTTGCCGACGGAGGCCTGCTGGCCCTGGGAGCCAACTGCTGGAATATGGCCTTTTATGGCTGTTTCGTGGGATATTTCCTGATCTGGCGGCCCATCATGCAGAGCCGGATCGGAGCGAAGATGGAAAAAAAGGCCGCCGGCCGGTTTAAGGTTATCCTCGCGTCCGTTCTCGGCTGCATCGTGACGCTGCAGCTGGGCGCATTCTCGGTTGTGCTGGAGACAAGCCTTTCGGGAATCACGGAACTGCCCTTCGGCGCATTCTGTGGTCTGATGCAGCCCATCCATCTGGCGATCGGTCTGGTGGAAGGACTGATCACCGCAGCCGTGCTCGTGTTTGTATTCGAATCCAGGCCTGAACTTCTGCAGGAGGCTGATTTCAGGGCAGATGGAGTTACCGGTAAAGGGTCCCTCAGGAGCACGGTCGTGACACTTGCCGTAGTGACGGTCTTTGTCGGCGGCGCGCTTTCCCTGTTTGCCAGCGGAAGTCCCGACGGTCTCGAATGGGCTTTATTCGGAAACAAAGAAGCAGGATACAGCGAAAACATGGCTCTGGATGAAGAAAACTTCGGCGTAGAAAGCAGCGCCGCAGATACCGCTGCGTCCATTCAGGAGAAAACAGCCTTTCTTCCGGATTATGCCTTTTCGAACAGTGACAGCGCCGCCGGTACTACGGTTTCGGGAATCGTCGGATCCGCTCTTGTCGCGGCCGTCGCTGCCGCGATCTGCCTGATCGGAAGATTTTTCAGAAAGAAGACAGTTCATGGATAAAACAGACCATGCCGCTTACGGATTCAGGGAAATGGATGAGCTGGCCGCCAGGCAATCCCCCGTCCACTCCCTGCATCCGCTGGCAAAACTGATCACCACATTTGTCTACATCTTTGTGACGGTCTCGTTTCATCGTTACGATCTGAGCGGTCTGATCGTCATGGTGCTGTATCCGGCCCTGATGTTCACAGTCAGCGGAATACCGGTCAGTACGTGTTTTTACAAGCTCAGGTTCGTGCTGCCGCTGGTGCTGGCCGTCGGCCTGTTCAATCCGTTCTTCGACAGGGAGCCGCTTTTGACGATCGGCTCCCTTGGAATTTCGGGAGGCATGATCTCGATGACGACCCTGATGCTGAAGGGAATCTTCTGCCTGACGGCTTCCTTTCTGCTGGCTGCGACAACACCCATGGATTCCGTATGTGCCGCGCTCAGAAAAATACGCGTCCCGGGAATGATCGTGACGCTGCTTCTTCTGACATACCGATATATTTCCGTAATGCTGGAAGAACTCTCCGTGATGACGACTGCGTATAAGCTTCGTGCGCCGGGGCAGAAGGGCATCAGGTACAATGCCTGGGGCTCCTTTCTGGGACAGCTTCTTCTCCGCACGATGGACAGAGGGCAGGAGCTGTTCGAAAGCATGCAGCTCCGGGGCTTTCAGGGAGAGTTCTGGTATGCAGACGTAAAAAAGGCACGCATGACAGATTATCTGTTTACGGTCGTGACGGTTACCCTGTTTGTTCTGTGCAGACGCTTCAGCATTGCGGTCCTGACAGGAAGCCTGGTCACGGGAGGAGCCGTATGATACGATTTGAGCAGGTTTCCTGCGAATATGAAAAAGGGAAAAAAGCGCTGGACGCCTTGAACTTTGAAATTACAGAGGGCGAGTCGGTGGGGCTTATAGGGGCCAACGGCGCCGGGAAATCCACTCTGATGAAAGCTTTGCTGGGCCTGCTGCCCCACACGGGAAAAATCACGGTGGACGGCTTGATGGTCAGCGGCACGAACCTGAAGGAAATCCGGAAAAAGACAGGACTGGTGCTTCAGAATTCGGACAATCAGATGTTCATGCCGACGGTGTACGAGGACATGATGTTCGGCCTTCTGAATTATGGCATGAGCAGAGAAGAGGCGGATAAAAGAGTGGATGAAGTGCTTGGCCAGCTCGGCATAAAGGAGCTGAAGAATCAGTACAACCACAAAATGTCGGGCGGCGAGAAACGGATGGCGGCCATTGCGGTGGTGCTGGCGATGAACCCGGAGACGATCCTCATGGATGAACCGACCTCGGCGCTGGACCCCTGTAACCGCCGTATCGTGATAAGGACCATCTGCTCTCTTACACAGACCCGTCTGATCGCGTCCCACGATCTGGACCTGATCCTGGATACCTGCAGCCGTGTGATACTTCTGTCAGGCGGAAAGATCGCGGCGGACGGGCCTGCACAGGAAATCCTGCGGGACCGGGAGCTTCTGGAGGCAAACCGGATGGAGCTGCCCCTCTGTCTGTCGGGCGGATATGGAACAGCGCACATGAACGGGCTGCGCGGCCATTCTCAGTTCGAAGACGGGACAGCCGGTGCAGGTTCAGAAGTTTCTCCGATCAGTCCGTGATCGTGTTTCAGTTTGAGGATCCGCCGGACGGACTCGTTGATCCTTTCTTCCGGAATTCTTCCGTCTTTTACCGCATTCAGTACGGCCAGACAGGGTTCCCGGAAGTCCCCGATCGTAAGAAGCATGTCGTTTCCGGCCAGTACGGCCAGGACAGCCGCATCCGCGGGACTGTACATGTTTGTGACGGCGCCCATGTTCAGCGCGTCGGTTATGACTACGCCGTCAAAACCAAGCGTGTTTCTTAACAGATCCTGAATAATGACAGGAGAAAGTGACGCGGGCGTATCGTTTCCGGTAACGGAGGGCAGCGAGATATGAGCCGCCATAATACAGTCGGCGCCGTTTATAACAGCCGTCTGGAACGGGACCAGTTCACATGCCGTGAGCTGGTCCATATTTTTTTCTGTCACTGCCATTCCCGTATGGGAATCCGCCGTGGTGGCGCCATGCCCCGGAAAATGTTTGACGCAGGGTATGACCTTGTTCTCCAGAAGACCTTTCCGGTACATTTCGACCATATCGGACACAAGCCTCGGGTCAGATCCGAAGGAGCGGCTCCCGATGACCGTATTGGCAGGATTGGAGAGAACGTCCGCAACCGGTGCGAAATCCATGTTGATCCCGTATGCGGAAAGATAGGCGCCGATCGTGAAGCCTGCCTGATAGCCAAACGAAGCATCGCCTGTGGAACCGATATCCTGCATGGATCCCACATAGGGCACGTCGAAATTTCCGTTGGATCCGATCCGTTTTACCGTGCCGCCCTCTTCATCGGTACCGATCAGAAGCGGCACGCCGGAATATTCGAGGCTGTACTCCTGCAGCGACGCCGTGAGAAGGGCGAGCTGATCCGGATCTATAATGTTTCCGGCAAACAGGGAAATCCCGCCAGGATGAAAATTCTGAAGAGCTTCCCGGGTAATGTCTCCCGCGATCTGCGTGCCGGCAACCCCGGTCAGCCCGTCCAGATCCACAAAGAACATCTGAGCCACCTTGTCCTCCAGGCTCATGACGGCAAGCTCATTGCCGAGGACGGCAGCAGGCTCTTCGCCAAGGACGGCAGCGGGCTCTTCACCGAGGACGGCAGCAGGCTCTTCACCGAGGACGGCAGCAGGGCGAAGGCCGCAAAGACAACCTGCACAGCAGAGAAGAGCAGGAACAGACATCAGATTCATTTTAATATTCATATTCACAGATATAACCTGTCTTTCCGATAAAATAGGTGAGATTGGTATCCCGGATCACGTCGTTCCGCTGATCGTTCCAGGACCAGTAATTCTGTACGTACCACAGCATCAGGTAGAACTCGGGGGTTCCGTCCCTGTCATTGCGGGAAGGCTCTCCCGGGAACCAGGCCGTGTAGGCAAAGGGCTCGCCGGTGATCCAGTGTCCGTAGGCCACTCCGTTCCGGACCGAGGTATATCCGCCGATCCAGATATATTTAAGTCCTGCCGCCTGAGCCATCGTGGACAGCTGCTGCTGTTCCTCGGGGGACGTGATGGTCGCCAGGTGGCCGCCTCTCTGAATGCACAGATTATTGGCCTCTTCCCAGGAAACGTCGGCCTGGAAGATCTCGTACCGCGAAGCATGGGGCTGGGCCTTCACAGCCTCAACCGGCGTGAAGACCGTATTATTGACGACTCCGCTCCACCAGCTGTCGGTGATGGTGCAGGTAACGGTTCGCGTTGTATAGGCGGAAGCAGCCGTGTCGGATTCGTATTCCACACAGATCAGATTCTTCTGAAGAGAATAGATCTGCTGCATGACGGTGGACACGTCACCCAGGGAGTTGACATCCCAGTACATGCCGCCGGTCTGGCGGCAGATGGAATCCAGGGTATAGGAATCCACATCGCCGAAACCGATCAGGTACACGGGAACTTCCTTCTGCAGGGCTACGGAAATCACCTCCTGATAGCTGTGCGTGCTCCGGTTGTCCTGACCGTCGGTAAAACCGATGACGCATCTTGCGCCGGCCTGATTTGCGGCGTTGTTGATGCCGGTAAGCAGGGCGTCATACAGGGCGGTGTCCCCGTAAGGCGTCATGTTGTAGACGCCGTTGTTCAGAAGGCTGACATTGTTTGTGTATGTACACATGTACATGATGTAGCTGTCAAAAGAGATGATCTCGGCCCTGTCGCCTGATGCATAGTCCAGGCTGTTGATGAACTGGGACATGATGGTCTGCATCTGCCCGAAGGAATCACTCATGCTGCCGGATTTGTCCACGACGACATCGATGCTGAGCCCCTGATTTCCGCTGAGCTGTTCCACAGACCGCACGGTCCGTTCGATCTCCTGACCACCCGAGACGGTCTCACGGATGTTCGCGGTGGGACTCTGTATGACGACGGACTGACCGGAAGCGTCATTGCAGCTGAAATACAGTCTGACATTCGGGTAGTCGGAAACATCGGAAGACATCAGCGTCAAAGGTAGCGTTCCGGCGTACGCTGTGCCGGCATTACCGGAGGCAGCGGCTGTTGCAGGGTCCGTAACCCCGGTGGGGGGAGCAGCTGTTACGGATGCGCCGGTATTACCCGAAGAACCTGACGGATCAAAAATGACGTCCCAGCCCCCAGATGCGGCCGGGCTGCCTGAAGTAGTATTATCAATGGGAAAGCTGAAATCGTCGGTCGATAAAAAGCCCGAGGAAGCATACGCTTCTACAGAAGCCTGGTCGAGTGTTTTCCATGGGATCTGCATCTCCGTGCTGTTTGCCATGATCCGGTCACGCCAGCTGTTCAGAACATCTGCGTCACAGGTGGTGGATTTTCCGTTTGCCAGGGTAATGGTGAATACTTCCCCGTCGCCGTCCTTGTCATATTCTGACGGGAACGGATTGTTGTTGTAGTCCGAGGGATAATCGTCCCTTCTCCATCCCGTGACGCTGGCGCCCATACTGTATGCATCCGACGCCGCGTCGTACCGCAGCAGCTGGTATGGCCAGAACTCATAGTCAAGGCTGTGGTTGTGGGATGCATTCTCCTGAATGATTCCGCCGGTGTAATAGGTGGTAAAGGGAGCCATGAAGACTTCTTCCCGCAAAGAGCCGGAAGCACTGTCGTAATCGAAGATTCTTTCGGCCAGCTCGGCCATGAAGCCGTTTTCGTAACGGAACAGCAGCTCGGGTACTCCGTCCTCGTCCACATCGCAGACCGCAAAGCTGTTTTCCCGGAATACGGATTCCTCAAGCACATCCCCCACTTTCATTCCGTCGGGAAATGTCCTCTGGTCCGCGAAGGTCCGAATGGCATTTATATAGGCAGCCTTTCTGGCCTGCGCCTCTTCTGGCGACTCGGCGCGCACCTGTATTGTGCATAAGAGAATCAGAAACAGATAAAGCGGGAATATACGTGACATGCGCTTCATGAAGAGATGCCTCCTTTCCGGAAATAAGCAGCCGGTCGGTGTTTCAGACTTATATCTAT
>CAMNNM010000084.1 GCA_946545425.1 uncultured Blautia sp. | reverse complement strand
GAAAGAAGCTGCTCATCGCATCCCTTCCGGGGCGGATCCACAACAATGACGTCGGCATGAATGTGTTTTTTCTCGAACTGTTCGGGGACTACCTCTTCTGCCTTGCCGCAGAAGAATTCGGCATTCCCGATTCCGTTCAGTCGTGCGTTTTCCCTGGCGTTTTCGACTGCTGCCGGTATAATTTCGACCCCGTAGACCTGCCGGGCGCTGCGGGCCAGGAAAAGAGATATCGTGCCGATTCCGCAGTACAGATCCCATACTGTTTCGTTTCCCGTTAATGCGGCATATTCCAGAGCCTTACGGTAAAGCTTTTCGGTCTGGAAGGGATTAACCTGATAAAAAGAAAGGGGTGAAATCTGGTACGAGATATCTCCGATCTTGTCCGTTATGTACGGCTTTCCGTAAAGGACACGGATCTGGTCTCCCAGTATCACATTGTCACGGCGCGTATTCCTGTTCAGCGAAACACTGGCCATGCCCGGCACCTCGCACAGCGATGCTGCCAGGGCGTCCTCGGAAGGAAGCCTGTTTCCGTTTATGACCAGACATACCATCAGTTCGCCTGTGGATCTGCCATAGCGGATCAGAATGTGACGGACTGTTCCTTTTCCGGTTTTTTCATCATATGGAGATACGTGATATTGTTCCATATAAGCAAGAACACGGTCAGTAATCCTGTCGTTCGGATAAATGGAAAGGGCGCATTCCCGGGTTTCTATTATACTGTGGGTACGTCCCGCATAGAAACCGCAAACCGTTCTCCCGTCCTTTGCCGTACCTACGGGAAGCTGTTCTTTGTTTCGATAATGCAAAGGATCTTCCATTCCTATGATCGGTTCCATGGGAAGATCCGTAAAACCGCCGATCCGTTCCAGATCGCTTTTGACCTTGTTTTCCTTAAACTGCAGCTGCCGCGCGTAGGAAATTGCCTGCAGCTGACAGCCCCCGCACTGGCGCGCAGCCGGGCAGACCGGTTCGACACGGTCGGGAGAAGGCTGCAGTATTTCCATAAGCCTTCCGTAACCAAAGTTTTTCCGGGCCTTCATGATTTTTACCCGAACCACGTCGCCGGGAACGGCGTCCTTTACGAAAACGGTGAAGCCATCTGCTTTACCGATGCCTTCACCGTCCACGCCGATATCCTGTATTTCCAATGTCAGTAAATCGTTCTTTTGATATTCCATCAGATTTCTTCCGTCCTCCGGATATTGGAATCAAAGAGTCTGTTAAAGCCCAGCCAGCTGCGAAGCGTCGCGTCTCCCTCAAAGATCTCCGTAAAACTTTCCATCTTGGCGTCCATGTTGTCAGCCAGGTTCAGGGCCAGTGCTTCGGCAATAGCCGGCTTTTTGGGCGAGCCGTACTCGTATTCGCCATGATGAGCAAGGATGCAGTGGATCAGTTCATTTTTCAGGACAGACGGGAAATCAGGGATCTGATCCGCAAGTTCCGAAACCATCTGGGCGCCGATGACAATATGGCCCAGCAGCTGACCCTCATCTGTATAATCATTCTTGGGGAATGCAGCGATCTCTTTTGTCTTGCCGACGTCATGAAGAATGGCGGCCGTGATCAGCAGATCACGCTTCAGGACCGGATAGGTCGCTGCCATAAAATTACAGATTCTGGCAACGCCCAGCGTATGCTCCAGAAGACCGCCGATGAAGCCGTGATGAACGGTTTTTGCAGCGGAATGCTTCCGGAACGTTTTCTGAAATTCTTCGTCTTTTATGAACAGATTCTCCAGAAGGGCATGCAGGCAGGGATTCTGAACGCTTTCCATCAGGGACGCCAGCTCGCTGAACATCTGATCATTGTTCTTTTTGCTTACGGGAAAATAATCTGCGGGATTGTACTCTCCTTCGCCGCATTTGCGAACCCGGCGGACGTTCAGCTGAAGCGCTCCTGCAAAGGTAACTACTTCCCCCACCAGGTCGATATAGTCAAGGGCGTCAAAATCATCAATTCCGTTGGAATTGGGATCCCAGATCTTTCCGTCGATGGTCCCGGTCTTGTCCTGAAGGATCAGGTTGTCATATGGCTTTCCGTTACGGGTAAGGGCCGCCGTCTTCTGTTTGACCATGTAGATGCCGTTGATCCTTTCGCCTTCGCGGAATTCATAGATATAATGCATGTCTGTCTGCCTCTCTGTTATCTTTTTCGTTTATTTGTCAAGTTTCTCCACCGCTTCTTTCATCAGGTCGATGATCGGCAGATGCTGCGGACATACGCTTTCGCACTGACCGCAGGCGATACAGTCGGAAGCTTTCCCTCAGGCCAAATCCCAGTTTCGGCATGTTGTTCAGCTCGATCATTGGCATTTCCTCCTTAAAAAAGCACAATGGAGAGTAAAAAGAAAGGACTCTTGTTTCCTCAGGAAACATGGTCCTGTAAAAAACATTGTAATCATTTTTCTTTACGAACGCAACAGGAATCTGCAGCCATGTTCCCGCAGATTGCACTTTGCCTTCAAATAATGTAGAATGGTATTATCCTTATGAAAGGTACTTGTGTTTATGAACGAAAAAGCATATAAGGCATTGGAATATTACAAGATACGCGATCAGCTGACGGAAAAGGCTTCCTCCTCCATGGGGAAGGCTCTGTGCCGCGATCTTGAGCCGTCCACCGATGTAGAGGAGATCCGTACCTGGCAGGTGCAGACGGCCGACGCACTTTCACGCCTTTTCAAAAAAGGTTCTGTGAGCTTTGGCGGCGTAAAGGATATCGGCGGATCTTTAAAGCGTCTGGAGATTGGCAGCAGCCTTGGCATTCAGGAACTGCTGCAGGTGGCCGGGCTTCTCGAAAACGTCGGCCGGGTCAAGACCTTTTCCCGCAATGAGCGTTCCGAAAACGAAGTGGATTCGCTTACCGGCTTTTTTCAGTCTCTGGAGCCGCTGACACCGCTCAGCACAGAGATCCGCAGGTGTATTCTTTCGGAAGACGAAATCAGTGACGATGCCAGTCCGGCTCTTCGTCAGATCCGGCGGGGAATCCGCGCTGCCAACGAAAAGATTCATTCTCAGCTGGTCTCCATGGTAAACGGAAGCCTCAGGAATTATCTGCAGGATTCAGTCATCACCATGCGTGACGGCCGTTACTGCGTGCCAGTCAAGGCGGAATATAAAAATCAGGTTCCCGGCATGATCCATGACCAGTCTTCCACCGGCGCAACTCTTTTTGTGGAGCCCATGGCGATCGTGCGGATGAACAACGATATCCGGGAGCTGGAGCTGAAGGAGCAGAAAGAGATCGAGGTAATCCTTGCAAGCCTCAGCGCACAGGTTGCAGAGCATCTGGAAGAGATCGGCCTTGATCTGCAGGTTATGGTACGGCTGGATTTCATCTTTGCGCGTGCATATCTGGCCATGGAGATGAACGGGACCGAGCCGGTTTTCAACGATGAAGGACGCATCCGGCTCCGGAAAGCCCGCCATCCTCTGATCGATAAAAAGAAAGCCGTTCCCATCGACGTGCGGCTCGGTGATGATTTTGATCTTCTTGTGGTCACCGGTCCCAACACAGGCGGAAAGACCGTTTCGCTCAAGACGGTCGGCCTTCTGACACTCATGGGACAGTCGGGTCTTCATATCCCGGCCGCCGACCAGAGCGAGCTGTCTGTGTTTCATGAGGTATATGCCGATATCGGAGACGAGCAGAGCATCGAGCAGTCCCTGAGTACCTTCTCGTCTCATATGACCAATGTGGTCTCGTTTATAAAAAATGCAGACGAATATTCTCTGGTCCTTTTCGACGAGCTGGGAGCCGGAACCGATCCCACCGAAGGCGCCGCCCTGGCTATTTCGATCCTCTCGTATCTGCACGAGCAGGGGATCCGTACCATGGCCACCACCCATTACAGCGAACTGAAGGTCTACGCATTGTCGACGCCGGGCGTCGAGAACGCCTGCTGCGAATTTAACGTGGAGACGCTGCGGCCCACCTATCGTCTGCTGATCGGCGTTCCCGGAAAGAGCAACGCCTTTGCCATTTCGAGCAAGCTTGGCCTTCCGGATTTCATCATCGAAAAGGCAAAAGAGCAGATCAACGCCCAGGACAAATCCTTTGAGGATGTATTGACTTCTCTTGAGCAGAACCGCATCTCTCTGGAAAATGAAAAGGCCGAGGTGGACCGGATCCGTCAGGAGCTGTCCGCCGACCAGCAAAAAACATCGCGGGATAAAGAAAAGCTGGACGCCCAGCGCGACAGGATCCTCCGTGAGGCCAACGAGAAGGCTGCGAAGCTTCTTCAGGAAGCCAAGGATTACGCCGATCAGTCCATGAAGCTGTTCCACAAATTCCAGAAGGATCATGTGGATACGGCCGCCATGGAGCGGGAACGCGAAGCGCTCCGGCAGAAGCTGAGCAGTGCCGAAAAGGGAATGACCCAGCGGATCGACCGGCCTAAGCAGAAGAAACAGCTTCGTGCGGAGGATATAAAGCCCGGCGATCCCGTCATGGTGCTGAGCATGAACCTGAAGGGTACCGTTTCTACCCGTCCGGATTCGAAGGGATATCTGTTTGTCCAGATGGGAATCATAAGAAGCAAGGTGGCGCTTTCGGATATCGAGCTTCTGGACGAACCCGAGATCACTTCCACCACCTTCCAGAAGACCGGCGCCGGCAAAATACGGATGTCCAAGTCTTCAACCATTTCGGGAGAGATCAACCTTCTTGGAAAGACCGTCAGTGAGGCTGTCGGCGAACTGGATAAATATCTGGACGATGCTTATCTGGCCCATCTGAAAACGGTCCGGGTCGTCCATGGAAAAGGTACCGGCGCCCTCAGAAAAGGTGTTCACGATTATCTGAAGAAGCATAAGCATGTGGCTTCCTTCCGTCTCGGTGAATTCGGCGAGGGTGACGCAGGCGTTACGATCGTGGAATTAAAAAAATAAGATATCATGCGGCAAAACGCATCCGATCTGAGGAGATCCGTTCTCCCTCTGATCGGATGCGTTTTATTTGTTTTCGTCCCATTCAAAAGTTCTGGGATGACCCTTCTGTTCCATTTGTTCAAATCCATGCTGCCGCAGCGCCTCATACAAAATGATCGCGGCGGAATTGCCCAGGTTCAACGAGCGCGTATCCCCGATCATGGGGATCCTTATGCAGGTATCTGGATTTGCGGCAAGAATCTCCTCGGGTATCCCTGCACTCTCCTTGCCGAACATGATAAAGCAGCCGTCTTCATATTGAACGTCCGCATAGGTCCTCGGCCCTTTTGTCGTGGCATAGTAGATTTTGGCTCCGGGATGCTTTTCCAGAAATTCTTCGTAGTCGAGATACCGGGTGACGGAAAGCCTGTCCCAGTAGTCCATCCCGGCCCTTTTTAAAGATTTTTCATTGAGAACGAATCCCAGAGGTTCGATCAGATGAAGGTCCGCACCTGCCGCGACGCACGTCCTTCCGATATTTCCGGTGTTGGATGCTATCTCGGGCTCATGCAGGACAATGTTGATTTTTGCCATGTCTTATTTACTCCGTTGTTTCTGCTGTCTTATTGCCCGTCTCTGCCGGCAGAGGGCGGAAGTCCGGACAGATTTTGTACAGCTCGTCCGGTGCAGGGCGGTTCAGACAGCTGACCACCGAACCGCTTTTTAACAGACGGTCATTGTCTTTTGTGGTATGTCCGATCACCGCAGCCGGAACTCCTTCTGCAAGGAAGCGTTCCGTCAGATCCTGTCCGTTTTTCGTTCCGATGATCACCGCTCCATCTGAATACAGCATATAGGGATGCAGATCCAGAAATTCACAGATCTCGATGGTGTGCTGGTCTACAGGAACCCTGCGCAGATCTATGCGAAGCCCCGTTCCGGATGCCTCGGCGATCTTCCACAGACCGGCAAGAAAGCCGCCCTCTCCCAGGCAGATCACGGCATCGGCGCCGGACGCAAGCGCCTTGTCTCTGTATATTTTTGAATGGCCTTTCGTCTCATGAAGACTTTCTGCAAGGAAAGACGCCGGGAATCTTCTTTGAAGCTCTTCCCGGCGTGCATCAAGGATCATGGAAAGTCCGGCTGCACCGATCTGTCCGGCACAGACGATCTCTTCATCCTTTGTGAGCAGGCCAGATACCTCGCTCCTCAATTTTTCCAGTACTTCCGGTGAGGGTCTCATGTGCGTCTGCTCAGATCAGGTAGGATAATGCCATCGGAACGATCATGGCCAGAGCTACGATCACGGCAATAATGCCTGCAAAAATGCGTTTGTTCTTCGGATTAAACATGATTTATCCTCCTTTATGTCTTCTGCTGTTTTCTGTTCTGCAGATATCTGTTGTCAGATTTCCACATGATCTTTTCTGATCTCGTCCGTAATGTCTTCAGACATGGCGTCGGAGGTCAGCGGATCTCTTTTTTCATAACGGAACATCATGATCCTTCCGCTGTGAAGGATCTGGATATGTGCCGTTTTGGGAATATCATTCTTTTTTCTGTACAGGCGGATGCGTTCCTTTGTGGAAATATCCGGTTCCGGCTCCATAAAGGCTTCCCGCTTTTTCAGGTTTTCCCTTAAATACAGATCCATCGTCATGGCGTCTTCGAGGCTTCGCATTTCATTTTCGGACAGCGGGATACTGCGGGCAAATGCAAGCAGCAGCTCGTAGCGCTGTATTCTGGAATGCGCGCTCTGATGAAAATGAAGCTCTTCGTAGAATTCCCCCAGCCTCATAAAGAAGTCGAAGGGGCTTTCAAAATGCGGAAGCAGCTGCTTCAGGGCGCTGCGGAACTGGCTGCTGTTGTAATAAACCTCCACCATGTTTTCGACGGTTTTCAGCTTCAGGATCTCTTCGTAGGTGATCCATCTGGTGGAAAGAACCTCATAGGGCTCAACAGACCGATACAGCAGACCGTATTCTTCTCTTTTCTGCTCCATCGGGCTGCCCTTCAGCACTTTTAAGAATCCGAGCTGCAGCTGCTGGGGCTGCATTTCAAATACTTCGTTGAAGGATCTTCGGAAGCTTTCATAGCCTTCGTATGGAAGACCGGCGATCAGATCGAGATGCTGATGGATATTTTCTGCCTGCCGGATCTGCTCCACTCTTTTTTTGAGCGTCTGCAGGTCCATGATCCGGTTTACCGCGTCGATCGTATCGGGATTGGTGGACTGAACGCCGATCTCCAGCTGCACAAGTCCCGGCCGCATGGAGGCAAGAAGCTCCGTCTCCTCTTCTGTCAGAAGATCCGCTGCGATTTCAAAATGGAAATTGGTCACGCCATTGTCGTGCTCTTTGATATAGGACCAGATTTCCATGGCGTGCGCATGTCTGCAGTTGAAGGTCCTGTCCACAAATTTTACCTGCGGGACACGGTTTTCCAGAAAGAAATCCAGTTCCTTTTTTACCAGCGGAATACTGCGGAACCTGGTTCCCTTTTCAATTGACGAAAGGCAGTAGCTGCAGCGGAAAGGACATCCCCTGCTGCTTTCATAGTAAAGGATCCGGTTTTCAAAGGTCTGCAGATCTTCATAGACAAAGGGAATATCATCCATGGGAACCGGGCGCCCGAAGCCCTGGTCATGGATGCCGCCCTCGTCCCGGTATGTAAGGCCCGGTATTCCCTGCATTTCTGCCTGCATACCGTCCTTCAGAAGCCGCCCTGCAAGCTCCGCAAAACAGGCCTCTCCCTCTCCCCGCAGCACGCCGGTAAACGCCGGATTGTCCGTAAGGAAATTTTCGGCATCATAGGAAACTTCCGGGCCTCCGGCAAAAAATGCCGTGCCCGGAAGAACTTTTTTCAGATCCGCTGTCAGGTTTTTTATGAGGGAAATGTTCCAGATATAGCAGGACAGAAAAACAGCGTCCGGCCTCAGCTGAAACAGATCCCGCAGAATATCGTCTGCGGACTGGTTTATGGTATATTCCCTGAGTGTGATCTCTTCGTCTGTGAACCTTTGGGCATAAGCCTTCAGATCGTAGACCGCGAGATTGGAATGTATGTATTTTGCATTGACTGCGGCAAGAACGATTTTCATCCTACCAGCGGATATTTATCGGTAATGCTCTTTACAATGCCCATGACTCTTTCGGCATCCTTGTCGCCGGTGATCATGGTCGCGATTGCTTCTGCAACCTGATCCATGTCGTCTTCCTTCAGGCCTCTGGAGGTAACGGCCGGTGTTCCCAGACGTACGCCGCTGGTAACAAAGGGTGAACGCGGTTCATTGGGAACCGTATTCTTGTTGCAGGTGATGTGTACTTCGTCAAGAGCCTTTTCGAGCTCCTTGCCGGTCATGTCGTTCTTTCTCAGGTCTACCAGCATCAGATGATTGTCGGTACCGCCGGATACAATGTCGACGCCGCGGTTCAGAAGTCCGTTGCAGAGTGCCTGGGCGTTGTTGATGATCTGCTGCGCGTATTCCTTGAATTCCGGCTGAAGAGCTTCCTTCAGGCATACGGCCTTGGCTGCGATCACATGCTCAAGGGGTCCGCCCTGGGTACCCGGGAAGACGGCCTTGTTGAAGTTAAACTGCTTTGCACATTCTTCACTGGAAAGGATCATGCCGCCGCGCGGTCCCCTGAGGGACTTGTGGGTCGTCAGGGTCGTCACATGTGCATAGGGAATGGGGCTCGGATGAAGTCCCGTCGCCACCAGGCCCGCGATATGGGCAATGTCCACCATCAGGTATGCGCCGACTTCGTCCGCGATCTCGCGGAATCTCTTGAAGTCGATGGTTCTTGCATAGGCGCTGGCGCCTGCAATGATCATCTTCGGCCTGCATTCCTTAGCGATGCGAAGTACGTCGTCATAATCGATAAATCCGTTGTCATCGGTAAAATAGGGTACAGCATTGAAATAGGTTCCCGACATGTTGGCGGGGCTTCCGTGGGAAAGATGTCCGCCATGGTTCAGGCTCATTCCGAGTACCGTATCGCCGGGCTTCAGCATGGCAAAGAATACTGCCATATTTGCCTGTGCGCCGGAGTGCGGCTGAACATTGGCATATTCACAGCCGAAAAGCTGTTTTGCTCTTTCGATGGCCAGCGACTCGACTTCGTCCACGCAGCCGCAGCCGCCGTAGTAACGTTTTCCCGGATAGCCTTC
>CAMNNM010000083.1 GCA_946545425.1 uncultured Blautia sp. | reverse complement strand
GGTCGCCGTCAAAGTCGGCGTTGAATGCCGTACATACCAGCGGATGAAGCTTGATGGCCTTGCCGCCGACAAGAATGGGCTCAAATGCCTGGATACCAAGACGGTGAAGCGTAGGAGCACGGTTCAGCATGACCGGATGCTCTTTGATGACGTCCTCGAGAACGTCCCATACCTGGGGATCCAGCTTCTCCACCATCTTTTTGGCGCTCTTGATATTGTGAGACGTGCCGTTGGCTACCAGCTCCTTCATGACAAAGGGCTTGAACAGCTCGATGGCCATCTCTTTGGGAAGACCGCACTGATAGATCTTCAGTTCGGGTCCCACGACGATAACGGAACGTCCGGAATAGTCGACACGTTTTCCCAGAAGGTTCTGACGGAAACGTCCCGATTTACCCTTCAGCATGTCGGACAGGGACTTCAGAGCCCTGTTTCCGGGACCGGTGACCGGACGGCCGCGGCGGCCGTTGTCGATCAGCGCGTCAACCGCTTCCTGCAGCATGCGCTTCTCATTGCGGACAATGATGTCCGGAGCGCCAAGCTCAAGCAGTCTCTTCAGACGGTTGTTCCGGTTGATGATCCTTCTGTACAGGTCGTTCAGGTCGGACGTGGCAAAACGTCCGCCGTCCAGCTGCACCATCGGACGAAGATCCGGCGGGATCACGGGAATCACGGTCAGGACCATCCACTCGGGACGGTTGCCGGATTCGCGGAAGGCCTCGATGACCTCCAGCCTCTTGATGACCCTGGCGCGCTTCTGTCCGGACGCGCTTGCCAGCTCTTCCTTCAGCTCTTCGGAATCCTTTTCCAGATCAATAGCTTCAAGAAGCTCGCGGATGGCTTCCGCACCCATCTCGGCACGGAAGGTATCACCAAAGGCTTCTCTGGCGTCCTGGTACTCCTTCTCGGAAAGAACCTGCTTGTACATCAGGTTTGACTGACCCGGATCCAGAACGATATAGCTTGCGAAATAAAGGACCTTCTCCAGTGTTCTCGGAGAAATGTCAAGGATCAGTCCCATACGGGACGGAATTCCCTTAAAATACCAGATATGGGAAACCGGAGCTGCCAGCTCGATATGTCCCATACGCTCACGGCGGACAGAGGACTTTGTGACCTCAACGCCGCAGCGGTCGCATACGACGCCCTTGTAGCGGATCTTCTTATATTTGCCGCAGTGGCACTCCCAGTCCTTGCTCGGTCCGAAGATCCTTTCACAGAAAAGACCGTCCCGTTCCGGCTTTAAGGTACGGTAGTTGATGGTCTCGGGCTTGAGGACCTCGCCTCTGGACCATTCACGGATCCGCTCCGGGGAAGCAAGCCCGATCTTGATCGCGTCAAATGTCAGCGGCTGATAGGTTGCGTTTGTGTTGGCTGTTTCTGCCATTAATTTTTCCCCCTTTTACTCTTCGTCTCCGCCAAGAGTATCCTGGAATGCTTCCTCATAATCGTCATCATCTGTCTCTTCCGGAAGCTCCTCTTCCACGTTTACAAGCTCGCCGTTTGAGAACTCCTGCTGCGTGTATCCATGGGAACCGAAGGACTCGCGGTCTCTGTAGCCGCGGGAATCTCCCTCGATCACAGCGCGCAGATCGGTCTCGCCGTAGTCCACGCTTTCCATGATCTCCACCTCGGTCTGGTCTTCCTTCAGGACTCTTACGTCCAGAGCCAGCGACTGAAGTTCCTTCAGAAGAACCTTGAAGGACTCCGGAATGCCCGGTTCAGGAATGTTGTCGCCCTTGATGATGGCTTCGTATGTCTTGACACGTCCCACAACATCGTCGGATTTAACGGTCAGGATCTCCTGCAGCGTATAGGATGCGCCGTAGGCTTCGAGTGCCCAGACCTCCATTTCTCCGAAACGCTGTCCGCCGAACTGTGCCTTGCCGCCCAGAGGCTGCTGCGTAACCAGAGAATAAGGACCCGTCGAACGTGCATGGATCTTGTCATCTACCAGATGATGAAGTTTCAGGTAATGCATGTGGCCGATCGTAACAGGTGCATCAAAGCATTCGCCCGTACGGCCGTCACGAAGCTGTACCTTGCCGTCTCTGGAAATGGGAACACCCTTCCACAGTGCCCTGTGGGCCTTGTTTTCATCCAGATACTGCATGACCTCGGGAGCCAGGACATCCTGATATTTTGCCCGGAACTCCTCAAAGTCTTCGATATTTACGTAATCATTGGCGAGCTCAAGCGTATCGCCGATGTCTTTCTCGTTGGCGCCTTCAAAGACAGGCGTCGCAACGTTAAAGCCAAGGGCCTTGGCCGCAAGGCTCAGATGGATCTCCAGAACCTGTCCGATGTTCATACGTGACGGAACGCCCAGGGGGTTCAGCACGATATCAAGCGGACGTCCGTTGGGAAGGAACGGCATGTCTTCCACCGGAAGAACCCGTGAAACGACACCCTTGTTTCCGTGACGGCCGGCCATCTTGTCGCCGACGGAGATCTTTCTCTTCTGTGCGATATAGATCCTGACGGACTGATTGACACCTGCAGGCAGAGCGTCGCCGTCTGTTTCTTTTGTAAATACCTTGGCGTCTACGACGATACCGTATTCGCCGTGAGGAACCTTAAGAGAGGTATCCCTGACCTCACGGGCCTTCTCGCCGAAGATCGCTCTCAGAAGACGCTCCTCTGCCGTAAGCTCGGTTTCGCCCTTGGGAGTGACTTTTCCGACAAGGATATCTCCGGCACGCACTTCCGCACCGATGCGGATGATGCCGCGCTCGTCCAGATCCTTCAGCGCATCGTCACCGACGCCCGGAACTTCTCTGGTGATCTCTTCCGGTCCGAGCTTGGTATCTCTGGACTCTGCCTCATACTCCTCGATATGAACAGAAGTATAAACGTCATCCATGACAAGACGCTCGGAAAGAAGAACCGCGTCCTCATAGTTGTAGCCTTCCCATGTCATGAATCCGATCAGCGGGTTCTTTCCAAGGGCAAGTTCTCCGTTGGCTGTAGACGGACCGTCGGCAATGACTTCGCCGGCTTCCACATGCTCGTTCTGGAAAACGATAGGCTTCTGGTTATAGCAGTTGCTCTGGTTGCTGCGCATGAACTTCGTCAGATGATATTCTGACTTGGTTCCGTCATCGTTGTTGATGGTGATCTGCGTGGAAGTTGCACGTGCCACCGTTCCCGATTTCTCGGCAACGACGCAGACACCGGAGTCTACTGCTGTCTTTTCTTCGATACCGGTACCTACGACAGGCGCTTCGGTAGTAAGAAGCGGCACTGCCTGACGCTGCATGTTGGAACCCATCAGGGCCCGGTTCGCATCGTCGTTCTGCAGGAACGGGATCAGGGCTGTCGCGACGGAGAATACCATCTTCGGCGACACGTCCATGTAATCGAACATCTGGCGCTCGTACTGCTGGGTCTCTTCACGGTAACGTCCGGAAACGTTCTTGTTGATGAAGTGGCCTTCGCTGTCAAGCGGCTCGTTTGCCTGCGCCACATGATAGTTATCTTCTTCGTCGGCCGTCATGTAAACGACCTCGTCGGTTACTCTGGGACCGCCTTCCGCGTTCTTGTCGACTCTGCGGTAGGGTGCCTCCACGAAACCGTACTGATTGATGCGGGCATAGGATGCCAGCGAGTTGATCAGACCGATGTTCGGACCTTCCGGGGTCTCAATGGGGCACATTCTTCCATAGTGGGAATAATGTACGTCTCGGACCTCGAATCCGGCACGGTCTCTTGACAGACCGCCGGGGCCCAGTGCCGACAGACGTCTCTTGTGCGTCAGCTCGCCCAGAGGATTGTTCTGATCCATGAACTGGGACAGCTGGGAGGAACCGAAGAATTCCTTCACGGCTGCGGTGACCGGCTTGATGTTGATCAGGGACTGCGGGGACACTGTCTCGGCATCCTGGGTGGTCATTCTTTCACGGATGACTCTTTCCAGTCTGGAAAGACCGATCCTGTACTGATTCTGCAGCAGCTCGCCCACCGCACGGATACGGCGGTTGCCCAGATGATCGATATCGTCCTTGTTTCCGATGCCGTATTCCAGATGCATATTGTAATTGATGGAAGCAAAAATATCTTCCCTTGTAATATGCTTCGGGATCAGATCATGAACGTTTCTGCGGATCGCGTTTTTCAGCTCTTCCGGATCAGCATCGTCGCCCAGCTCTTCGAGCATCTGCTTCAGGACCGGATAGTACACAAGCTCTGTAACGCCCAGTTCCTTCGGATCTTCGATCTGCGGAAGAACGCTTGTAAGATCCACCATCAGGCTGGAAAGTACTTTGACCTTGCGCTCCTCTGTCTGGATCCACACATAGGGAACGCCGGCGTTCTGAATCTGGTCTGCCATGGCGCGGGTGACGGTATCGCCTTCGGAAGCGATGATCTCACCTGTCTGCTCATCAATTACGTCTTCGCCAAGAATATGTCCGACGATACGTTTGTTGAAATGAAGCTTCTTATTAAATTTATAACGTCCAACCTTGGCAAGGTCATATCTTCTCGGATCGAAGAACATGCCCATGATCAGGCTCTCGGCGTTCTCAAGCGCCAGCGGTTCGCCGGGACGGATCTTCTTGTACAGCTCCAGGATACCTTCCTGATAATTGGTGGCGGTATCTTTGGTCATGCTGGCAAGGATCTTTGGCTCTTCGCCGAACATCTCGATGATCTCGGCATTCGTTCCTACGCCCAGGGCACGGATCAGCACCGTGATAGGAACCTTACGGGTCCGGTCGACACGTACATAGAACACGTCGCTGGAATCGGTCTCGTATTCGAGCCATGCTCCTCTGTTGGGAATTACTGTACAGGAAAACAGCCTTTTTCCAAGCTTGTCATGGTCGATCGCATAGTAGATACCGGGTGAGCGTACCAGCTGGCTGACGATGACTCGCTCTGCACCATTGATGACGAATGTTCCGGTAGCCGTCATGAGCGGAAGATCTCCCATAAAGATCTCATGTTCGCTGATGGCGTCGGTTTCCTTGTTGATCAGCCGGACACGTACTTTAAGCGGTGCGCTGTAAGTAACATCCCTCTCCTTGCATTCTTCGATGGAATTCTTTGCATCTTTTTCATCGTAGGTAAACCCGATGAATTCGAGGCTGAATTTTCCGCTGAAGTCATTGATCGGCGAAATATCATCGAATACTTCTTTCAGTCCCTCGTCGAGAAACCATTGATAGGAGTCTTTCTGTACTTCAACCAGGTTCGGCATTTCCAGAACTTCCTGCTGGCGCTGGAAGCTCATGCGCATGCTTCTTCCTGATTTCACAGAGCGAATTCTGTTTTTTTCCATTGACGCTTCACCCCTGTTAAAATAAAATTTTGTAGGCATATGAATCCACAATAAAGCATCCTACACTATAACATCTCGTTAATTGGGTGTCAAGCGTTTTTTTGAGATTTTTCCCGCCCTTCCGAAGAAACGATTGTACAAAAAAGGCTGCCGCATCACGCGGCAGCCTCAATGCTGTACCTGAATTATTTAAGGGTAACCTTTGCTCCCTCAGCTTCAAGCTTAGCCTTAACATCCTCAGCCTCTTCCTTGGAGACCTGCTCCTTGACCATCTTCGGAGCTTCGTCAACCAGAGCCTTAGCTTCCTTCAGGCCAAGTCCGGTAAGTTCGCGGACAACCTTGATGACCTTAACCTTGTTCGGTCCGATATCGGTCAGCTCAACGTCAAACTCGGTCTTCTCTTCTGCTGCCTCAGCCGGGCCAGCTGCCTGAACAACAACACCTGCTGCTGCGGAAACACCGAATTCTTCCTCACATGCCTTTACCAGTTCGTTAAGCTCTAACACGGACAGTTCTTTGATAGCCGCGATAAATTCTTCTGTAGTAAGCTTTGCCATTTTTATTCCCTCCATTTTTTATTTTTGTAATTTTGAAATTGACCTTGATTATTCTGCAGCCGCTTCTGCGGGAGCAGCTTCGCCGTCCTTCTCTGCGATCTGCTTCAGGACGCGAGCAAAGTTTGTAACCGGAGACTGCATGCTGCCGAACAGTCTTGCAAGAAGTTCCTCTCTTGACGGAACGCTTGCCAGAGCCTGAAGGCCTGCTGCGTCGTTGTAACTGCCTTCGATCACGCCTGCGATCATCTCGAGGGCCGGATACTGTTTTGCATACTTGGCAATGATTCTTGCCGGAGCGGTCGCATCGTTATCGGAAACGCAAAGTGCGTTGGTTCCGTTCAGATCCTTGGCCAGCTGCTCAAAATCAGTACCTGCGAAAGCACGGTTCATAAGGGTATTCTTGTAGACCTTGTACTTGATGCCTGCTTCTCTGAGCTCTTTTCTCATGATCGTGTCCTGCTCAACAGTCAGTCCACTGTAATTCACAAGAAGAACAGCAGCGGCATCTTTGACACAAGCTGAAATCTCATCTACAATCGGTTGTTTCAGTTCTGTCTTTGCCATGAAATGGTACACCTCCTTATTTATTTTGGTCCGCCGTCGGCTGGAGGCCGTTCCTGTACATAAGCCGGACGGCTTTTACAGGTCAGTAGAAAAATAACGGCCCTGCTGATAGACAGCAGGGCCTGTAATCATCCTCAATTACACAGTCCTCGGCAGGTGTGTTCCCACGTTACGCCTTTCGGCACCTGCTGTCTTCGGCAGCGTTCTTATCATTTTTAGCATAAAGCTCCCCGGATGTCAAGCAAAATTTAAAAAAGATCACTCCAGCGCGCCTTTGATCCCTGCCAGGAATTCATCATACTCCTCGAACGCCGGAAGATCAGGATTATCGGCTTTGATCTTGTCCGTGCTCCGGAAAAGAAAGCCTGCTTTACTTGCGCGGATCATTCCGAGGTCATTGAAGCTGTCGCCGGCGGCGATAGTCTCAAAGCCAACGGACTGCAGCGCCTTGACGGTCGAGAGCTTGGAATTTTCGGTCCGCATACGGTAGCCTGTGATCTCTCCGTTTTCCGCCACCTCCAGCGTATTGCAGAACAAGGTCGGCCAGCCCAGCTTTTTCATAAGCGGGCTTGCAAACTGCGTAAAGGTATCGCTGATGATGATCACCTGGGTGATGCTCCTCAGCTCGTCCAGAAATTCCTTCGCACCGGGAAGCGGATCGATCTTCGCGATCGTTTCCTGAATCTCCTTAAGCCCCAGTCCGTGTTCCTTCAGGATTCCCAGACGCCACTTCATCAGTTTGTTATAATCCGGCTCATCTCTGGTCGTACGTCTCAGCTCCGGAATTCCGCTTGCCTCCGAAAAGGCGATCCAGATTTCCGGCACCAGCACACCTTCAAGATCCAGACATACAATATTCAGCGAACTCATCAAAAACTCCTCCGTTCTGTTTGTTATTTCTGTTCCGTGATCACGCGCACCGCCGGAGCCTTCACGCCGGCCTTGCCCATTTCCTCCGTGATCTTCTGCATCAGTTCAAAATACACATCCCAATAAGAAGCGTTTTCCGTCCAGGCGCGGACCGTGAACTCCATGGATTCGTTGGTTCCGCCCGAAAGCTGTGCAAACGGAGCCGGGTCCTTCATGACCTTCTTCGTGGATTTCATGACGTCCAGCATGATCTTGCGGATCTTTTCGACGTTTTCTCCCTTGGCACAGCTGAAAACGATGTCCACGCGGCGGGTCGGCTCGGACGAACAGTTGGTCACGTTGGCATTCATCAGACTGCCGTTGGGAATCGTAACCTTCTTGTTGTCAAGCGTAAGCAGCACCGTGTAGAACAGTGATATATCCTTGACAATGCCCTCTTCGCCTGCGGTGATCACATAATCCCCGACGTTGAAGGGACGCATGATCATGATCATGATGCCGCCGGCAAGATTTCCCAGTGCCCCCTGCAGAGCCATGCCTACCGCAACGCCTGCGGACGCCAGCACCGTGACGACCGAAGCCATCGGAACGCCCAGAACATTGATGATGGAGATCACCAGGACCACATAAAGCGCCGCTTTGATGAAATTGAGAATGAAGCTGCGGACCGTCGCATCCATTTTGGCGAGGCCCTTGCTGCTGTTCAGGATCTTTAAAACCTTACCGATCACGATGCGTCCGATCACAAAGATCAGAAGTGCCAGGATGATCTTGCTGCCGGCCGAAACGGCGATGTCCATGACTTTGTTCAGAAACTCCTCCATACCTTCTCCTCCTTTTTCTTTCTGGTACGCTGACTTCTACACCCCTGTTACAACATGCATTTTATTCGTTACCTACATGTTTTATTCAGACCTGCGCGCGGAAAAGCAGTGTTTTTAACACACAGGCTGAACGGTTACCCCTTTAAAAAGATTTCCAGTCCGATAAAGCAAAGGATCAGTCCGCCGGCAAGGGAGGCCTTGTCGGAGAATCTTCCGCCTATCCTTCTGCCGAACAGAAGTCCGGCCATACAGATGGCAAGCGTCACCACCGCAATGATCAGGCCGCAGGCCAGTGCCTTCCCGGCCCCGTAGCCGGCGATGGTGAATCCGACAGAAAGTGCGTCGATCGATGTCGCAACGCCCTGCAGCATCAGCGTGGTGAACAAAAGCCGTTCTGCCGGCAGGTCATTCTCTGTGCCGGCAGCAGCATTTTTTCGGAAGCTTTCCACGATCATCTTTCCGCCGATAAAAAGGAGCAGGAACAAAGAGATCCACGGGGTCAGCTTTCGGAAAGCCTCGAACCTTAAGGCCGCGCTTCTTACAAAAAACCAGCCCGCCACGGGCATTGCGAACTGGAAAGCCGCATAGGTTCCGGCGATCCCCAGCATTCTTTTCCGTGACATAAACGGTTCTCTCAGCCCATCGGCGATGGATACCGAAAACGCATCCATCGCGAGCGCACACCCAAGAAGGATGCTGTTTAGTATAAAAATAAGAATTTCCATCGGATCAGATTCCATCCTCTTCTGCTGCAGACTCTTCTGTTTCAGAAGCGTCTGACTCCGGCGCCGTGCTTTCTGCCGGCACACTGTCTGCAGGTGCGGTTCCTGCCGATGCGGTTCCGCCATCTTCTGTTCCGATCTCCTTGTACATGGCAACAAACTCCTCCAGGCAGAGATCGTGGCTCATGATGTACTCCGCAGCCTCCTTTCCGACATAGCGGAAATGCCAGGGCTCATAAATGATCCCGGTAATGTCCTCCT
>CAMNNM010000082.1 GCA_946545425.1 uncultured Blautia sp. | reverse complement strand
TTGGTTTAGCGGGAGTGAAAAAGGCTGGCTTGAGGTCGGACCTTCGGAAAACGGAGTGACGGTTCTTACCGCAAAGGTCTGCCGCAGCGGACCGCATCCCGAAAAAACAGAGATCCAGGATCTTATGGGAGGTACGAAGGAAGAGGCCATGGCCCGGATCGCGGACCTTGAAGAAGAGGCGATACAGGATGTGAGCAGCAGCGTGGATTCGGAAAAGACGTCGGTGATGCTGAAAGGAAAAAATGTCCGCCTGTTCCTGAACAGGGAAGGGAGGATATTCCGCATTACCCTGATCGGGGATGACCCGGCCTACAGCTTTTACGGTTTCTGTCCGGGGGACGATCCCTGCGAGGCAGCCGGCCTTGGCCTTCCCGAGGGCGGCAGCGGCGAATGGGTCGATCCTGCCGGGAACGTGCTGTACATGTATGAATCTTTAAACCCCGAGATGCCGAGTCTGGGTCTCTCCAATTATCAGCTGATGGATCTTTTGTGATCCGGCACGGGAGGTGAGAGCAATGATCAACAGGTGCCCGTCCTGCGGGGGATTTCTCAGGTATGACATCGCTTCCGGAAAACTGAAATGCGAGTCCTGTGCTTCGGAGCTGCTTCCGGAGGAATACCACGATGAGCACGAGGCGGAAGAAATTCAGCAGGGTGTCATGGAAACCGCGGTCTTTACCTGCCCGGCCTGCGGAGGCGAGGTGACGGCAGGCACACTGGATGCGGTCGGTTACTGCAGCTTTTGCGGAGGCGAGGTGACGCTGGAATCCCGGATGGCAAAGATCCGGCGCCCGGACAGGATCGTGCCGTTTACGGTCACGGAGGAAGAGTGCCGGGAAGCATACCGGAAAGCTCTGAAAAAGGCGCCGTTTGTGCCGGGCAGTCTGAAAAAAGACCGGTATCTTGAAAAATTCCGGAGCATTTATGTTCCCTACTGGTCCTACGAGGTGGAGTACGGACCCCATGCGACGCTTGACAGCTACGAGGAAACCCGGAAGGGAAATTATATTTATAAAAAGCACTGGACGCTGGACGTGGATTACGAGGCAAAGGTGGCAAACCAGCTGTATGACGCGTCATCGGCTCTGGACGACAATATCAGCGGGGAGATGACTTCGGCCGCGCTGCAGGGCGAAACGAGGCCTTTTTCTTCTTCTTATCTGTTTGGCGTCTATACCGATACGGCGGATCTGGATGGAAATCTTTACCGCCAGGATGCCCGGTGGGACGCCAACAACGAGCTGGAAGAAAGGATGAGCCGGGACAAGGAATTATTGTGGGACAAAAAGCTGGCACTTCCGGAAAAAGGGCGCAGCAGGGCTTATGGAATGCAGGACATGAAAGAGCCGGAGCTTTTGCTTCTTCCGGTCTGGTTTCTTACCTGGAGGAAAAAGGACAAGGTCGCCTATTCTCTGGTCAACGGAAAAACGGGAGAGGTCGCCGCGGAGCTGCCCCAGAGCTTTCTGCGGTTTCTTCTCGGATCCCTTCTGATCTCGGTCCCGGTATTCTTTATTTTGAATCTCGGCCTTACATTGATGCCTTCCGTGATCCTGGCTGTGGCAGCGGTATTGTCGGCCGCGATCCTTGATCAGTATGAGGGACAGCTGAAGCAGATTCACGCGAGGATCAATCATCTGGACGACAAGGGATATCTTGCGGCGAAAAAGCAGTCTTATGCGGAGGCGGATACCCGGAAGCATAAACAGTATGTGCTGGGCGGTCCCAAAAAACAGTGGGAAAAACGGAAAGAGAGAGCTTCTTCCATCTCGGAATATCTTGTTTTCCTTTCTGTTATTCTGATAGTCTGTCTGATCATGGACATGTCGGAGGTTTATACATTTCTGGAAAACCGTATTGTTCTGGCAATCGTGTTTGTAATCTGTGATGGCCTGGCTGTGCTTTTCCTCAGCGATATCCTGAGCAGGAAATATCAGGGATGCGTTCCGCTGGCCGGCCGTCTGCTGGATGTCTCGGGCGTCGTGTTTTCTATTGTCCTGGCTCAGGTCATCGTGTTTATCAATCCTCCCGAGGACTGGATCTACTGGTGCGCCGTGGTGCTGTCCCTTCTGGGAGTGACCCTGGCCATCTCCGGAATGGTCCGGGAGTTTAACCTTCTGGTCACGCGGCCTGTGCCGCATTTCTTTGATCGGGGAGGGGATAAGACATGATGGAAAAAAGGGTACGTCAGTGGGCGGCGGTATTTCTGATCCTGTCGGCTGTACTGCTTACGGGAGTTCATGCAGGAACCGCCTGGGCACAGAGCGGGCGGTATTCCGCCGTGATCCGGGACAGGGCAGAGCTTCTTACGGAAGCGGAAGAAAGGAAGCTGCTTACAGAGATGGAAGCGGTTGCAGCTTATGGGAATGCGGCGCTTGTTACGGAGAATTCCAGTCACTACGACTCGGCGCAGGAAGCTGCGGAGGAGATTTACAGGAGTCTGTTTGATCAGGAGAGCGGCACACTGTTTCTGATCGATATGTGGCACAGGGAAATCTATATATACAGCCGCGGCAGCGTTCTGAAGGTGGTCGGCAGAGGCTACGCCCGCTCCATTACGGATAATGTCTACCGTTATGCCACCGATAAACAATATTATCGGTGCGCCAGTGAAGCATTCTCACAGATCCTTACGCTTTTGGAGGGCGGCAGGATCAGCCAGCCCATGAAGCGGATCGGGAATGCTCTTCTGGCCTTTGCCATCTCCATGCTCATCTGCTTCCGGTTTATGAAAAGGACGGCAGAGAGTGTCCGGCCGGACCGGGATACCTGGCCCTCCCGTATCGTAAAATATAAGATCAAAGACTGGAAAGAGGAGCCCGGCATCACCGAGAAGATCTATTCTCCGCAGTCCTCCGGAAGCGGCGGCAGCGGCGGAGGCGGCGGTGGCGGCGGAGGAGGCGGTGGCGGCGGCCACGGCTTCTGAAGCAGGTGTCACGCGGGATATTACAGGCAAGGTAAAGGCCGGCGAAGCGGATTGTTTTTCGCTTCGCCGGCCTTTGCATGCCGCCCTGGATTCAGTCAGCTTCTGACTGCGTATAACCGCCCTTAAGACGCTGCCTTATAATCCAGCATCAGGTCTTTTTTAAATCCATTCTTCATGTCAAAGGAAAGCAGGAAATCATCGCCGGCCACATACAGCTGTGATCCGCTGTAAAGGCCGCGGGGCGTAAACTGGTAGCTTCTCTGGAAAAGTCCGTCCTCAAACATATCATAGATCATGTCTCTCTGGAAACCGGTTCCCTTTTTGTAGGAATAGACAAGATAATGATCCTGGCAGAAGAAGCCGATCAGATTCTTGTTTGCGTCCGCAAGCACGGTCTTGTAATTTTCCATGGCCTCACAATACGTAACGCCGGAAATGACGACGCGGTCGATCTCGGAAACATTGGAGGGATCGGAAATATCGAACATGGAAAGCTTGAGCCCTGTTACTCTGCCGTTTGTGTCGGCTTCATAGCCCATGCCGAGAAGCAGTCCGTCACCGTAGGGATGCAGATACGAGGAAAAACCGGTCACATCCAGCTGCCCCAGGATCTTTGGAGATTTCGGATCCGACAGATCTGCGGTAAACAGAGGATCCGTGTTCTCGAAGGTGACAAAATAGGCGATGTCTCCGAAGAAACGGGCGGACTTGATATCCTCGCCCTCCGCAAGGCGCGGCAGGCGGGAAACCATGGAAAGATCCTCCGTTTTCAGGACATAGACGGAATTATGGCGCGTCCAGGGATCGTCGATGTCGATGCCCAGAATATAGCAGATCAGCCTGCCCAGCTGGCCGAGATCAGAACCCGTATAGGTGGTCAGAACCCGGAGATAGCCGTTGTATTCGTCGATGGAGAAGGAATCGTTTACGGCGCCGATGACGGTGCTGGCCGCTCCGGCCGTGATGGTTCCCTTGTCAAGACCAAACCGGGCGATCTCGGTTTTGGTCGATTCGTTGGAGTAGCTGGAATTCATGACGTACAGGTTGGACTCACTGACGTAAAAATCCTCGGCACCCGACAGGAAGACCTTGGAGTCGATGGACTGTGAAGGAGCGGTGACGTTCATGGAGGATACGATCAGATATTCTGCAGCGGACGGAAGATTCGGAATGCAGATGTCCGATGCGGGAAGCGTTTCCCCGTTGACGCAGGGAACAAGGACGCTTTCTTCCGGAGAATCGCCGATCTCGGGTACCATTTCCGTATAAAGATAGACGATGTCGCCGATCTTGCGGGAAGTAGTGTAGGCTCCGTTCTGCCAGTATGCACCGGAAAGTGCCGGATTTTCGGGTTTTGAAATGTCAAAGGTAAGAATGCAGGAGCCTCTGTCCGAAACGAGACTTGAAAGGCCCGGGGCGTCTGTGCCTTCTTCCGCGTCTTCGTAATACGATCCGTTCGAACTGTAAGCATAATAGTAGCGTTCCGTATAGGAAAAGACCGCAATGAGACGGCCGTTGTCCACATACATTTCCTGCGGACTCAGGTAACTGGGATCAAAGCCCGGAAGAGAATCGGAATACATGGCCGGATTGATCTGGCGGTCAAAGACAAGGGCAGAATCCTTTCCGGATGCCTTTGCAATGTACAGATTTCCGCTGGAGCCAAGGGTGTAGATGTATTTTCCGTCGGTCCTGACCAGGTCGGCTTCGTCCACGTTGATCTCGCGGGTGTTCAGCCTTGAGTAATCGTCGGATGAATCACCGGAAGAACCTGTGGCCGGGACATAGGAATCGGAAACGGAGGCGCCAGCTTCGGTTTTCGCGGAAGCCCCCGGCGCAGGCGCCTCATAGGCGAAATCGGCGGTTTCGTATTCCACCAGATCATCGTAAACGTAGTAATAATTCGACGGTGCTTTTTTCAGGACATTGTAGACTTCCTGATAGTTTTTCGCAAAGCGGATATTGACGGGAGCGACCTCGGACAGCGCCGAAGAGGCAGCGTCCGCGGCAGGCGTCTCGGCAGGCGCTTCGGTTACTTCGGGGGTCTCCTCCGTGACGGCTGCCTCATTGGCAGCAGCTGCATCAGCCTGTTCCGCCATTACTGCGGAAGGCAGAGCTGCGGCCAGCATGGAAGAAATGACGAGAGCCGGAAGCGACCGGCGGATCCATGGATGGGAAGCAAGAGTAAATACCGGTTTTTTCATGGGCGTATCCTCCTGTATGGAAAAAAGAAGGTGGAATCGTAACAACTGAATTCATTATACGAAAGATGAAAAAGGAAACTGTAATCAGAAAGATACGCTTCCGTGTTTTACTGGACAAAAGCAACAAAAAAGAATAAAATCATATGGTGAGTATTTATCTGGAAAACGAGAAAGAACCATGTGGAAACACGGGTTCAGCACAACGGGTAAACAAGGAAAGGCAGGTGAGACCATGATCGAAGAGAGCATCGCGGCTGTCAAACAGGCTGAGCAGCAGGCTGAGTCGATGGCAGCAGATGCCCGGAAGCAGGCCGAAGAGCTACTCCGCCAGGGAGAAGAAACGGTACAGAAGATACGTGCCGAAGCCGGGGAAAAGGCAAAACAGGCTGCCGACGCGTGTATGGAAAAAGCACGCAAGGCCGGTGAAGAAGCCCTCGAAAAGGCTGCCGGAGAAATCGGGGCAGAGACGGCAGAGCTTCGAAAGCAGGTTGAAAAAAAGCTTCCGGATGCTGCGGAGGCAGTAAAGAAACTGATCCTGGGCGACTGAATCGTTACACATAATATATGAAAGGTGGGATGGAGAATGGCGATTGTCGACATGCAAAAGCTTGGGATCTGCGCTTCCAAAAAGCACAGAAAAGAAATTCTCGAGTTTTTGCAGTCTGTGGGAGCCATGGAGATCATTACTTCAGGGCTCGACGATCCGGATCTTGAGAAGATGGACACCATGAGCTCGCGGAACAAATACGAAAAGCGTGCCGAGAGCTACGACCGTGTGCTTAAGCTTCTGGATCAGTATGCGCCAGAGAACAAAGGATTCTTAGCCTCGCTGAACGGAAAAGAACAGGTAGGAAGGTCACAGCTTGACAAGGTGATCGAAAACCGCTGGAAGACCAACCGGGAGGTCCAGACGATCCTGGACATGGATAAAAAGATCCAGGAATGCGAAGGGATCGCCGTCAAGGACGAAAACCAGATCACGGCCCTTACGCCGTGGCTTGCGCTGGATATCCCCATGAGCTTTGAAGGGACCGGAAAGACCTGTGCTCTGATCGGAACCATTCCGGACGAGCACGCGGCTTCGGATATTTACGCGGCCGCATCCCAGGGGATGGCAGATCCGGCGCCTGTTTCGGTGGACGTGATCTCTGCGGACAAGGATATGACCCGTGTATCGGTCGTATGCCTGAAAAAGGACCGGGCAAAGGTGGAAGAGAATCTGCGGAACATCGGATTCGCAAAACCGCTGCAGCCCATTGTGGGAATTCCCGCAGAAGAGATCGAATACCTGAAAAAGGACATCGAAGAGCAGAAAAAAACGGCGGACGGGCTTCGGAAGCAGATCGCCGAATATGCCGGAGAAAGGGAATCCTTCCGGATCGCGGCGGATTACTACCGGATGCGGAGAGACAAATATGAGCTGCTGGGCGAGATCCCCCAGTCCGAAAATGTCTTTTTCCTGGAAGGCTGGGTACAGAAAAGCCAGGCGGAGCGGATCGCAAAGATCCTCACGGAACGCTACGGAGCAGTGGTCGGGATGGAAGAAAAGCGGGAAGGCGAGATGGAGCCTACGCTTCTTAAGAACAATTCCTTCTCGGAATCGGCCGAGGGAGTTCTGGCGTCCTACGGACTGCCGCAGCATGGTAAGGTGGACCCGACCTTCATCATGTCCATCTTCTATGTGGTCTTTTTCGGAATGATGCTTTCCGACGCCGGCTACGGCATCATCATGGCGGTGGCCTGCGGCATCGTGCTGTTAAAGTTCAAAAATCTGGAAGAAGGTCTTCATAAGATGATCAAGCTCTTCTTCTGGTGCGGACTTTCCACCACGTTCTGGGGCTTCATGTACGGAGGCTTTTTCGGAGACGCCATACAGGTGATCGCCGAGACGTTCTTTGGATACAAAGGAGATACGATCCTGAAACCGCTGTGGTTCGAGCCGATCAAAGAGCCCATGCGCCTGCTTCTGTGGTGCATGCTGTTCGGTCTGATCCATCTGTACGCGGGACTCGGCATCAAGGGCTACGAATACCTGAAGGACCATGATATCGTCGGTTTTGTTTCGGACGTTCTCGCATGGTATCTGTTTGTTACGGGTCTTGTATTTATCCTGCTGCCGACGGATCTGTTTGCGTCCATCGCGGGCAGAACCTTTACCTTCCCGGCGTTTGTGGCTCCTCTTGCAAAGACCGCGGCCATCGCCGGAATGCTGATCATCCTTGTGATGTCGGGCAGGGGACGCAAAAACTGGGGCCTTCGCATCGCCCTTGGCGCATATGATATTTACGGCGTGACCAGCTGGCTGTCGGACGTGTTGTCCTATTCCCGGCTTCTGGCGCTGGGACTTGCGACGGGCGTTATTGCCAGCGTCGTCAATATGATGGCTTCCATGTTCGGAGGAGGCGTGATCGGAGTGATCCTGTTCACTTTGATCTTCGTTCTCGGTCATACGCTGAACATAGGGATCAATCTTCTCGGAGCATATGTTCATACGAACAGGCTCCAGTTCGTCGAATTTTTCGGCAAGTTCTATGAGGGCGGAGGAAAAGCCTTCCTTCCGTTCCGGGAAAATAATAAATATGTTGAGATTAAGGAGGAAAAGTAAGTTATGAACGTAGGTATGGTATGGGCACTGGCAGGAGCAGTTCTCTCAACAGCGCTTGCGGGCATGGGCTCCGCATGGGGCGTCGGCATGGCCGGTCAGGCAGCGGCAGGCGTGATCGCAGAAGATCCCGAACAGTTCGCGAAGGTCCTGATCCTTCAGCTGCTGCCCGGTACACAGGGTATTTACGGACTTCTGGTGACCTTCATCACCCTTTCCCAGATCGGAATTCTGGGCGGAAATCCCATCACGGACGCAAACATCGGATTCCTTTATTTCCTTGCATGCCTTCCCATCGCGATCGTAGGTCTTGTCTCCGCTTATCATCAGGGACGCACCTCCGTCGCATCCATCGGCGTTGTTGCAAAGAGACCGGATCAGTTCGGTAAATCCATGCTGTTCCCGGCAATGGTCGAGACCTATGCGATCCTTGCACTCCTCGTTTCGATCCTTGCAATCACCAACATCGCGTCACTTGCATAATCAGCAGTAAGGAGAATCGTATGGCAGGAATAGAGACCATTACCAGCGAAATCCTGCAGGAAGCCAGAAATAAAGCAGACAGCGTGATCAGCGAAGCAAAAAAGAGAGTTCAGGACGAAGAAGACAAGGCCAGGGCCGAAGGCGAAAAATACCTCGCCGATACCCTTAAAAAGGCCGAAAGCCAGGCCGCTCTCTATGCGGAACGGATCCAGTCTCAGATCGATATGCAGAGAAAACAGGCTGTCCTCGGAGAGAAGCAGAATATCATAACGGACGTCATAAAGAAAGCCCAGTCCGTCATGGAGAATCTTGGCGGAGCGGACTACGCCGCCATGATCCTTAAGCTTCTTCAGAACTGTGTGCACGGAGAAAAGGGAGAGATCCTGTTTTCCGCGAAGGACAAAAAGAATCTCACGGCCGATCTGATCAAAAAGATCGGTGAGATCGCCGCAAAGAAGGGCGGAAGCCTGACCCTTTCCGACGAGACGGCCGATATCGACAGCGGATTTATCCTCCGTTACGGCGGGATCGAGGAAAACTGCTCACTGAAAGCGCTTTTTGCCGACAGGCAGGAGGAACTGCAGGATCTGGTGCATAAGCTGCTTTTTTAAGGAGGGACTTTTGAATGGGTGATCTGGATTATATTTTTGCGGTAGCGCGGATCCGGGTAAAAGAGAAGTCCCTGCTCTCAGACGCAGACATCAGACATCTGATCGGTCTGCCGGACGCGAAGACGGCAGCAGCCTGGCTGGAAGACAAAGGCTGGGGCACCGGCGATGATTCCGGCGACATTGACAAAATGCTGAAGGCCGAGGAAGACAAGACGCGGGAGCTGATCCGGGAACTGAAGGTTCCCTCCTCCGTCATGG
>CAMNNM010000081.1 GCA_946545425.1 uncultured Blautia sp. | reverse complement strand
GTCCGTCGGATTTTTCCTTCAGCTGATCTGCGAAATACTGCAGAGCCTGGGTGTGAGTGGTGGTTTCGGGAAGGTGGATGGCTCCTACCCAGTTGTACTCAGCTGCCGATGCGGTAGCTGCAGTTCCAAGAACCATTGTGGCTGCAAGTAAAGCTCCGATCACTCTTCTCTTCATTACTCGTTCCTCCTTAGGTGTTTTGATTGTCACGTATGCTAAACCCGCTCCTGCGGGACATACCCTGAGTATTTCTCAACCAGATGCATTGCGGCAAGCTGGTGATCGATCATGGCCAGCCGGGCCGCTTCGGGATTTCCGGTACGGATGGCCTCCGTTATTTTTCTGTGGGCCGAGATTGCCTGCGGCAGGGTTTCCTTTACATCGAAATCCCCGCTGATGCCCAGAAGCGGCATGGTTTCTTTCAGCGTTTCCTGTACCAGGCGTACCAGCATCGGATTGTGGGTGCATCTGGCGATCTGAATATGAAATTCCTCATCCACATGGATATGCTCGACTTCGTTCCGGATGCACTCTTCCACCTGATCCCGGAGCTCTTCGAGCTTTTTGATGTCTTCGGGCATTGCGTTTTCAGCCGCCAGTGCCGCGACACCGGGCTCGATCACGCCGCGGGTTTCCGTAAGGCTGCGGATGCTGTCCATTTTATTTCCGATAAAGGTCAGACCAAAGGGATCGTCAACCATTCCGGGCTTTTCCGCAATATAAGTACCGCTTCCTCTTCTGCGTACCACAATATTTCTGGATTTCAGAAGAGCGATGGCCGACCGGATGGTTCCTCTGCTGACACCGAAGCTCTGGGCAAGCTCCAGCTCACCGGGAAGCCTGTCATTTGCCTTCATCTGGTTGTCACGAATATAATCGATGATATAATCTGCGATGATCTCGGGAAGAAGCGGCTCTTCCAGATTGATCTTCGGGAATCTGTCTGTCATGATGTCTTCCTCCTCTCTTCCGCATCTGTTTTCTGTAGAAAAGTATAACATATTAACATGTCTGTTTCAATGCTCAAATGTTAATTTGTTAAACATATTACATTTCATACCGGTCCCTTTGTGGATTATGTCCAACAAACTTTTTTCAGGAATAAAATACACTCTTATCGCATAAAAAAGGTCTGAAGAATGGGAATGTTTCCACCTCTTCAGACCTTATTTTTTGCTGTGTTATTGTCAGGTAAGCCTTCCCGGCTCATTATAGATCAGGGCCATGAATTCAAGATCCTGATCGGAATTGTTTTCCATGCTGTGATACTGGCCAACCTTGATGATACATACATCGCCGGGCCTTACCTTGTACCTCTTTTTATCATTGTCGATAAATTCTCCGTTGCCTTTCAGAATATAGTAAGGCTCCGTCTCCTGCAAATGCTGATGCCAGCCGATGCTCGTTCCCGGAGGAAGCACCACGCGCATATAGGCTCTTCCATGACCGTTCAGTTCTTCCGGCAGCAGAACACGGTGCAGATATACCGTACCCTTTCCGCCCTGAACATGTTCCTTTTCAATTATACTCTCACGACGTACCATGCTGTTCCTCCCTTAAAGACACACAGGACCGGATGTGTCAGATCTTGTTCCCGGCCTTCCAGTTGTCAAGCACCCGTCCCGTTTCCTCCGACGGAGCGGGAATTACCGCAGATGCAAATATCCTGCAGGGCAGCGTATTTTTGGTATGTTCCACGGCCGCGGAAAGCGCACTGACGCTTCCGCTGAAAATACCGGTATACTGTCCGCCGTTCCAGTAGTACTCCGTCTCGAACCGGACCTCTGCCGCTTTCAGCATGCAGTCCACCATCAGGATCCCGTTGGCCTCTCCGAATACTTCCACAAGAGCGATCGCTTCATAATTCATGCCGTCTTCCTCCTGTCATCCGGGAAGACCGGCTCTGATCGAGTCTTCCACATATTCCGTCGGGCCGCTGATTACTTCCTTTGCAACGATCCTGGAAACCGGCTCCGCAGCTCTTTTTGCTGCCTCCATGGCTTCACGCACGTCTGAGACGGATCCCCGGAACGTTACGCACATCTCAGAAGCAAAACGGTTTCTTCCAATGCCTTCCACTACAACATTGGCAGCCTTTGTTGCGGCATCGATCGCCAGAAAACATGCTGTCACGCTCTCCGTTTCAAGAATACCGACTGCCTGATTCCCGTATTTATGCATAGACCCTCCCTCACCTGTTCAGAACGGCGATGCCAAGGCCTTCGCCTCTTACATAAGTCCAGAGTGCTTCGTTCAGCTCATCAAGACGGTATCTGTGCGTGATCAGCCTGTAAACGGGCAGACCTTCTGTTTCTGCATTTTCGAGAATCGTTATGGCCTTTTTATAATCAGCCAGCGAGTAATTGTGCGTACCTGATACAATAGAGTCCGTGCCGAAGCGTGAAGCGCTTTTCACCTTTCCAAGGCTGCTTCCCAGATCGCACAGAAGAGCATTCTTCACGCCGAGCCTTCTGGCAAAGGTAAGCCCCATATCCGATTCGGCACAGTAAAAAACGGTATCAGCCAGATCTCCGGAAAAATATCTCCTGACCTTCTGTACTACTGCATCTACTCCGCCGGCAGCGCGGTAATTTACCATATCACCTGCTCCAAAGCCTTCGGCCATATGACGGGATTCGTCGTCTCCGCCTATGACCAGCGGACGGATTCCCATGGTCTTTAAGACAGCCATGGTGATATATCCGATAAAGGTGCAGCCGGCAACTACTACACGGCTGTCCTTTGTAAGCCGTCTGCCGCCCTGGCAGGCTCTTTCCATGGCGCTGGAAACAGCGGTAAACTGTCCGGCAAGAAGACGTGACTCCTGTTTCAGTTCATTGACCGCCAGAACATCATTCCCTGCTTTTATAATTATATATTCAGCAAACCAGCTGTCAAGCGGCTTTCCCTGCCGGTTCCCGGCATAGTAGCTGTATACGGCCTCGGACCTGCGAAGCCGGATCACCCGGTCGCCTTCATGAAGCACTTTCTTTTCTGCGTCCAGAAGGCCGCTTTTTCCTGTCTTTACGATCACGCCCGTCCCCTGAAAACCGCAGGGCCTGCGGGTCATGGCCTTTGATTCCTTCAGAAACTCGCCGGCGTCTTCCGAAGTCAGCACGCTGCCGCTGATCCGGACCAGGATCTCGTCTTCCTTAAGAGGCGGAATATTCACCGTTTCAAACTGATATGCTCCCGGCTCTGCGAGAACCGCGATTTTCGACGAAGAAGCCTGATGCACAGGTACTTCTGCTGCAGCTGTCTGTATGGCAGGTGTCTTATCTTCCGTCTCGCGGATCCTGGCATTGGCAACGGATATAACGGTTTTTACAATATCATCGATTTTTATATCCATAACATTCTCCTTTTCAGCCAGTTCTGCGGTCAGAGCAGCTCAAGTTCCCTCATCTTATTATATACATTGGCTTTTGCCTCCGCACTCAAGGACAATGCCGGCAGTCTTTCGGTGCCGTCCTGTGCAAGCACCCGGTAGTACATGGCCTGTTTGCATGCAAGGAACAGCGGTGTGCTGTAGGCATAGATGTCCATGGCATGGACCATCTTTCTGAACCATCTGGCTGCCTCGTTGAAATCGCCTCTCTTGGCAGCCTGATAGGTATTTACCGTAAATTCCGGTGCAAAATTGACCGTCGCGTTGATAAATCCGTCGACGCCGCAGGTCAGAAGGCCCATTGCCTGATTTTCATAGGCGGCAAAAACAGAGAAGTCCGGAGAGATCTCTTTCACCTTCTGCATGCTGAGAACATGGTTGAAATCTGCGATGGTATCTTTGATTCCCACAATATTGGGATTGGCTCTGACCAGAGTCTTTACCACATCCACATTGAAGTTATAACCCGTCAGGTCCGGGAAATTATAGATGATGATCGGCAGAGAGGTATGGGAAGCAACATAGCTGAAATAGGCCTCGACCATCTCGGTGCTGTACACACTGAAATAGGGATTGACAAGAAGAACTCCGTCAACGCCTGCATCCTCTACAAAACGCAGAAGCTCCATGGTATTGTCAAGACAGGTGTCGCCGACACCGGCAATAACATTGCAGCGTCCGTTGACATACCGGACCATTTCTTTGATAAACGCCTTCTTTTCTTCGACCGTCATGATGCTGAACTCACCGGATGTACCAAGATAAGCCAGACCATCCACGCCCTTTGAGATCAGAAAATCCGCCTGCTTCCGGCTGGCATCCAGATCGATCTTGTAATGTTCATCAAAAATTGTAATGACCGGTGGGTTTACCCCGCATAATTTTTTCATATTCCGGCTCCTTCTCCCTGACACTGCAGGTTTTATATAATATAGTCAACAGCAGCATAAAAACCTGTAAAAATCTTAGCATAACCACAAATATGTGTCAACATTGTAATGTTGTATTGTTATACATATCATATATGATAAAAGCCCTGTTTCCAGGGCTTTTACGTCTGATGGATCATAAATCCGTCTGATCATCCTGCTCTTCTTCGGTTTCCTTCCGTCTGTAATACTGGCTCGGCCGGTGCGCATCTCCGGAAGTATAGATATCCGTCTTCTCGATCATGGGATTGATCTTTTTCCGGAAATTCGCTTTGAAAAGCGGTCTGTCCAGCAGGATCTCATGCACTCTCTGCAGCTGCGGAAGGGTAAATAGTTCCGGAACAAAATGAAATGCGATGTCCGTATATTCCACTTTGTTTTTCAGTCTCCATTTTCCATACTCTATCATGGCTTTATGGTCAAAGGCCGTATCGTATGTGCTGTCCAGTATCCCGGACACAGGCACAAGAAGAGTTTCGGAAGCACGTTCGCCGGCATGAAAGGTCAGCCCTTCTCTCGGAACCAGCGCCATATAAGACACCGAGATGACCCGCGATCTTGGATCCCGCGCGATCTCTCCAAAGGTGTACATCTGTTCCAGATAGATTCCCACGAGTCCCGTTTCTTCCCGGATACCTCTCTGCGCCGCCTCATCCAGCGATTCGTCCGGCTTAACAAACACACCCGGCAGAGCCAGATATCCCTTAAAGGGATATTCTGCCCGCCGGATCATTAAAATCTTCAGTGTATCGTCTTCTATGGTG
The DNA here is from genome assembly GCA_946545425.1 of uncultured Blautia sp. Taxonomy (GTDB): domain Bacteria; phylum Bacillota; class Clostridia; order Lachnospirales; family Lachnospiraceae; genus Blautia_A. Next base: position 4,353 of record CAMNNM010000081.1, on the reverse strand, counting down.
AATACCAGCAGGTCTACGGCTATGGATACCTTTTCATAAACGCTGCTGTCATATCTGTTTAAAAATTCCTGTTCCGAATTTGAATCTGTTTCTGCTCTCATATCTGCAGATATCTTCTGATCATCCATTTTCTGAGCCGCTCCATTTCCGGATGCTGTTCCGGTCCATCCCGGAGGAAAGATACAGGTCTTCCACCTGAACCTCTGCAGCAAACTGCTGAAGGTCTTCCTCCATATCTGCCAGAATCTTATTTCCGGACTCATTCAGATGCGTAACGGCCAGGCTTATTCTCAGTTCCTTTCTCACTCTTTCCGGAACACAGGATACGTCGGCCCTGATACGCACTTTCAATTGTTCCGGGTCCATTTTACCATACCGGAGCGTCCCCTGAAAAGGATTTGGAATATTTGTGCTGTCATCTGTTTCAAGGCCCAGTTCCTTCATGCTGCACTCGGTCGGAAACGGGCCGGCCCCATGCCGTGTCAGATAAGTCCTTGTCACATAGCAGACCTCTGCATCCGTTCTTCCAGTCAATCCTTCCAGCATTGCGGCAGGATTGCGAAGCCCGGTATTACTCGGCGTCGTATGTGCCAGGCATTCTCTTCTGTTCCGGTCCAGAAGAAGGCCCTGGCCGTTCTCGAAGATCAGACGGTCATATTCGTGAAACAGATCCTCATTTCTTTTTCGAAAATGAGAAACCATTGAGTAGAAATCATCCAGATAATGTTCGGTCAGGGACGGTGCATCCAGGATCTCCTTCCACCCGGATGGTATTTCAAAAACACCCAGATCCCGGAGTCTCCGGGGAAAGTACTTCTCACGGATCTGCCTTAGATACAGGATCAGTCCGGCTTCGTCATTTTCAAATCTCGTAAAAGGAACATGGCGTTCCCTGCTTCGTACAATGGTCTCCCAGATGCCAATCCCGCAGCTTCCATGCCGGTTTTTCCCCCGGGATTCTTCCACGATCTGATTAATGATCATATCGTATGGGGTAGACCAGATACAGGATGGATCCGCAAAGACCCGTCCTGTCAGAGATGCGCCATTCTTCTCCAGCTCCCTGCGCTCTTCTTCATACAGGATCGGATTCAGGATAAAATTTCTGCACAGATAGGTGTCCGCCCCTGCAAACGTACCGGATCCAAAATGATGAAACACATGCCGGCCGCCATCCGGCAAAGTCACGGTATGGCCACGCTGCGCGCCTCCGTTGCTGCAGATGACAAGGACACGTTTTCTTTTCTTTGCGGCCTGAGCCGCGAAGCAGTCCGCCATCAGGCCTTTCCCTTCATCTCCGTAATTTGCACCGATCACGATTTTTACATCACCATGAAACCGTGCCCTCATTTTCTTTCCCTCCACAATCGTTTGCGATGATTTCGGTTATTGTTGCAGCAATATTGTCAAGATTCACGGTCCTGAAATGGTCCTGATCCAGGTATTTTCGGAAGGACTTTTCAATTCCCGGTATCTCATATGCTCTGTGGATCACATTCAGGTGATACACATCGTATTTCTCCGTAACCTCCCGATACAGATCCTTTGTCTCCACATCTGCCTGGAGAACGTCTCCCGTCGCGGAAACCAGCCCGTTTCTCATTCCGTATCTCGGCAGATAGGGATTCAGTGGTTCGTCGCCCATAGTGATCAGAAGTCCCTTCTTCCCTCTGTTCCATGCATCAAGTCTTGTGTGTCTGGATGCCATATACCAGGCTGCAGTATAGGATTCATAATTATTTCCTCCTCCGCCAAATTCGAAGTAGATTCTCTCCAGCTGATCTGCGATACGGATGTCCGATTCGAACTGTGAGATCTGGAGCGGACACGAATCACATTCAAAATCTCCGATCCCCATGATCATGAATTCTACATCCTTCACCTTTTCATACAGGTTTGTCATGATCACGTTCAGCTGCTTTGCCACCTCGACGGCGGCCTGTCCCATACTTCCGGTGACATCGAGAGCCAGGATCACGGGAAATGTCTCCGGATGCTCTTCACTGTCACAGCACTCCCGCATCTCATTTTTCGGATCCAGCATGGGATCCAGCTTTCTGGATAAAAAGATGTCCTGATTTCTGTACGCTCCTGCAATTTTCCCGGAAGAATCGATCTTTCTTCCTCTGCTCCTGTTATACTCTTCAAAAGATCCGCTTGTCCATCTTCCGCTGCCCATTGTAAACCTCCTTATAATACGAATCGTCCAAAGTGTTCTCAGTTTCAGTTTTCCATCAGATTTCCTGTTTCATGTTGTTACGCGTTATCTGCACCAGAATCCTCATTTTCGATATCAAAGTCAAATACCCCGTCCATGAAATCCCCCTTTCCCAGAGTCTGCATCATCAGAAACGGAAGCATTCCGCCTTCTTTATTGCCTTTCATCATTTCACTGAACATCATGTACTTTAAGATCATTCCCGGTCCCTTTTTCCCTTTTACAGAAGATTTTCCGAACATGGAAACGATTTTGCCGTAAAAGTACGTGTTGCCCATAAATACGTGGTGTTCAGGCAGCACAGTCTCCATAACGGCAGTCTCGTAATTGATGACGGTGATCCTGTTCTTTTCACATTCAATGACACATTTGGGTTTTCCGTCAGAGAGAATAATGTCTCCCGGTGATACTTTGTTGGTCGGGATCAGGAAGAAGAACTCTTCTCCGATGTTAAAAACAAAATGTTCACAATTTGTCAGCCGGTCGTTCTTCATATCGTAGCTTCGAAAACCCGAAGAAGTTTTTACCGCTACATTGCCGTCCATGGAAAGTCTGCACATTCCCGGCGCCACCTTACCAAACATTCCTTTCAGCATTTCCATAGGTCTCCTCCTTTCACCTACTCTGCACTGCTCTCGTTTTCGTTAGTAGCTATCCGCTACTTTCTGATTGTATGATAGTATACATTTGCTACTTTGTCAAGCTTTTTTTACATCTGTTATGAAATAATCCGAAAGGGGACGTCCGCAGCGCCGGCACCTAAAAAAGGGATGCGTGAAACAGCAAGTCATTGCTATGTTTCACACATCCCTTTTTTCTTATGTGACGCTGCGCGAGGACACAGCGATCCGCGGTCCCCGCCGGATTATTTCACAGCCACTTCTTTTTTACATCAGCTTGCGGAACATTGCCTCAAACTCTTCCAGAGTTGCCGGACGAGGATTTCCGGGAGCGCAGGCATCTGCCGCAGCGGACTCGCACAGGAAGGGAAGATCCTCTTCCTTCAGCTTGTCAAGCTTTGTCGGAATACCAACATCAACAGACAGCTGGCGTACAGCGTCTACGGCCGCCTTCCGATAAGCCTCCTGGTCCATACCCTCGGTATTCACGCCAAGTGCTTCTGCGATGGCTTTGAATTTTTCGCCAGTGCATTCCGCATTAAATTCCATGACGATCGGAAGCATCATGGCGCAGGCGACGCCGTGAGGCGTATCATAAACAGCGCCGAGCGTATGTGCCATGGAGTGTGCGATTCCCAGGCCTACGTTGGAATAAGCCATGGCCGTCACATACTGGGCCAGCGCCATTCCTTCACGTCCGTCCGGATCGTTTGCGACTGCTTTTCGCAGGTTTGCGCCGATCAGCCTGATGGCTTCCAGATTCAGACAGTCGGAAAGCTCCCAGGCAGCTGCCGTGGTATAACCTTCAATGGCATGGGTCAGAGCATCCATACCGGTGGAAGCCGTCAGGCCCTTCGGCATGGAGGACATCATATCAGGGTCAACGACTGCAACGTCGGGGATATCGTTGGGGTCAACACACACGAATTTACGTTTTCTTTCCACATCCGTGATGACGTAATTGATGGTGGATTCCGCGCCGGTTCCTCCTGTTGTGGGAACTGCTATGGTAAATACCGTACGCTTCTTTGTAGGAGCCACACCTTCCAGTGAACGGACATCTGCAAATTCCGGATTGTTCACGATGATTCCGATACCCTTGCCGGTATCCATGGAGGAACCGCCTCCGATGGTGATCATAAAGTCAGCGCCGCTCTTCTGGTATGCCGCCACACCGTTCTGCACGTTTTCAATGGTGGGATTCGGCTTGATATCCGTATAGAGCTCATAAGCGATCCCGTTTTTCTCAAGAAGATCTGTAACCTTGGCGGTAACGCCGAACTTTACAAGATCGGGATCCGATGCGACAAATGCTTTTTTGAAGCCCTTAGCGGCAACGATTCCGGGGATCTCATTGATCGCTCCGTGACCATGATAAGATGTTCCGTTTAAGACAAATCGATTTACACCCATTTCTTTTTCTTCCCTTCAACAATATTTTCTTTTGAATTGCTCTCAGATCAAACGCCTCTGCTGGCCAGTGCGGCGTTTTTATAATTCTCATCATCCGTCACT
>CAMNNM010000080.1 GCA_946545425.1 uncultured Blautia sp. | reverse complement strand
GTAAAGAATTTTCGAGAATCGTATGTGTCTCACTGTTCAGTTATCAAGGTTCCTGTCTTTGCGACAGCCAGACTAGATTAACACATCTCGTTCTGTCTGTCAAGCACTTTTTTGAGATTTTTTAATTTCTTTTTCCATCTCAAACGGAGAAGGAGGGATTTGAACCCTCGCGCCGCTATCAACGACCTACTCCCTTTCCAGGGGAGCCCCTTCGGCCAGCTTGGGTACTTCTCCACATTGCCCGAATAAAACGGAGAGAGTGGGATTCGAACCCACGCGCCCTTGCGGACAAACGGTTTTCAAGACCGCCTCGTTATGACCACTTCGATATCTCTCCATGCGTTTTGTTCAGTTTTTATCATTGCGTCTTTCGTGACGCAAGGGTTATTCTAACATTACTTCAGTTTGATGTCAACACTATTTTTTTGTTTTTTCAAATTTCTTTTTTCAGCCTTGCGAAATCCTTTACAGCCTGCCTTCCGGTTCTTGTGATCATCTTCACATTGACAGAGTTTTTCCCCTTTTTTCGCGGCTTAAAGGAGATCGGTCTGAATTCCACTTTGTTCTTATAATATACAAAGTATACTGTCATCATGATATTCGGAAGGTTATAATCCGGGCGAAGCTTCGAAAGATACTGCCCTACTTTTTTCGCCTTCATCAGACGGAACGGCGCGTTGGCGTCCGGTACCCTGACTCCAAAGTACAGTCTCACCAGCATACACACCACTTTTTCCACAAACGCCCGGACTCTGCCGTCTCCTCTGTGCGTCCTGTTTCCGATAATGGCATCGAAGTCATTTCTGTCTTTCCAGAACCCTTCAAATTCCCCCGGATCCGTCTGTCCGTCCGAATCGGTCTGAAATATCCAGTCCGCGCCATGCCTCACTGCATAATCATAGGCATACATGACAGCGCTTCCATGGCCGCCGTTCTTTTTCGTCAGCGGAACAAACAGCGGATGCGTTTCGGAAAATTCCTGCATGATACGGAAGGTTCTGTCTTTACTCCCGTCATTCACGATCACAAGCCGTGACCGCCCGTTCTCATTATGGCTTTCCACGACCGGATACCATTCATCCAATGTATCTCTGATATTTTCTTCTTCATTATAAGCAGGCATAACTATGTACAGAGTATCCACAATGCAGCCTCCCTCATACGAGATATAAGTCAACGAAACGATTTGGTTCCTTCCACAATGGCGCGGCACTTAAGAAGATCGTCCGGCGTAGTGACCTTCAGGTTTTCATAAGATCCCTCGGCCAGCGCTATTTTCGTTCCCAGTGTCTGTTCCACCACCATCGCATCATCTGTTACGTTTACAGTTCCCGATTCCATGATCCGCCGGTATGCTTCCCGGATCAGGGAATAACGGAACACCTGGGGCGTCTGAATGATCCACACGCTGCTCCGCTGCGGCGTCTCCTTTATAAAGCCTTCCTGGTCTGCGATCTTGACCGTGTCTTTCGAGGGCATTCCGATCACACAGGCACCGGTTTTCTCCGCCCCCAGAAGACCGCGTCTCAGAATCTCGTCTGTGATAAACGGACGGGCTCCGTCATGAATCATGACAAATTCCGTATCGGCGCAGGCTTTCAGTCCGTTATATACGGAATCATACCGGTTTTCGCCGCCCTCCGTAATGGTCTTCACCTTCGACAGCCCGTATTTCTGAACAATTTCTTCTTCACAGTATCCGATCCATTCTTTTCCCGTAACCAGAACGATCCTGTCTGTCAGACCGGAGTTCTGGAAACAGTTCAGAGAATACCATAAAACAGGTTTGCCGCACAGCGGCAGAAACTGCTTGGGAAGGTCCGTCCCCATCCTTCTCCCCTGTCCCGCTGCCAGAACGACCGCCGTACAGCTGTATTTGCTTTCCATAACCAGGTATCCTTTCAGCGCTCGCCAAGCTTCAGATCCGGAACCGCATTCAGATCCCAGCCGCTTCTTGTGCCTCTGATATATTCATAATATGCGGCGCAGCCGATCATGGCTGCGTTATCGGTACACAGAACCGGCGACGGTCTGTAAAAGCTGTAGTTTCTTCTGCGGCAGGCTTCTTCCATTGAGGCCCTCAATGCCGAATTCGAAGCCACGCCCCCTGCAATGGCAATCTTTTTGATCTTATAATCCTTTGCCGCTTCCATGGTATGCTCCGTAAGTACGTCTGTCACGGCTTTTTGAAAAGAAGCCGCCACATCCTCGCGCCGTACGGTTTCACCCTTCATGGAAGCACTGTTCAGATAATTGAGAACCGCAGACTTCAGGCCGCTGAAGCTGAAATCATACGGGCTTCCCGTTACTTTTCCCCTGGGAAAATCGTAGGCAGACGGATTCCCTTCCTTTGCAGCCTTGTCGATCTTGGGTCCTCCCGGATAACCAAGACCAATGGCCCGCGCCACTTTGTCAAAGGCTTCTCCGGCAGCGTCGTCCCGGGTCCTTCCAAGAATCTCGAATTCCCCGTAATCCCTGACGATCACCAGATGCGTATGACCGCCTGAAACCACAAGGCACAGAAACGGAGGCTCCAGATCCGGATTTTCAATATAATTAGCCGAAATATGCCCTTCTATATGATGTACGCCTACCAGTGGAAGGTTCCTGGCATACGCCAGCGCCTTTGCTTCGGCAACGCCTACCAGAAGCGCACCCACAAGGCCCGGCCCGTAAGTCACCCCCACCGCGTCTATGTCGTCCAGCGTCACGCCGGCTTCCTCAAGAGCGCGCGTGATCACCTGATCGATTTTTTCAATATGCTTTCTCGATGCGATCTCCGGGACCACACCCCCATACAGCGTATGGAGGGCAATCTGCGAAGAGATCACATTGGACAGGACTTCTCTGCCGTTTTTGACCACCGAGGCCGCCGTCTCGTCGCAGGAGCTCTCGATCGCCAGTATCCGTATATCATCCATTATCAGTTATTCCTCTTCAAAATTCAGTTCCACGCTTTTTCCATCCTTCCCCGGAAACGCATTGGGGAAGATTTCCGTTACCTGTCCCATATAGTCTTCCGGTCTTACCAGAGAGGGACTGTAATGCGTAAGCCACAGCTCCTTCACATCCGCATCCCTGGCCAGTACGGCAGCCTCCCGGAAAGTCATGTGCTTATACTGTTTTGCCTTTTCAACCTTATCCGGCTCACCGTACATGCCCTCGCAGATAAACAGATCCGAATCTGCGGCGTGCTGCGAAATCGAACGGGTCGGTCTCGTGTCCGTAGTATAGGTAACTTTAAGTCCCTTTCTGGCTTCTCCGAGAACCATATCCGGCGTATAGACCATATCTCCGTCCCGGATCGTCTGCCCTTTCTGCAGCGGATTCCAGTATTTCAGCGGAATCTCCTGCTGCTTCGCACGTTCCGGCGAAAAACGGCCCTGCCGCAGAATCTCAAGTGTATATCCGTAACACGGAACATTATGATTTACCCGGAACGCCGTGATCTTATATCCGTGAAGCTCAAATACCTGTTCATGATCGGTGATCTCCAGAAACTTCAGTTCGAAGGGCAACTCCGGCGCAATGATTCTCAGCGAATTGACAACTTTTTCAAGTCCTTTCGGGCCGATCAGCGTAAGCGGCTCCGTGCGCTCTGCGTTTCCCATAGTCAGCAGAATACCGGGAAGTCCACTGATATGATCTCCATGAAAATGGGTAAAGCAGATCACATCGATCGGTTTAAAGCTCCACCCCTTCTCGCGGACCGCAATCTGCGTACCTTCTCCACAGTCGATCAGCAGGGTGCTTCCATTATATCTGGTCATCAGTGCTGTAAGCCATCTCCGGGGAAGCGGCATCATTCCCCCGCATCCAAGAAGACACAGATCCAGCATGTTATACCTCCAGTTCCTTTGTCATCAATATGGCGTCTTCCAAAGGGCCGGTATAATATCCTTTGCGGAGTCCGTCCCTTATAAATCCTTTTCTTTCGTACAGTCTCAGCGCCGTTTCATTGCTGCTCCGGACCTCAAGATGAATCCTTCTGATTCCTCTTTCAGAAAGAAGCCGGAACATTCCCTCCAGCAGAAAGCCTCCGTTCCCTTCTCTCTGTCTGTCACGCCGGACGGCGACATTGGTGATGTCACATTCGTCCAGAACCATAAGCGCTCCCGCATAGGCGATGATTTCCTTCTTCTTCCTGTTTTCTTCGATCACAAGAAACATGGCGTCGTCTCTCATCAGAAAGGTAAGAAAACCTTCCGCCGTCCAGGGATCCGGAAACAGATCTCTCTCGATTTCCATAACGGCACCGATATCATCCACTGTCATTTCACGGAGCGTCATGACTTCTCTCCCCTGCCTGAAAGCTTTTCGGCACGTACTCTTTCCGCCTGGGACGGCCTCAGATATTCCGGCTTATGATCCTTCGATTCCTGCGCTCTGCCTTCTTTATAATAACGGATTCCCAGAGCGGCCACCGCTCCTGCTCTCTGTCTTGAAAGATGCGCCGGCGCAAACGAAAAGTCCTTGTCCAGGATTTCCGCAAGACGCTCCCGGAAAACCGGAACTCCGTCTCCCAGAAACGTAACCTGCCGCTCAGGAAGGCCATTCAGTTCAGCCGCCAGATCTTCGATGCTTTCTGCAGTCTTCTCTCTGATGCATACAAGCCTGTGATCTTCAAACCGGTATATTGCCGTATAGACCTGCCCTCTTCTGGCGTCCATGATGGGGCATACAAGTCCCAGGGTATCGTAAAGATTGTATGCAAGGGCGTCCAGCGTGGGAACGGGCACGATCTTTTTTTCAAGCGCCAGCGCGATTCCCTTGGCCGTGGCGGATCCGATCCGCAATCCTGTAAACGACCCCGGTCCTTCCGAGACCGCCACCGCGTCCAGTTCCTTAAGATCCATCCCGATCATTTTTACGATCTCGTCAATCATCGGAAGAAGCGTCTGCGAATGGGTCTTCTTAAAATTTACCGTATATTCTGCCAGAAGCGCCTCATCCTCCGCAATCGCTGCCGACGCCGTAAGGCCGGAGCTCTCAATGGCAAGTATCTTCATGTCTTTTGTCTCCTTCGTTCTCCTGTGCAAGGGAGCGCAGAATGTCATCCGCATCATCCCCACCCTTGATGGTGATCCTGCGGTAATCGAACCCCCTGCCCAGATCTTTCTCGATGGTCACGTCGATATGGTCTTCAGGGATCAGCTCCTGTATCTGCTCCGCCCATTCAATCAGGCATACGCCTCCCGAATAGAAGTAATCCTCATATCCGATCTCATACATTTCATCGGGATCTTCGATCCTGTATACATCAAAATGAAAAAAGGGCAGTCTGCCGTCCCGATATTCCTGTACGATCGTAAAGGTCGGACTGTTTACGGGTCCTGTAATTCCAAGACCGGCGGCGACCCCCTGGGTAAATACCGTTTTTCCCGTTCCCAGATCTCCGTTCAGAGTGAAGATCTGCCCCGGTTTCAGAATTCTGCCGATCCTTCTCCCAAGCTCAAAGGTCTCGTCAGAGCTGTATGTTTCAATGGTCATGTGGTTTCCCTTCTTGTGCATTGTCCTTTTTCTTGCAGTTTTTATTCCTGCATATTATAATAAAGCAGTCAGAGAATTACAAGACAGAGGAGGAAATCATGGCAAATCCAGTTGTAACCATAGAAATGGCCGATGGAAGCATCATGAAAGCGGAATTATATCCCGATACGGCCCCGAACACTGTAAACAACTTTATCAGTCTGGTGAAAAAGGGATTTTATAACGGACTGATCTTCCACCGCGTGATCCCCGGCTTTATGATTCAGGGCGGATGTCCCGACGGCACCGGAATGGGCGGACCGGGCTACCAGATCAAGGGTGAGTTCAGCCAGAACCACTTCAAAAATGATCTGCGCCACACGGCCGGTGTTCTTTCCATGGCGCGGGCGATGCATCCCGATTCTGCCGGAAGCCAGTTTTTCATCATGCACGAGGCTGCGCCGCATCTGGACGGAAGTTACGCCGCCTTCGGTAAGATCATCGAGGGAATGGATGTCGTAAACACTATTGCGCAGACGCCGACGGATTTCCGTGACCGCCCTCTTACCGAACAGAAGATAAAATCCATGACGGTCGAGACCTTCGGAACGGAATATCCCGAACCGGAACGCTGCTGATCCTCAGTTTCCGTCACTTTTTCAGATTTCCGAAAAAATCTCTGCTTTGCCTCCTATCATGGCATAGCAGAGTTTTTTTTCTGTCTCCGCAGAGGCTCTGCCGGAAGAAAGATCCGTAACCGCATCCTGTACTTCTCTGATCCGTTCTTCCGGAACCAGCAGGATAACGGATACTTTTTCCGTGAATTCCGTGTCATAAACATAGATTTCCTTTTCTTCCGCCATATACCGGAGCTTTCCGTACCCCTGATAGTCCGTGTCGATACGAAGAAGCGCCCCCTCTTTTTTTTCGATCACGGTGCTTCCCTCGATTCCGGCCCTGGCTGCCTGGGAATATGCTCTTACAAGCCCCCCCGTCCCCAGAAGCACGCCTCCGAAATACCTGGTGACGATGATCGCGGTATCGTGAAGATCTGCACCGGTCAGTACGTCAAGGATCGGCCTTCCGGCGGTTCCGGACGGTTCGCCGTCGTCGCTGCATCTGGTCTGCTCCCGGTTTTTCCCGATCGTGAAGGCATAGCAGTTATGCCTTGCATCCCAGTATTTTTTACGGGTCTCGTCGAGAAACGCCTGTACCTCTTCTTCTGACTCCACATGTCTGACAGTAGCGATAAATCTTGACTTTTTCTCCGTGATCTCTCCCTGTCCTCCGGCATAAACCGTTCTGAAGCCTTCCGCCATGCCTGATTCCTCCGTAAATCTGTTTTACAGTCTCAAACTTCATCCAGTGTATCATAAATTTTAATGGCAGGCAAATCCAAATGCCCGCAGAACCCGCCCGGGGTTTTCAAACCTTTACTTCCGTCCGGTCATCTGATATAATAATATGACCTGTTTGAGGGACCCCGTACGGTCCCCGTTCTCATTTACCGGTGCGCAGCGCCGGATCGGAACTGTATCAAAACTTCTTCCGACAGTTCCTGATAAAGGAGGAACTCATGAACTTTGGCAAGCGATCAACAACCAGACAGCGTGATTCTCTGATCTCCCGCACTTCCATGCTCGGGAAAAGAGCGCGCGTCTCCATCATACGTCTTCTTTTCGTCGGTCTTCTGGCTCTTATCGTCGGCGGCGTCTGTCTCGGCCTCGGATCTTTCCGGGGTGTGATCGACAACTCGCCAAAGGCCAGCGAAGTGGATATCATGCCGCTGGGCTACGCGACAACGCTGTACGACTGCAACGGCACCAAGCTAAGAGAGCTGGCAGCGCCAAACGCAAACCGTCTTCCGGTATCCCTCGACCAGATTCCGATCGATCTTCAGCACGCAGTGATCGCGATCGAGGACGAGCGTTTTTACGAACATAACGGAATCGACGTCAAGGGTATTCTCCGTGCAGGCGTCAAGGCTCTGACGACGGGCCGGTTTACAGAGGGCGCCAGCACCATCACGCAGCAGCTTCTGAAAAACAACGTGTTTACCAGCTGGACCTCCGAGTCTACGCTTCTCGAAAAATTCACACGTAAATTCCAGGAGCAGTATCTTGCGGTCGAGATAGAAAAGATCAACAACAAGGACGTCATTCTGGAAAACTACATGAACACCATCAATCTGGGCGCCGGTGCCTATGGCGTACAGGCTGCTGCCAGGCAGTATTTTAACAAGAACGTCTGGGAGCTGAATCTTTCAGAGTGCGCCACACTGGCCGGCATCACCCAGAACCCCACGGCCTTCAATCCGATCGTGTTTCCCGAAAAGAACAGGGAGCGTCGTCAGACGGTTCTCGAATACATGCTGGCTCAGGGCTACATTACACAGGAACAGTTCAACGAAGCCCTGGCGGATGACGTGTACACCCGCATCCAGCAAGCGCAGGAAGAAATCTCCAGCACACGCAGCACCATATACACTTATTTCGAAGACGAGCTGACAGATCAGGTCATCAATGATCTTGTAAACATCAAAGGTTATACGCAGACACAGGCCCGCAACATGCTTTACAGCGGCGGTCTTGAAATCTATACCACTCAGGATCCCGACATTCAGGACATTCTGAACAGCGAGTACCAGGATGAAAGCAACTTCCCGGCAGGCACGGTCTATGCTCTTGATTTTGCGCTGACGACCGAAGACGAGGCGGGAAATCAGACCAACTACAGTAAAGAGATGCTCCGCCTCTATTTCCAGGATAATCTCGACCCGGCCTTCGACCTTCTGTTCGATTCTCAGGCAGAGGGGCGGGAATATGTGGAGCAGTACAAGAAGGCTGTCATTCCTGCCGGAAACAGGATCATCGGCGAAAACGTGAGCTTTGCGCCGCAGCCCCAGTCCTCCATGAGCATCATCGATCAGCATACCGGCTATGTAAAGGCTGTGATCGGAGGCAGAGGCCGGAAGACCGCAAGTCTGACGCTGAACCGTGCCACCGATACCACGCGACAGCCCGGATCTACCTTCAAGATCCTGTCTACCTATGCGCCGGCTCTGGACGCGTCCGGCATGACGCTGGCGTCCTCTTTCCTGGACGAGGAATACAGCTACCCCGACGGTTCTCCCGTAAACAACGCAAGCAGAAGCTACGGCGGTCTCACGACCATCCGTGACGCCATCCGGCGGTCTGTCAACGTCGTCGCCGTCAAATGCCTGGAGCAGGTTACCCCCGAGGTCGGACTGAAGTATCTTGATGATTTCGGCTTTACCACACTTGCCCACGGCACCGAGGCCGATACCGATTCCAACGGAAATGTCTGGACGGACGCAAACCTCGCCACGGCACTGGGCGGCATCACGCGCGGTGTCACAAACGTGGAGCTGTGTGCGGCCTATGCTTCCATCGCCAACGGCGGCAACTATATCAAGCCGATCTACTACACCAAAATACTGGACCACAACGGAAATATTCTGATCGAGAACACCTCGGTTTCCAGATCCGTGGTCAGCGAAACCACTGCCTGGCTCCTTACCAGCGCGATGGAAGACGTCGTCACCTCCGGAACCGCTACCGCCTGCCAGCTGCCCAACATGCCCGTGGCCGGCAAGACCGGTACGACCGAGGCTTACAACGATCTCTGGTTCGTGGGTTACACTCCGTACTATACCTGCGCGGTATGGTCCGGCTATGACAACAACGAGAAGCTTCCTGCCGGCGAGGCGCGGAATTTCCACAAGGATCTGTGGCGCAAGGTCATGACCCGGATCCATGAAAATCTTCCGGCAGCTGATTTCGAAAGACCTGCCGGCATCGTGGAAGCCACCGTATGTGCCGAATCCGGCATGCTGGCCAACGAATACTGCGATCCCATCATCGAATTCTTCGCTCCTGGTACTGTTCCGACGGATTACTGTGAGGAACACGATTACTGGACTTATATGGAGGATGAAGAGGAAGATACCGTCATGGATTATGATGAGACCACCGTCGAGTATGACGAGTACGGAAATCCGATCCTGACCCCAGTTCCTGAGCAGAGCACGGATGATTCCTCCGGCGAATGGGAAACTTATAACGGCGAGGATTACACAGAGACCGCGGGAGACGTGGAATACTACTAATAGAATAGTCCGAAAAAATCCGCAGCGCCTGCGCGCTGCGGATTTTTTCGGCGGAGAAGCTTATAAATCGTTCAAAAAGGGGACTGTGAACATCTCACAGTCCCCC
>CAMNNM010000079.1 GCA_946545425.1 uncultured Blautia sp. | reverse complement strand
GCGATCATTTCGCCGGCATCGTCTTTTCCAAGCGAGCACAGGATTCCCGTCTTCACGCCCAGCTTTGCCGCCGTGACTGCCTCGTTCACGGCCTCACCGCCCACATTCAGCGAACCGGATTCCGCCCGGAATCCGGAAGCGGAAACCGGCTCCGGATCAAAGCCCCGGATAATGGAATCCACAAGGGCCATGCCGATGCAGATCAGATCATATGTATCATTCATCTGAACGCGCCTCCTTCGTACAGTTCCTCTATATTACCTTTCATAAATTGTTCCGTGATTTGCATGATCTCTGCCATATTCCGGATGTCCTGCAGCACATCGCCGCTCTCCAGCGAGTGATTCGCCCCGGCGATCAGATAGCACAGATAATCTCTCTTTGAAGCAAGTTCCGCAATCCTGCTTTTTGCTCCGCCCACCCAGGGATCCGCCCGTCCGGAAAAAACGATGGCATCTCCGAACTCATAAGAAAAGGTTTCCTCCAGCGGGGTATAACAGACCAGCCTGATCCAGTCCCGGCAGGGCGATTCCGATGCGATCTTTGCCGCGACTGCCGTACCGATGCTCTTCCCGACAAACAGGACATCGGCATACGAATAAAGGTCGGTCTCCGAAAGCATCTTTTCGGACTGCTCCAGTGCGATCCGGAAGGATTCCTGCATACGTTCTTTGTCTCCCTTTACCTTGGGAGGAAATCCGGAATAAGGAAGCAGAAGGATTTCATATCCCAGATCTGCCGCGATCCTCCGGCTGTAATGCATCAGAGGCTTGTCAAGTGTATATCCGATCCCCGGAAAGAACACCGCCAGCTTTTTTCGAACTATATTCATCAGCACTATCCTCCTTCTCTTCTGGTTTCAGTTTATTGATAAACCGGGTGTTTGTCAATGTACAACAAAACTGTGCTAACCGCCCGGGAAGGTTTCTGATCCTGGGGTCAGCTTCCGCTGTTCACCGGCTCACGGCCCTGTTGAATTCACCTTTTCAGAATGATAAAATGAACATGATATTATACATGGAGATGCAGAGATGGAAGAAAAAGAACGCAGACAATACAGAAAAATGACTCTTACTCCGCCGGGCAGGCTGATCGCGACCCTGGCCGTTCCGACGGTCATCAGCATGATGATCACCATGATCTACAACCTTGTAGACGCTTTTTTCGTCGGTAAGCTTGGAACCAGCGCCAGTGCTGCCGTTGGCGTGGTCGCCAGTGTTCAGGCGGTATTCCAGGCTGTCGGGTTTATGTTCGGCCACGGCTCCGGCGCCATCATCAGCAGATCCTTGAGTCAGGGCGATACTCATACCTCGGACAGGATCCTGACAGGTTCTCTTTTTGTGGGAACCGGTTTCAGTATTCTGGTCATGACATGCGGAATTCTTTTTTTGACCCCGCTTATGCGGTTTCTCGGCAGCACCGAGACCATCCTGCCCTATTCCTCGATCTATGCCTTTTATATTTTGATCTCTGGTCCTGCTCTTACCGCGAGCTGTGTTTTAAACAATGTTCTCCGGTATGAGGGACAGGCCTTTTACGCCATGTTCGGGCTTGTAGCCGGTGGCGTGCTGAATATGATCGGTGATCCCATTCTGATGTTCGGCTGCGGCCTTGGCATCACAGGCGCCGCCATCTCAACGGCCGTTTCCCAGTACATCAGCTTCGGCATACTGCTCTACATGTTTTTTTCGGGCAGGACCATCAGCCGGATCCGTCCGTTTTCCGTACATGTACGCATTTCGGATATCTTTCACGTTGTACGAAACGGTCTTCCCAGCCTGATCCGTCAGCTGCTGAACAGCGTTTCCACCATGATACTGAACCGCAGCGCCATGCCCTTTGGCGATCCCGCCATCGCGGCCATGGCCATTGCCGGCAGAGTCATGATGTTCATGGGGTCCGTACTGATCGGTATCGGTCAGGGCTTTCAGCCGGTCTCCGCCTTCAATTACGGTGCCCGCAAATACAACCGGCTCCGCAAGGCGTTCTGGTTTACCATCAAGGCTTCCACTGTTTTTCTCGGCGTTTTTGCCGTGCTCGGTTTTCTGTTTCCCGGAAGGATCGTACAGGTGTTCCGGGACGATCCCGAGGTTGTCCGCCTGGGCATTCCCGCGGTTCGCTGCATGTGCGTCGCCGTCGTTGTCCAGCCGGTCAGTGTGGCAGCGAACATGATGCTGCAGAGTATAGGAAAGAGCAGGGCCGCATCTTTTCTGGCCCTGCTCCGAAATGGTCTCTATTATCTTCCGTTGCTGCTGATCCTGCCGTCTTTTCTTGGTTTCTTTGGGATTCAGAGTTCCCAGATGTTTGCCGATATCCTGGCAACACTGACGAGTATTCCTTTTGTGATCCGTTTTTTCCGTTCCATTCCACGGGAAGATGAGGTCACGGACATGGATCTGCAGATGGCGCAGTATGACGATGAAACGTGATGTGGCGGCGGGGTCCTGGTCATTCCAGAATTCCGCTGTCTTTTACTGCCTTCAGTGCCTCTTCTATCTTCTCAGGCGGAAGCACCAGGGCAAATCTTACATAGCCCTCTCCGTGCGGCCCGAAGCTGCTGCCCGGCGTGCACAGAACGCCGGTCTTTTCCAGAAGATCCATGCAGAACTGCATGCTGGATGTATAGCTGTCCGGGATGGGCGCCCACACAAACATGCTTCCGCGGGCGTCCGGAATGTTCCAGCCGATCTTTCGGGCACCGCCGCACAGAGCGTCTCTCCGTTTCTGGTACTCCACGCACTGTTCCTTTACGGAATCCAGAGAACCGGTAAGCGCTGCAACCGCCGCTTTCTGAATGGGAAGAAACATGCCGAAGTCGATCTGGCTGCGCAGCAGCTTTACCGCGTCGATCACATCTTTCCGGCCGATCAGAAAACTGATGCGGGCACCGGTCACATTAAACGATTTCGACAAACTGAAAAACTCTACTCCCACGTCCATCGCTCCCGGCGTTCCCAGGAAGCTCTTTCCGATATTTCCGTCAAATATGATGTCGCTGTAGGCGTTGTCATGGATCACAAGCACGTCATACTTCTTTGCCCATGCAACGATTTCTTCGTAGATATGAGGCTCCGCGATGGATCCCACCGGATTTGAGGGAAGGCTTACGATGATATATTTTGCCTTCTTTGCAATGTCCTCCGGAATCTCCGCCACTCTGGGAAGAAATCCGTTTTCTTTGTTCAGAGGATAATAACAGGGCTCGGCCTCCGCCAGAAGGCTTCCTGCCTGGAACACCGGATAACACGGATCCGGCAAAAGCACAATGTCCCCGGGATTGCAGAGTGCCATGGCCAGATGGCCTACACCCTCCTGGGTACCGTAGCAGCTCATGATCTGCTCCGGCAGGATTTTTACGCCGAAGCGTCTGTCATAATAGGCACAGACCGCATCCAGCATCTCCGGCAGGTCTCTTAAAGAATATTTCCAGTTTTCCGGGTCCTTTGCCGCCGCTGCGAGCGCTTCTCTGATATGCTCCGGCGTCACGAAATCCGGAGTGCCGATACTCATGTTATAGATCTTTCTGCCCTGTTTTTCGAGAGCAAGCTTTTTCACGTTCAACGCGCCAAATATCTCTTCGCCGAAGCGGTTCAGTCTGTCTGCAAATTTCATTTACGTTCTCCTGCTACTGTATCTGATTCTTGTCTGCTGCCGCTGATATCTTACTCTAAAACATAAAAGTTTTCAATAACCTGCTGCCGGAAAACAATATGCACATTGCAATTTTTCTTTGAACGGAATACAATAGGATCGTAAAGTTAATCACCGCTATCAGGAGGAACCATCATGAAGAATTATTTCGATCTAACAGGACAGGTTGCACTGGTCACCGGCGCTTCCACAGGCCTTGGCGTTCAGATGGCAGAAGCACTGGCAAGCCAGGGAGCCAATATTGTATGCCTTGCCAGAAGAAAGAATCTGGTTGATGAGAATGCAGCCGCCATCGCGGAAAAATACGGTGTAAAGGCCATCGGCATCGCCTGCGACATCACCGATACCGAAAAAGTCGAAGCTGCAGTAGACGAGATTCTCGAAAAAATGGGACGCATCGATATTCTCATCAACAATGCCGGCACCGGTGCCGTTGCTCCGGCCGAGGATATTACCGACGAGCAGTTCCAGAATGAGATGAACATCGATCTGTTCGGCTCATTCCGTGTTGCCCGTGCGGTTGCCAAAAAAGCCATGCTTCCGGCAAAATACGGACGCATCATCAATATCGCTTCCATGTACGGACTGGTAGGAAACAAGATCGCACCGGCTTCCCCCTATCATGCAGCCAAAGGCGGCGTGGTCAACCTTACCAGAGCTCTGGCAGCAGAGTGGGGCGCAAAGGGAATCACCGTGAACGCCATCTGCCCGGGCTATTTTGAGACCCCGCTTACCAAAGAAACTCTGGAAAGCGAGTTTTTCCAGAATTACGCAAGGACCATGATCCCCATGGAGCGCTACGGAAAAGAGGGCGAACTGGATACAGCCGCCATCTTCCTCTCCTCTCCGGCTTCCACCTATGTCAACGGAGTTATTGTCCCGGTAGACGGCGGATATACCGCAATGTAACATCCGGTAAGAGAGCATCTCCCGTGTTTTCTTATAAAAAGGGATCTGTGAAGAGACACTGCCGTTTCTTCACAGATCCTTTTCTTCTCGCTGAGACTTACTCAGTTCATTCTCTGATATTCCGTGTACATCCAGGTAGTCGGCTGTCCATAATAGATCCGGTAGCCGTTTCTGCCCTTGCTCGCCTCAAAATCAGGATCGTAGACCCAGGTTCCGTCTTCCTCGTCGATCTCGCACCATCCGTGAGGCGACATGCCGTACTGAACAGACTTGACATATCCCATCACAAAATGAATGTCATACCCCATTACTTTCGCCATCTGATAAAAGGTACTTGCCATCACATAACAGTCGCCGTAATGATGCGTCAGACCATAGATTCCGTAATAATCAGCAGGCTCATATCCGTAAGGTACCGTATCGTCATTATAGTAGTAGTCCATACAGGACCACAGATATGCGGATCTCAGGTCCCATCCGATGATATCGAGCCGCTCCTTTGCCAGCTGTTCCGCTTCCGAAAGGGGCGATTCGGAAATATGTCCCCATGCATCAATGTCATAAAATTTTCCATCTATCCTGTACCGGGTCACATTGGTGATCAGCCTGCCTGTCTCGTCAAAATAATAATTTCGCCCGTTGATCTCGGCAAAGCCCGTCGTCAGCACGGCGGTTCCGGGGTCGCAGTAATATTTTTCGCCCTGATAATTGATCCAGCCTCTTCCGACCGCATCTGTTCCTTCGACGAACAGATACTTTTTTCCGTCAATCGTCTGCAGGCCCTGTAATGCATAGCCCCATGTCGGTTCAAAATAATATGTCCGGTTTTCGGATGCGATCCTGTTCCATCCTGTCTTCAGAGAACCGTCTCCGTTTACATAATACTTATGCGCCCCGTTGGCGCCTCCAAAGATCCAGCCGGTCACGAGCTGTCCGTTTTCATAGTCGAAGTAATATCTCTTTCCGTCTATAAAAACGCCTCCCTTTGTCATCCTGCCAGCCGGCACTTTGTCGGGATCAAAATAGTATGGAACTCCGTTGATCACCTGATAGCCCAATACCTGAGCACCGGTCTCTTCGTCGTAAAACAGAGACTGTCCACGATACCTGAACCACCCCTGAACACGTCTTCCACTGTTTCCGCACAGATAATATCTGTTCCCGTCAAATTCAAAAAAGCCCCCTGTCCGTATGATGTTTCCGTTTTCATCCACCCTGACATAATACCCGAGCCTTTCATGCTTCCAGTAATTTGTCATATAGGAGCGGACACAGGCCCCGTCCTCCCCGAATTCATAGTAACGGCCGCCGACCTTCATGGTTCCGTTTCTAAGGATCGTTCCGTCTTTTTTGAAATAATATTTTCCGGAATGAGCGCTGTGGTACCCGCCCTTTGCGGTCAGATAATCATTGTCGATCCATCTTGCCCCATAATAAGCCGCATCCGGAAGAATGCCGTCTGCTCCCGCCCTGGAAGCCAGACCTTCGGCAATATCCCTGCTTCCAAGATAATAGCTCCAGGCATCTCCCTGAATATCGTATCCGGCCAATCCTTTTCCTCCGGATCCGATCCTCCAGAAACTGCTGCCATAAAACTGATAAATTCCGGGAAGGATTGCTGAACGGGTACCTTCCTGATCGATCTGAAGCCAGCGATTCGATGCCGCTTCCCAGCAGATGGCCGATACAGGTATCCTTGCTCCCTCTTCAGACTCGCCGTATTCCATAAGCAGGACGCCGAGATCTCCGAAGACAAGGGCGCTTCCGTCCTCATTCCGTCCCGTGACTGTCACGGCGTCAACGCCAAAGGCTCTGGCAGCGAACTCCTGTATAAGGGTCTCCTGATCCTTTGACTTATCCGTTGTCTGTGCTTCCCCTGCCGGATCTGTCTGTTCGGTTCCGGTTCCTGCAGTCAGCTCCTCTTCTGTCCCGGGATCGTTAATCTCAGGGGTCTCCTGTCCGGAAGCTGTCTCTTCGCGGACTTTCTCTTCCAAGCCTTCCGTTTCAGGAATGATCATCCCGGGAACAGTCGTCCCGGAAATGACTGTCTCCGGAAGATCTGTTTCAGGAACAGCTGCCTCAGGAAGGTCTGTCCCGGTAAATACAACCTCTTCGGAAATCTCTTCCGAATTCTGAAGCTCTGAAATTTCCTGTCCCTGAACCAGTTGAACCGAAGTACAGGTCAGCATTGCCATGGTCAAAAACAAAACCGTCTTTTTCATCAACGTCACTCCGTTCCTTCCGAAATCTGAATCAACTCTTCTATTTTCCTGACCAGCTTTTCCAGTCCCTTTTGATCTTCCTCCGTAAACCGGTCTGTTCTGGGACTGTCAATATCCAGAACCCCGATGATCCTGCCATCTTCATGAAGCGGGATCACAATCTCAGATCTGGAAGATACGTCGCAGGCAATATGGCCCGGAAAAGCATGCACATCCGGAACTCTTTGGGTTTGATCCTCCATTACTGCGGTTCCGCAGACTCCCCTGCCCACTTCAATGTGGATGCAGGCAGGCTTTCCGCAGAATGGTCCCAGTACGAGTCGTCCGCTCCTCATCAGATAAAAGCCGGCCCAGTTGACCTCCTCCAGGGTTTCATACAGAAGGGCTGAAACATTGGCGAGCAAGGGAACATAAAAAGGCTCGGTCTCCGCAAACCCCCGGGTCTGTTCCAGGATCAGATCATAATCTGTCATACGGTGCCTCCTTCCGTCATTTCGATCAGGTGTTCCGAGGACCCCTTAAGTTCTTCCATCGCTTCGCGAACCGGCTCCATATCCCTGGGATCCAGTTCTCTTGTCCTGACCTTCCCAAGTGCCTTTCTGAGCTTCGCACAGTCATTCTTCACCTGACGCAGCTCGCCTTTGTCCGCCGTTTTCTTCCCGGCGTAAAGGGCCCGCTCCGCTCTGGCAAGAAGCTTCTCCGCATCCTGCCGCAGCTGAATGTATTCCTTCCGGATCCCGTCCTGGGAGGCATATTGTTCTGCTTCCCACCGGGCCCGTTCGATTTCGGCCTCCGACATCCGGCCGTCCTCGGTGATCGTGATGGACTGCTGCCGGCCGGTCCCAAGATCCCTGGCCGATACTGTCAGAATTCCATTGACGTCGATATCGAAGGACACTTCGATTTGCGGCACGCCTGCGGGTGCGGGGCGTATTCCGGAAAGACGGAACTTCCCGATGGTCTTGTTGTCTCTTGCCATGGGCCGGTCGCCCTGCAGTACATGGATCTCTACCGTCGTCTGAAAGGGCGCCGCAGTAGAGAAGACCTGCGAGTAACGCACGGGGATAGTGGTGTTTCTTTTTACAATGGTGGTGGCCACACCACCCAGCGTTTCTATGGACAGCCCCATGGGCGTCACGTCCAGAAGAAGGATCTGATTTTCCGATCCCTCCATCAACATGGTGCCGCCTTCCAGGGTTTCCGCCTGCACGGCGGCGCCCATGGCCACACATTCATCCGGGTTGATGGACTTTGATGGCGTAATGCCGGTAAGCGCCTTCACTTTTTCTGAAACGGCCGGAATCCGGGTAGACCCGCCTACCAGAAGCACAAGTCCCAGCTCCGC
This sequence comes from uncultured Blautia sp., assembly GCA_946545425.1. GTDB lineage: Bacteria > Bacillota > Clostridia > Lachnospirales > Lachnospiraceae > Blautia_A. Next base: position 1,718 of record CAMNNM010000079.1, on the reverse strand, counting down.
GGCCGAAATCCCTGCATCCCTGAGCGCAGTCTGAACAGAGACTGCCGTCCTGTCCAGAAACTCCCGGATCAGTTCGTTGAATACAGATCTTGAAAGATTCAGATCGAGATGAAGCGGCCCTTCTTTTGTCATTGTGATAAACGGGAGGTTGATATTAACGCTTCCTGACGAAGAGAGCTCCTTTTTCGCTGTTTCGGCCGCCTCCAGAACTCTCGTCCATGCAGCCCTGTCTCTCGAAAGATCCACATGATGCTGACTCTGGAACTGCGCCCCGATCCACCGGGCTACTTTCTGATCAATGTCATCGCCGCCCAGATGATTGTCTCCGGCTGTAGACAGAACCTCAATCGTCCCGTCGCTGATCTCTATGACCGAAACGTCGAAGGTCCCCCCGCCAAAGTCGTAGACCATGATTTTCTGGGATCTTCCGTTGTTCAGGCCATAGGCCAGAGCAGCGCTGGTTGGTTCGTTGATGATGCGCAGCACGTTCAGACCGGCGATGGTTCCGGCATCCTTGGTCGCCTGCCTCTGGGTATCGTTAAAATAGGCAGGAACGGTGATCACCGCATCGGTAACCGGATGTCCCAGATAGCTTTCGGCGTCCTTTTTCAGTTTTCTGAGGATCATGGCGCTGATTTCCTGCGGGATATACCTTTTCCCGTCGGTACTGAAGCTCCAGTCCTCTCCCATATGCCGTTTGATCGAACTGACGGTGCCCTTCGGATTTACGGCATACTGCCGCTTAGCCGACGATCCCACCAGTATTTCTCCCGCAGCGGTAAACGCCACGACGCTGGCCGTGGTGCGTTCTCCCTCGTTGTTCGGGATGATCACCGGAATGCCGCCCTCCACCACGCTCACGCAGCTGTTGGTCGTTCCGAGATCGATTCCGATTGCTTTTGCCATGCCTCTGTTTCCTTTCTGCCGCCCTTATTGAACCGGGATATCCGATACATCCAGATCATTCAGATATTCAATAAAGCGGACGGCTGTATCGATTCTGCCGTTATCGTATCCGAATCCTATATAAATATCGGAGTCTCCGAAATAGAACCCGGTTTCCGCAAGAATACTATTCTTACCAAAATTCAGAGCATAAAGGTGTTCCTTTTCTTTATTCTCCGTGATCTCGACGTCTCCGTTCTCATCGGGTTTTCCGACCTCGCGTTCATACGCCCTGACTTCACTGAGCCCCAGCGATGCGATCGTATCCTTATCCAGAACATCTTCCATCTCCATGAGTGCCCCCTGGTTCAGCAGCCAGTCGAGAAGATAAGCAGGAAAAACGATCACATCCAGATCACCGGTATCGTGCATGGCGATCATCTTGATCTGGGCCGCCATATTGGACTGATCCAGCTCGTTATCCGGATTCACCACGATGGAATAGTCAAATTCCACAGTCTCCCATTTTCCGGCTCCCAGCTCTTCTTCAAAACCCTTCTGAAGAAATCCTGCTTCGTCCGGACCGAACGAGGTGTTCATCATGGCGACATAAAGCAGTGTTTTTGTATTGGCGCGCTGAATGATGCCGACACCCTCATAGACCGTCACGATCAGTGCCAGAATAAAGATCAGAACTGCTTTATGATAATCCCAGATATACTGAAGTTTACCGCCAAAAGACAGTGACTTGAATTTTTTTCTGTCTTCTTCCCTCTTCTGCCGTTTTTCTTCCGCGAGCCAGTCGAATTCATTTTCTTTTCCGGGTTTCTTTT
>CAMNNM010000078.1 GCA_946545425.1 uncultured Blautia sp. | reverse complement strand
TTGATGGCACGGATGATGCAGGGCCAGTCAAAGGTACGCTTGCCGTCCTTGACGCCGGTGGATTTGAAATCCGGAACAACGGTAAAGTACTGCCAGACCTTTCCTTCCAGGCCGTTCTTTGCAAATTCCTCACGGAGGATCGCGTCGGATTCACGAACGGCTTCCAGACGGTCGCGGGTGATGGCGCCGGGGCATCTTACGCCGAGGCCCGGTCCCGGGAACGGCTGACGGTCAACCATGGAAGCGGGAAGACCCAGCTGCTTTCCTACCATACGGACTTCATCCTTAAAGAGAATGCGGACCGGCTCGACAAGCTCAAATCTCTCTGCGATATCCTCGGGAAGTCCGCCTGCATTGTGATGCGCTTTGATGCCGGCTTCGCTCTCCAGAATGTCCGGCCAGATGGTTCCCTGTGCAAGGAACTCGATGCCGTCCAGTTTTCTGGCTTCTTCTGCAAAGACGTCAATAAATTCTTCTCCGATAATATGGCGCTTTGTCTCGGGATCGGAAACACCTGCAAGCTTGTCCAGGAAACGGTCGACAGCGTCTACATAGATCAGGTTCGCCTTCATTTCGTTGCGGAATACCTGGATAACCTGCTCCGGCTCGCCTTTTCTGAGAAGGCCGTGGTTGACATGTACGCAGACCAGCTGCTGTCCGACGGCTTTGATAAGAAGTGCGGCGGTAACGGAAGAGTCAACGCCTCCCGAAAGCGCAAGCAGGACCTTTTTGTCCCCGATCTGCTCCTGCAGATCCTTGATCTGTTCGTCAATAAACTTCTGCGCCAGTTCCGGCGTGGTGATGCGTTCCATACTATCAGGTCTGTTGATGTCTGACATTGAAGTCCTCCCTTTCCAGGTATCACCTGAGAATCTCAATATTTGTGCGCCTTTATTCTACAATAGCACAGCGCCTGCGGGCAAGTAAAAATCTGGTCCCTCCCGGAAGTTCCCTTCGTGCATACTGCACATGGAAAAGGCAGAACACCTTTCCGCTCATTAGGTAAACGAAATTTTCTTCTATTCATTTATGCAGAATTATGATATGATACATTACGGTTCAAGGCCGGTTCACAGCCTGTTTACGGCTGACCGGTCATGTATAAAAATCTGTAATTGTGTATGAATTGGGGGAATCTGAATGAATTATGACGTAATCCTGATCGGTGCGGGCCCCGGCGGTATTTTCTCTGCCTATGAACTGGTGCAGAAAGCCCCGGATCTGAAGATCGCCGTTTTTGAGACCGGCAATACTCTTGAAAAAAGAAAATGTCCGATCGACGGAGTCAAGGTAAAATCCTGCATCGGCTGTAAAACCTGTGCCATCATGAACGGGTTTGGCGGCGCAGGAGCTTTTTCTGACGGAAAGTACAACATCACAAATGATTTCGGCGGTACCCTCTACCAGCATATCGGAAGAACCAAAGCACTCGAGCTGATGAAATATGTGGATTCCATCAACTGCAAGTACGGCGGTGCCGAAACCAGAATGTATTCCACAGCCGGTTCCGAATTCAAGAAGATCTGTCTGCAGAACAAGCTGCAGCTTCTGGACGCTTCTGTCCGTCATCTTGGAACCGACATCAATTATGTGGTCCTTGAAAATCTGTTCGCCTATCTGAAAGACAAGGTGGACTTCTACTTTAACACGCCGGTGCGGAAGCTCAAAAAGGAAGAAGACGGCTACCGCGTATTTACTGACGACGCCGATTATCAGTGCCGTTATTGCGTTGCTTCTGTCGGCCGCAGCGGCAGCAAATGGATGGAGACCGTATGCCACGATCTGAACATCCCCACCAAGTCAAACCGGGTGGACATCGGCGTGCGCGTGGAGCTTCCGGCTGTTGTATTTTCTGACATCACCGACAAGCTTTATGAGAGCAAGATCGTATACCGGACCGAAAAGTTCGAGGACAATGTGCGTACATTCTGTATGAATCCCTGCGGTATTGTCGTAAACGAAAACACCAACGGTATCGTTACCGTCAACGGCCACAGCTTTGAAGATCCCACCAAAAAGACCGAGAACACGAACTTCGCGCTTCTGGTGTCCAAGCATTTCTCGGAGCCGTTCAAGGACAGCAACGGGTATGGTGAGAGTATCGCACGGCTTTCCAATATGCTGGGCGGCGGCGTAATCGTGCAGCGTTTCGGCGATCTGATCCGCGGACGCCGCAGTACGGTCAAGCGTATCGACGAATGTACCGTACATCCCACTCTTGCCGCAACGCCGGGCGACCTGAGTCTGGTTCTTCCGAAGCGTATTCTTGACGGCATCATCGAGATGATCAATGCGCTGGACAAGATCGCTCCCGGTACCGCAAACGACGATACACTCCTGTATGGCGTGGAGGTCAAGTTCTACAACATGGAAGTGGATCTGGATGAAAATCTCGAGACCATACATCCGGGACTTTATGTGATCGGCGACGGATCCGGCGTGACGCATTCGCTTTCGCATGCTTCCGCCAGCGGCGTATATGTAGCGGATCACATTCTGGAACGGTGTGGAAAGCTTTCATAAATCCCGCCAACATATTAAAAATGTGCAAAATGGAAGAACCTCGAAATCCGATCGAGGTTCTTCTTTGTTTTATATTTATTCAACACCCCTGTCGCCAAATCCTGCCGGAGAAGGCATTCCTTCTGCAAACTCTCCTCCTTCCGGCGGAACCGGCCCTTCCATAAAGCCTTCTCCCGAGGGTGGCGTCATCTCATCGACCGTTCCGGCCTGCGGCTCCTGCCCGTTCTGAAGTTCCTGTCTGGCCTGCTCTTCCGGCCTGTTCTGGAACTCCTGTCCGGCCTGCGGTCCTGTCTGTCCTTCTGGCCTGCCCTGACTTTGCAATCCCGCCTGCGGCTGACTTTTCGGCATCTTGATGTCACCCGAGCGGATCATCAGATCTCTGACTGAGAAATCACGGAACTCTTTTACCTGCGACTCGTCCGGCTCTTTGCCGTCGCCTCCCGTAATTCCGGTGATGGCCTTGATCTCGGAATAGCGGCCGGAGCTGATCCCGAATTCTGCCGCCTTTTCATGTTCTTTGGTCGTACCCTCGGTGACCACCAGCTGGACGCTCTCCTCGTTCTGGCCGAACACCTGATTTGCTGCCTTGCCGAGCTTTTCTTTTCGTTTATCCGAATCGGATGCCACGTTGATCAGTACATAGTCCAGTTCATCTTCCGTGATGTAATTGTTTTCAATCAGTATCGTCTGTGTCTTTTCAAGGGCTTCTTCCAATGAATCTCCCCTGACGCCCTCTTCTTCCAGGATCTCCACCACCGGCTCCGCATCTTCATTGAGCGCGTCAACCGAAATTACCTTATCCATCCGGTTGAGGACAAAATCGATGGACGGATTGATGTCGAGTGAAACATAGGAACACGCGAAGGCTGTCTGGTATGTATAGGTTCCGGCACCGCCGCCGATGAGCACAAGCGCCGCGGCAGCCGCTGCAGCGGACCGCATAAAGCGGTATCTTCCCCGGGAAGTGCTTCCTTCTTTTTCATTTATCTCGATGACGTCTCCCACCGAGCATTTTCGTCTGATCTTCACAACGACTCCGTCGTCCCTTAAGGCTGCGGCAAAGCCGTTTCGAATTTCCAGTACAACTGCCTTCATAATCGTTCACCTGATGTTTTCTATGGATCTAGAGCTTTCCGGATATAGTTCATGTATTCTGCAAGCAGCGGGTATTCTCCGTTCAGGATCTCAGCCGCTGCGATAATATATTTTCTGTGCCGCTCCAGAATCTTGCGCGAAATTCCGGATGCGGCGCAGATTTCCTTGACCGGGAGCGTTTTGCTGCTCCTCATTTTTATAAACAGGGAATCGTCTTTCAGGATCGCCGCCACTGCTTCGGCACATCCCTTTTTGGTCTTCTCTGCCCTGGGCGAGCATTCCGTCAGGTCAAAGAAAGAAAAACCGTATCCCTGCAGGATCGACTGTACCGCCTCGATCTCGTCTCTGACTGTGACGTTTCCGGAAAGCGCGTTACCGGAAAGCGCAGACGCTTCGGCGTTTCTCCGGCGGATTTCCATCTGAAGCGCCGTCACATCCTCTGTTTCATCCAGGTCTCCTTCCATGGAGGAGGGCTCCACGGAGATTTCGGCGCTGTGCCTTCCTTCGGACCTCAGATAGTCCAGAAGCCGCCGCCTGATCACCAGGGAGACAAAGGCTCTGAAGTCCCCCCTGGACTCGTCATAGGTTCTGACCGCTTCGTGAAAGGCGATCAGCGCGATGGACCATTCATCGTCGCTCTCCGTCACAAAGTGGTTGACCGCATGGTAGGCGCTGGCCATAATGAACCTCTTATTCTCTTGTATGAACCGATTCATACTTTTTTCATCGGCCCTTGCTTCCATGACGCTCAAGTTTCTGTCAGGCATCACGCGTACTGCCTCCATCTGGATACTCCCGGTCTGTATATAAATTTCGGTCTGGCAGGAACAACTGTCTCTCTGCTTCCTCCGATATTATATAATTCGACGGCAGATCCGGAAAAAACGGGGTGACGTAAAGATTTTTTCCGCTTTTTCTACTTTACATCAAAACTAACGTAGTGACAAGAATCCTCCCGCTTTGAGGATGACAATCCTGGTCCGAAGTGATAAACTATAAAGAACGAAACGATTCCTGAAAAGCAGGGCCTTAAGATAAAGTAAGGGAGGAAATCCTTTTATGTATTGTCCAAATTGCGGATACGGAAATCAGGACGGGGCAGTCAGATGCCGAAGATGCGGCCAGCCTCTTCCCACACAGCGCCAGTCACAGAACCGGTACAGACGGGCCGAGGAGCCGCCCCACGCACCAAGACCCCGCAGGGATTATGATGATTACGACAGGCAGATGCGTCGTACGGACAGGCGTGATGAACGCAGCCGACGTGATGAACGTGATGAACGCGGCGGGTCCGGATCTTCCAAAACAGGTACGGTGATCCTGACCATTCTTCTGATCCTCTTCCTTGCGGCAGCTATCGGCGCCGCAGCGTGGTATTTTTTCATTCGGGAAAAATCGGATAGTCCCGCACCTGCAGTCGTCACGGTGGAAAACGGCGCGGTTCAGACAGGCACAGGTGCGCAAGCTGCATCCCAGACAACCGGTTCTCCGGTAGAGGTTATTCAGGATACCCCGGCCGCTCAGGTTCAGACTCAGCCGCAGCCGACCAGCGCGCCGCAGACATCCTCTGAAAATACGGTGCATGCCTTTGCCTCTCCGGTAGCCCTTTTTGACACGGATACATATTCCATGACAGCCAGCGGGTACACCTCCTACGGCACCAACGGTTACGGACTCGAAGTCACATTTACGAATAAGACCGGCGCCGACGTATATTTCGGTTTTAATCAGCCGGCGCTCAACGACGTGGCTTCCAATATCCAGAGATCCTTCCGCTGCGCCGCCGGTAGCACCAGCACGCAGATCCTGCAGCTGGGAAATGCTGCCGGAGACGCCGCTTCGGTAAGCAGAGTCACGCTTCCTCTTGTGGTGTACGCCGCAGACGGAAATGAATTTTCACTACCCTCCGATATGATCGAATCGGGCAGTTATCTTCTTTACACAACGCCGGCAATCACACTGAACTGAGAACAAAATGAAAAAGAGACGCGTGAAACAGCGAGTAATTGCAATGTTTCACGCGTCTCTTTTTTCTTATGTGCCGCTGCGTGAGGACACAGCGAAAGTGGTCCCCGTCGGATTATTTCACAGCACCTGATTTAATATAAGTATCCATCGTTCTTCTGCCGCTTATGCAACCGGAACCCAGATGTTCTGCTCAAGTGCCTTCTCGATGATCTTCGGAGCGTCGCCTTCCATGAAGCCGGTCTTGTCAGAAGTCGTGGTAACGGTCTTGGCTGCTGCGTCGTACTCGCCTGCCCAGTCCTGATCGTCGCCAAAGAAGTTGCACTGAATGTCGAATTTCTTGAGGTCAGCGTCTGCGGATACGGTGCAGATCATGTCCTCGCCGAGGTCCTCGATGGTGTACTCAACGGTGGTGTACTGAGCATAGTCTTTGTTCGGCTCGAATTCCGGAGCTGCCGGAAGAGCGGAAGCATCTGCTGCAGCACCGTCTGCTGCCGGAGCTTCTTCTGCAGCTGCTTCTTCTGCGGGAGCTTCCTCGCTCTCAACGAACGGGATCACGGCTCCGTCATAGGTCTCGTTGATGAATTTCTGGATCTCTTCGGACTTCAGAACTTCTACGAGTGCCTTGATTCCTTCGTTCTCTTCGTTGCCTTCCTTGACAGCGATGACGTTCACATAGGTCTTGGCTGCTTCAGAATCAACGGACTCATAAGCCAGAGCGTCCTTGCCGACAGAGAAGCCTGCTTCCAGTGCGTAGTTGCCGTTCATGACTGCATAGGCAACGTCCTGGATGTTGTGGGGGATCTGAGCTGCTTCGAGCTCGACGATCTCAAGGTTCTTGGGATTGTCAACGATCTGGTTGATGGTTGCGGTAAGGCCTGCGCCTTCTTCGAGGGTCAGAAGACCGTTGTCCTGAAGAAGAAGGAGTGCTCTTGCCTCGTTGGTGGTATCGTTGGGAACTGCAATGCTGTCGCCGTCGGCAATATCGTCAAGGCTTGTCTTCTGTCCCGGATAGATTCCGAAGGGCTCATAGTGGATGCCGCCCGCGTTGACCAGATGGGTGCCCTTTTCTTCGTTGTAGCTGTCAAGATACGGAATGTGCTGGAAGTAGTTTGCGTCGAAATCGCCCGCTTCGACTACTTCGTTCGGCTGTACATAGTCATTGAATACGGTTACTTCAAGGTCATAGCCCATCTCGGCGAGAAGGGGAGCTGCCTGCTCGAGGATCTCAGCGTGGGGAGCTGCAGAAGCTGCCACGGTGATGGTCTCGTTCGCAAAGGCTGTGGTGCTGATGAGCCCTGCTGCGATGACACCTGTAAGAACGGATGCGATCAGTTTCTTCATGTTTTTTTCCTCCATTTCTAGATCTATTTCCTCATTCCGGATCATTCCGGAATGCTGAAACCTTTTATTTACGGTCACTCGGCCGCTCCCGTTCCGGTTCTTCTGCGGTCGAGTCTGCGGGCGATCAGCATGCCGATGGTCTGAAAGATCTGCACCAGCAGTACCAGCAGCACCACCGTCACGATCATGATGCCGACCTCATAACGGTAGTAACCATACCGGACGGCGATATCGCCAAGACCGCCGCCTCCGACGGTACCTGCCATGGCAGAGTACCCAAGGATGGTTCCCACCACGATGGTGGCGTTGACGATCAGAGAAGTCCTGGCTTCCACCAGAAGCACCTTCCAGACGATCCGGAATGTCCCGGCTCCCATGGACTTTGCCGCCTCGATGACACCGGCGTCCACTTCCTTCAGCGAGGACTCCACCACTCTGGCGATAAAGGGAATGGCTGCCACCGTAAGCGAAACGACCGTCGCGGTAGGACCATAGCCCTTGCCCGTCACAAACCGGGTGAAGGGGATCAGAACGATCAAAAGGATCAGGAACGGTATGCTTCGTACGATGTTTACGATCACGTCAAGAACCTTGTACAGCAGCTTGTGGGGCCACAGTCCGCCCTCGTCCGAGATCGTCAGAAGCACGCCCATGGGCAGACCGAACACATACCCAAGCAGCGTGGAAAACAATGTCATGTACAGGGTTTCACGAATCCCCTTCAGGATCATGTCGATCGTCTGGGGTTTCATCAGTTCTTCAAACATATTCCGGCGCCTCCCCTACTGCCAGCCCTCTGTCAAGAAGATACTGCTTCATTTCTTCCTTCTTCTGGCTGTGCTTCCTGAACTGCAGGATCATCTCACCCTTTGCGACACCGCCTACATTCTTGGTATCTGCCTTCAGAATGTTGACCGGTTCCTGGAAGGTGAGCATCATGTTGGCGATAACCGGCTCAAAAGCCGAATTCTCGGAAAATACGATACGGATGATCTCTCCATGCTGGATCTTGTCCTTGGTCTTCGCCCCGTCAGGCGCTTTCATCTGAACATCATTGCCCACGTCGTTCCGCAGCAGTTCCTTCGCGACCTGGGTCTTCGGATGAGCGAAGATATCGGAGACAAGTCCTGTCTCGGCCACTTCGCCGTCCTTCAGGATCGCCACATGGCTGCAGATGGCCCGGACCACCGACATCTGATGTGTGATGATAACGATCGTGATGCCGTATTTCTGGTTGATCTCCTTTAAAAGCTCCAGGATCTGCACCGTGGTCTGCGGATCCAGCGCACTGGTGGCTTCGTCGCAGAGCAGGATCTTCGGATCCATGGCAAGGGCCCTGGCGATGGCGACCCTCTGCTTCTGGCCGCCGGAGAGCTGCGCCGGATAGGATTTCCGCTTTTCACTGAGTCCTACCAGCTCCAGAAGCTCCGCCGCCCTCTTTCTGGCGTCTGCACGGCTTTTGCCCTTGATCTGCATGGGGAAGCAGACATTGGCTTCCACGGATTTCTGCATCAGCAGATTGAAATGCTGAAAGATCATGCCAATGGACTGGCGTTCGGCGCGAAGCTCCTTTTCGGAAAATGAGCTCAGCGGCTTTCCGTCGATCAGGACGCGGCCTTCTGTCGGGACCTCCAGATAATTCAGGCACCGCACAAGGGTACTTTTTCCGGCGCCGGACATGCCGATGATGCCGTATATATCTCCGGAATGAATCTCAAGATTTACATTTTTCAGAGCCTCTACCGTTCCGTCCTTCGACAGAAAGGTCTTGCTCAGATTTTCAACGATTATATCTGACATTTCTTATCCTCCAGGCAGATAATACTATATCATGTTTATAGGAAAAGTGCTTATTCATAATTTTTTATGCCAGCTATAGTTTTTATCTATATCAGAATCTTATCGCAGTGCCTTGTCACGGTAAGCAGAGATCTCTTCCAGATATCCCTGTCCCAGCCGGCTCAGAGCTGCGCCTTTCCGTACCAGATACCCGATGGTCATGATCTCTTCTGACTTCAGTCTGACGGCGCAGTAGTCCGGACCGTTCAGATCCTCACAGATGATGCCGCTGCAAAGCGTGTAGGCGTTCAGCCCTACCATCAGATTCAGAAGGGTAGCTCTGTCGTCCGCCTTGATCAGCCTTTTGTATTCGTATGTACTCAGTACTTCCTCTGCAAAATAGAAGGAATTGTTCGGCCCCTGCTCAAAGGAAAGGCAGGGATAATCCGCCAGCTCCTCCAGGGCGATTTCTTCCCGGTCCGCAAGGGGATGTCCTTTCCATAAGTATACATAGACCCTGCATTTCAGCAGCTCGCAGAATTCCAGACCGAATTCGTGGAAGAGCTTTTTCAGTGCCTTTTCGTTGAAATCATTGATATAAAGAATTCCGATCTCGCTTTTATAATTACGCACATCCTCGATCACGGAATAGGTTTTCGTCTCGTGGATCGCAAATTCATATTCCTCCATGCCGACTTTTTTGACCAGCTTTACGAAGGCATCCACCGCAAAGCTGTAATGCTGGGTGGAAACGCTGAATTTCTTCTTCCCGGCTTCCCTGGTGATGTATTTTTCTTCCACCAGTGAGAACTGTTCCACGATCTGACGGGCGTACCCTAAAAACTCGTCGCCTTCCGGGGTTGTGGCGATTCCCCGGTTGGATCTCCGGAAGATCTCAACACCGATATCTTCTTCCAGTTCCTTGATGGCTGAAGACAGACTGGGCTGAGAAATAAACAGCATGCGGGCCGCCTCGTTCATCGATCCGGCCTTCGCCACGGTCACGGCATATTTCAGCTGGGATAGCGTCATCTCAGATCAACCCCTTTCACGAAAAACTCTCTCGCCCGAAAGGGGCCGACAGATGTAAAGTCACGATATTTCCGGCGTTTCATTTCCGAAATGCCGAACAGCTTTATTATACATGAAAAGCCCCGGCTTGGAAATGTCTTCTTGCACGAAAAAGGAGAATTGATTATACTGTAGTTTACTGATGCCGCATGAAGGCAAATGGGAGGTCCTATGAA
>CAMNNM010000077.1 GCA_946545425.1 uncultured Blautia sp. | reverse complement strand
GTCGCAATGGATGCATGTTTCCGCCGTACGGCGGAGGATTACCCCTCCAGCGCCGAGGGTCTTTCAAATACAGCCGTGGCTGCCGCATTTGCGGCAGCCACGGCTTCCTCCATTATCTCAACATATACTGATAAATCACACTTCCCGCAACTCATACAGGAACGCACGGTAATCTCCGGCCGCTCTCGGTACAAGCATGCCCGCGTTCATAAGCGTGCGGCCCTGGAACGTACCGATTTCCGTTCCAATGCCTGCTCCGCCGGAATTCTCCTCACAATCCGCAAAGCTTCTCTCATCAAGCGCTCTGCCGTCAAAGTCACGGGCTCCGCAGAAATCGCAGGAAACGGCATACATTTTATCAGGGTCAAGGCCCTGCAGGCGGATGCGTCTGCTGGGCATGTTCGGCTGCGAAAGCGTCTGGACAAAGGTCATATATGCAAGCGACCTGTCCTTCTTCACTACCTCCCAGCAGTCAAAATATCCGTTCTCCCGGTTCGACGCGATCCGGTAATAATCACCGGTCCGTACCACCGGATTTACCTTCCGGAACAGGGCGATCTGCCTGGGCACGGCCTTCCGGTCTTCTTCGGAAAGATGCCTCACATCCAGCTCGTAGCCAAAGGTTCCGGCCATGGCGACCAGGGCTCTGGTATCAAAGGGCACGGTTCTGCCGGTCTGCATGTTCGGGCAGACAGACACATGCGCTCCCATGGTGGAAAGCGGGTAGCAGATGGCGGTTCCCTCCTGAATGTACAGCCGTTCTATGGCGTCCGTATCGTCCGAAGTCCAGATCTGCGGACTGAAGCTGAGCATGCCCGGGTCAAACCTGGCACCGCCGGAAGAACAGTTCTCGAAAAGAATATCCGGAAAATCCTCCATCAGCCTCTGCTGCATCCGGTAAACCGCCAGCACATAACGATGGGCGATCTCACCCTGCCGGCCGGCAGGAAGGACCAGATTTCCCACATCGCAGAGAGGACGGTTCATATCCCACTTCACATAGGCGATATTCCCGGTGGAAAGCGACGCATAAATCTGGCCGTACACAGCCTCAAAAACCTCATCCCTCGTCAGATCCAGAACCAGCTGATGGCGCCAGTTCCCGGGCGTTCTGCCCTTCAGCTGAAATGCCCAGTCGGGGTGAGCCCGGTAAAGATCCGAATCCTCCGAGATCATCTCCGGCTCGATCCAGATGCCGAACTTAAGACCAAGCTTGTTTACCTCTTCCGAAAGACGCTTCAGACCGCCGGGGAGCTTTTTCTCATTGATATACCAGTCTCCCAGACCGCAGTCGTCGTTGTCCCGCTGCCCAAACCAGCCGTCATCCATGACCAGCATATCGATTCCTAGCTTTGCCGCTTCCTGTGCAAATTCAAGAAGAACATCCGTGGTGAAATCCATCATGGTCGCTTCCCAGTTATTGACAAGAACGGGACGCTCCCTGTCTTTCCACTTCTCCGGAAGCAGGTGATCACGATACAGATCGTGGAAGGTCCGGGTCATTTTTCCCAGGCCTTCGTCAGAATACACCAGAACGCACTCCGGTGCCTGAAATTCTTCTCCCGGTTCAAGCGGCCAGCGGAAGTTTTCCGGGTGGATTCCCATCGCGGCCCGCATTTTGTCATACTGGTCCGTCTGAACCTTTGCAAGAAAATTACCCGAGTACACCAGATTCATTCCATAAACGGACCCGCTTGTCTGGGTCGTCCCCGGAGTCATGACGGCAAGGAACGGCTGATCCTGATGTCCGGTCTCGCCCCGCAGGGACTCTGCGGATACCGACCCATATCCGGTCTTCCGTCTCTGAATCCGGCGTTCTCTTCCCCAGGATCCGTGAAGTGTGATCACCTCGTAATCTTCCTGATCCTGATCGAGAACAGCGCTCAGAACACGGGTAAGGACCAGCTTGTCGCTTCCGGCATTCTTTATCCGCACGCTCCTGGTAATGGCATCCATGTCTCTGTACGCCGTATAGGACAGAACTGCCTCCAGCCCAAGCACCGGATCCTCCAGGACAATCTCAAGGGTATCGCAGCAGCTCTCACAGCCCCTGACAGAAGGCAGGCCGCAAAGCGCCTGCTTTCCGGGACGGATCGTATAAGACTTATAATGAAGCTCACAGCCGTACTGCCCTTGTGCGTTCAGGACTCCCAGCCCGGCCTCCCGATAGTCACCGGTGCCGCCGCAGGAATACTCTGCAGGCACCGTTTCCATAAACCGGACCTTCTCGCGAAGATTCACCGAAGGAGTAAACGGATTTTCCTCTGTTCTGAGCAGGGAATATACACCGGTCAGATCCTCCAGCTTCTTTCCATAGTAAACATGTCCGAGATAAACACCGTCCACGATCCCGATCACATAGCTGGTCGCGGGGGTGCTCAAATGGAAGACTTTCTGATTTTCGTCATACGTTATCATAGGCAGGCAAAACTCCTTCCTTACATCAGACTATTTTGATTCATTCTCTTCAAGTCCCTCATCCGGATCGGGCAGATATTTTGCAAAATCCTTCAAAAGCAGCCTTGAAACGATCAGAGCGATCAGCCCGAAGCCTCCGATCACCCACAAAAAGGCATACAGCGGCATCCTCTGGTAGTCAACATACGTCAGCACCAGCGGAACAATGTTCAGCGCCGCGATGAGAAGAGCCCGGATCGGGTTCCGGGCAGCAAAGAAAAACGCGTTTCCAAGCTGCCCCTTCCAGGTACTCTCAAAGGCCGCGACAACCGGAAACAGATGAAACAGCAGGATCAGCAGGACCGCCAACAGCCCATAAAGAGCATATTTGAAATAATCCATGGTTCCTCCCGTCTCCATGCAGAAACGGATCTCCAGCAGAAGAAACGCTCCTGCCAGAAGGGCCGCGATCCAGAAGAGCATGGACTGTTTAAAGCTGTTTCTGAAGCCGGTCCAGAATTCCCGGAAGGGATTCCTGTCAGGATCTTCCCGCAGCGACTTCAGCATCACATGATACATGGCCGTGAACGCCGGTCCTGCCGTCACGACGGGAAGAGAAAACAGGACAAACATGACATTGGCGCCGAACACCAGCCAGAACCAGGCGGTAAAACGCCCCAGGGGACTGTCGTTGTTAAAGATCGAATTGACAAAATCCTTCATGCCGCGTCCTCCTCCAGGATCCAGGAAAGAAACTCTTTCACCGCATCGATATGGCTGCTGTACTCGCTGATCCCCAGGACGCAGCTGTCGTCATAAATGTGGTACTGCGTCATCAGTATGCTGTCACTGACATCGATCCCCACGGGAACCGGTTCCGTACTGTATTCTTCGTCGATCGGCAGGCTGTAAACAAGGCGGTCCTCATATTTACGAAACAGTCCGGCCGTCTCGTCGGAGGACAGGTCCAGAAGACGCCCGCTCTGCCCCAGCGCTTCCATCTGCGGACGGGGAAGCGTCACCGCATCCAGCGTTCCTGCCTCGATCATCGCGACAAAGGCCTGATAATAATTGTTGGCCGTCCCGGAGAGCGTCGTGGGATCAAAATAAAGAGAACTGTTGAAATCCACGTTTTTCTCACGGATGTCATATCCGGAAGCCTCAACATATTCTTCCCAGAAAGGAGACCCGTTTCCCATATCGGTCATGGCATTCGGAAAAGCCACGCTGATCCAGTTTTCACCGATGCCCGTCGTAAAATGCCAGATCAGATAAATGATCATAAACACCGCAAAACCGATGCCGATGATCCAGAGATGGTAATATTCCCAGATATACTGCAGCTTCTCCTTCCACGGTCTGCCTTTCAGTTTTTCTTTTTCCGACGCAAACAGACGTCTGAATCGTTCCATATTCTTCCTCAACAAAGAACCCGCCCGGGGACGTGTTTATGCCCCGGACGGGTTCGGGAAACCGTCTTGATCTGCTGCTGTCCATGGCGCCCAAATGAGCCGGGACAGCAGAGCGGACTTTACAGCTTTCCGCCGCTGGTCGCGATACCTTCCACGAACTGCTTCTGGAAGATCACGTAAATGATGACCATGGGCAGGACCGCCAGGGTCGCAGCAGCCATCATGGTGGGATACTCGCTGCCGTACTGGCCCTGCATCTTGGCAAGACCGGCCGAAAGCGTCGTCGTGCTTGCGTTGGTGCAGACGATCATCGGCCACATCAGATCCTTGAATGCGAACACCGCCGTGAAGATTCCAAGGGAAACCATGGAACTCTTGGTCAGCGGCATCAGGATCCGCAGGAACCTCTGTCCGATATTACATCCGTCGATGGATGCCGCCTCTTCCAGATCCTTCGGAAGGCCTTCATAACCGACCTTCAGAAGATAGGTACCGAAAGCGGTGACCAGACCCGGGAACACCAGACCGAAGGTGGTATTCAACATATTGAGCTTGGAGACCATCAGATACTGCGGAATAATGAAGATCTGTCCCGGAACCATCATCTGGATCAGGATCAGGGAAACCACAAGCTTCTTGCCGCGGAAGTTCAGACGGCCGAGCGCATAACCTGCCATGGTGGCGGTCAGCACCGCACAGACGACGCGGAAGAAGATCATCAGGATCGTGTTCTTGTAAAGAATTACGAAGTTGTAGCTCTTCCATACGGTCTTGAAGTTCTCCCAGTGCCACCCGTTATGCGGGAAGATATAGAAGGGATTGACCGAAATGGATTCCTGGTTGGTTTTCAATGCGGTCAGGATCATCCAGGCGAAGGGGACGATCATAATGAACGCAACAATGAGCAGGATCACGTGGGTCAGAACTCTTTTTATGACTGCATTTTTCTCTGCACTGTCTGTCATTCTCATTCCCTCCTTCCTTAGTTATGATAGACCAGAGTCTTCTCGGCACGCTGAAGGATCACGGTAATGATCATGATAAAGACAAGCAGGACGACGACCAGCGTGGCGCCGTAACCCTTGTTGCCATTGGTGAATGCGTACTGATAAAACAGATAAACGATGGACTGAACCTTCTTCAGAGCGACGTTCGTCTTGTCCATGACCATGAACATCAGGTCGAACACGGTCAGAGCTCCGATAATACGGGTCTGGACGATAAAGAAGGTGGTCGGGCTCAGAAGCGGAAGCGTGATCGAGAAGAACTGACGGATCTCGCCGGCCCCGTCGATTCTGGCCGCTTCGTAGTAGTCGCCCGGGATTTCCTGAAGTCCTCCGATAAAGAGGACCATATTGTAACCGATGATGGACCAGACGCCTATAACGCCGATGGAGATCCACGCGATCTTCGGATCGGAGATCCAGGAGATCTTGGTATGGAAAATATTGTTCAAGAGACCGAACTGGGTATTATAAAGCCATTTCCAGACCATGGCCACGGCTGCCGGTGCACAGACCATCGGCAGGAAGAAAATGGTCCTGTAAATGGAACGCCCCGCGATCTTCTTGTTCAGAAGAACTGCAAGCAGAAGCGCGATGATGATTCCAAACGGAACCTCGATCAAAGCATATTTTACCGTATTCCACAAGGACTGCCATGTCTCGGAAGCTTTCAGCACCGCCTGATAATTGGCAAGTCCGACGAACTTGTTTCCTTTTCCGAAATCACCGGTCTTGCAGAAAGACTGGTAGATCGTGTTGAAAATAGGATAGAAGTTCAGAACGATCAGACCCAGCAGCGTCGGCGTAACAAACAGCCATGCCCACCTCGTCTCGCTGCGCTGGGCAGCAGTTTTTTTCTTATTCACTCGTTACTCCTTTCCAGGGCAGAAGAGCAGCCAGAAAAATGCCTGCACGGCTCTCTTCTGTCGAATACAGCGCCCTGCATGACACTGCTTTGCAGGGCGCTGTCGTCGTTCTGTCCGGAAATGATGCAGCTGACCGGCTGATCAGCTGCATCACCGTGCATTATTTCATTATTCCTGTGCGATCGCGTTCTCGATGATGGCCTGTGCGTTATCGCAGGCTGCTGCCATAATTTCGGGATCGGACGGATCCTGCCATGCATCCAGGAATCCTCCTGCCTGCTGGATTGCATCTTCCCAAATGGTGGTGTTGCGGGTATACGGACGGAAGAACAGGTCGCCTTCTTCTTCTGCGCGGGTGAACGCGGAAACGTCCATGCCTTCAAATGCGTTTGCGAAATCGTCGGAAATGCCCTTCATACCGCCCATGGTAACGCCGAGAGCTGCCTGCTCTTTCTGCGGTCCTTCCTGGCAGAAATAAGAGATCAGGCTGTAAGCAGCATCCGGATCTGCGGTAGCAGCGGAAGCTGCCCAGCCAAGTCCGTTGTATGCGGAGTAGCGTTCGCCTTTGTCACACTGGCCGTTTCCGTTCACGTCTGCATAGGGAAGCATTGCCCATGCATAGTCTGCGGAATTCTCAGCCTTGTAGAAGGTGTTGATCATCCAGGAACCCTGCGTGATCATAGCGCAAAGTCCGGAATTGAACAGAGAATCGGTACCGGTCTCGGCTACGGTCGTCTGCGGTGCGGAGACCTCAAGGATCTGGCGCAGCATTTCCATGGCTGCCTTGCCTTCTTCGGATCCGATGGTGGTTCCCTTGTGATCATCGGTGATAACCTGTGCGCCGTAATCGTAAATGATGTTGTACCAGCCGTCCTGGTTGTTGGATGAATTGATGGCATATCCATAGACGCCGTCGTCAGCACCGGCCTCGGTAATGGCTGCGGCTGCATCGCGCAGGTCTTCCCAGGTCCAGTCATCCGTCGGATACTCGACTCCGTATTTGTCGAACAGAGCCTTGTTGTAAAGAAGAGCGATGGTGTCATGATCCTTCGGAAGCGCATACTGCGATCCGTTGTCGTCACGGTTGTAAAGCTCTACGACGCCTTCGTAATAGTTTGCAAGATCAATGGCATCATCCTCTGCGATATAGTCATCCAGATTCAGAAGAAGATCGTTTTCCATGTACATCTGAGCGGTATTGGAATGCATCCAGAATACATCGGGCATCTGTCCGCCGGAAGCACCGGCTTCAAGCAGTGTCCAGTAGTTATCCCAGTCAACTACGTTGATCGTTACTTTTACTCCGGATTCTTCTGACCATTCGTCAGCGATCTGCTGAAGTCCAGCCAGCTGATTGTTGTCCCAGATGTTCACCTGCAGCTCGTCAACAGAGTATGCGGATACCGTTGCCGGCATGACCATTCCAAGTCCGACTACTGCCGCGATAGCAGCAAATGCACGCTTCTTCATAATTTTCCCTCCATTACATTGCTTGTTTGCAGCTGTTTCTTTTGATAATTGAAACATCACAGCCGGGATGAGGGCCCTTCACCCCGAGCGTCATGAGTCAATTTTACTAATACACCGTCAGATCAGCCATATACATTTGTCATTTATTTCTGTCTAAATGTACTTAAACGCCTGCCTTTTTGTCAGTTTGTTCAGCCTCCAGCAGCTCCAGACGGTTCTTTCCCCCCTCAAGGTTTTTCTGCATTGTGGTACGGGAGATCTGCCGGTATTTCGACGGGGCCACCTGATACATCTTTTTAAATGCTTTCGAAAACACCGCCGGGTCCTGATATCCGCAGGAATACGCCACGATCTCCATGGGATAGTCCGTATTGTTCAGAAGCTCCGTCGCTCTGGACAGACGATACCGCACAATATAGTCCTTGGGAGACAGCTGCAGATTCTTTTTGAACAGTGTGTAGAGATATCCACGCTCAACATTGACATATTTAGCCACATCCACGACCTTCAGATCATGCTTTGCATGGTTGTCTTCGATGTATTCCACCGCCTTGCGCACGATGTCGTTTCCCTGATTTGTTTCGCCCAGATGAACCTCAATGTCTCTCATAAGGATGGAAAGCAGCAGATACAGCTGGCTTTCCAGCATATACTCATTTGCTTTGGAATAAGATCCGTTCTTCAGCATGCTCAGGATCACCTGTTTCAGTTCCTGCACATGGCTCAGCCGGAATGTCACCCGGTTTTTCCCGAGTCCCAGTTCCCGTACGATTTTTTCCGCCTCGTATCCCTTGAATCCAAACCAGACATAGGTCCATGGATTCTCCTGATCCGCCTGATAAAATGTCTGCACACCGGGCTCGATCAGAAATCCTTCCCCTTCCGAAAGATGGTACGTCTGCTGGTTCACCCGGTAGATCCCGGTTCCGTTCAGAATGATGTGAATCAGATAATTATCACGCACCGCAGGTCCAAAACTGTGAAGCGGCACGCAGTCCTCATAACCGCAGTAACACAGGTGCAGTTCCGGAAAACGAGGCTCCGAAGATCTCCACAGTACAAAATTATCCATAAAAATGCTCCACTCCTTTCAGTCAACCTGCTTTTCCTGTATTTTATGGCTCTTCATGTTTCTTCTGTTCAAAACAGGTGCTGTATTTTAGAGAATGTCTTTTTATTTTAGTCGTCTTCGAATACGTCTGCTAGAAGAGGATGTCATTTTCATTTGTCATAATGTTATATGCTTGGTGTAATGAATTTTCAATTCATGGCATTTCTGTATTTCACCACCGGATATTTTATCCGCCGGACATGCCCTCTCCGGCTTTGCCTTCAATTCTGTTTGACAGTCATTTCTTCCAAATATATAATATTAGTAAGGATGCATACGGCCGCATTCCGGATGCTCTGCGTCCCCGGCCGTGCTTCTGATTTTCATGAGCAAGTCATAAACCATAATACAGGAGGTATCTGCAATGTTAGTTGAGACCAAAGCAAGAGTCGGCGTCTTTTCCATCGCCCTGGGAGCCTATCTTCCCCAGTTCCCGCAGCTTGTGCCGGAATTCGAGGCACAGTATGAAGCCTTCAAAAAGACCATTCCGGATACCGTCGAGATCATCGACGGCGGCATGATCACCACCAAAGAACAGTCCCAGGCAGCCGGCGACAAATTCCGCGCGGCAGACGTTGATCTGGTGTTCCTTCAGCTTCTTACCTATGCAACCTCCTACAACATGCTTCCGGCCGTCAAGGATCTGGACGTTCCGGTCGTTCTTGTCAATGTGCAGAAACTGAAAGCCCTCGATTACGATCACACCGATATCCCGGTATGGCTGGGCGAAGGCTATGCATGCGGTGCTGTCGGTGAAATGGTAGCCGACCTTGAAAGATTCGGCAAGAGACATGCCTGCATCACAGGCGTCGTAGAAGGCGGCGATCCCATCGTTCAGGCTGAGATCGAAGACTGGTGCCGTGCAGCACAGACCAGAAGAAGATTCCGCGATACCAACATCGCCCAGATCGGAAGACCGTATCCAGGCATGATGGATCTTTATATCGACGAGTCCAACCTTTACAGAAAGATGGGACTTTATACCAAGCAGTTCGACTGGGAAAAGATGTGGGTCATCGCCGACAACATTACCGACGAAGACGCGATCCGCGCAAAGGCTCAGGAAATCCTTGACACCTTCGATATCGAAGGCGGCGGAAGCATCGAAGAAGTCTGGGAAATGGCAAAATACGTGGTCGCTTTTGAGCAGTGGGTCAAGGACGAGCAGCTGGGTCTGATCGCTTCCCATTACGACGGCTTTGCAAAGGGACAGGCAGGCGTTCTGGACAGCATGCTGATCCCGGCGTTCTCCATGCTCATCAAGCAGGGTACCGCCTGCGCCGTCGAAGGCGATATGAAGGTCGCCATGGCCATGAGCATTCTGAAGACCATCTCCGGAACCGGCCAGCTTTCCGAAATGTACTCCATCGATTTTAACGACGACATCGCCATCATCGGCCACAGCGGATCCGGCGACGCCGACATTTCCGACAAGAAGCCGACCATGAAGATCGTGAAGGTCTTCCACGGCAAGACCGGCGGCGGCTACCTGACCCAGTTCTATCCGTACACCGGCCCGATCACCTTCCTGGCCATCACGCAGGACGGAGAAGGCAACTTCAAGTTTGTCGTGGCAGAGGGCATCAACGAGCCCGGAAAGATCCTTTCCTTCGGCGATACCAACATGAGAATGCGCTTCACCTGCGGTGCAAGGGAGTTCAACAACCTCTGGAGCGAGGCCGGCCCGACGCATCACTGCGCAGCTGCAGTCGGCAGATATGCAGATACACTGCTGAAGGTGGCGAAGATCTTTAACGTGAAGTGCGAGATCGTGAC
>CAMNNM010000076.1 GCA_946545425.1 uncultured Blautia sp. | reverse complement strand
CTATTCAGCACCCTGAAGCCCGGGATGCAAAGCATCCCGGGCTGTGGGCGGTCAGGGGTGCTGAGTAAATACAAAACCAGGCATCTGAGAACCCGGGAATTCCGGGTCCTTGTATGCCTGGTTTGTTTTTGATCATAAAATCAGCGCTTCATCCCCCGATCACGCAGGTAAGTCCCGTGGATTCCACGATATGCTTGAATTCCACGATGCGTTCGGGCGGGGGCGTTTGCAGGTCGCCCATGGGATAAGGGCGTCCAAGGCCGATATATTTGTCATAGCCCAGCTTGTGATAAGGCAGCAGATGCATCTGCTTTACCCCGGGCAGCTTTGCCGCAAACTCTGCGATGGAGCGGATCTCCTCCGGCGTATCGTTGAACGTCGGGATCACCGGCGTCCGGATGATCAGGGTGCACTGCCCGGAGGCGGCGACGCGGCGGGCGTTTTCCAGCATCAGGGCGTTGTCCACGCCGGTGAACTCCTTGTGTTTTGCGCCGTTGGTATGCTTGATGTCCATCAGGTATTCGTCCAGCCAGGGCAGCAGAGCGTCGATGCGCTGATAGTCCGCGCAGGCCATGCTCTCCAACGCGGTGGAAAAGCCCTCGTCGTAAGCGGCGTGCAGAAGATCACGGGCAAATTCCGGCTGGCACAGGCTTTCGCCTCCGGAGAGGGTAAGCCCTCCGCCGGACCTGCGGTAGTAGTCACGGTCCTTTACGACGGTCGCCATGACCTTTTCCACATTGGTATCCTCACCGACGGTCTTGACGGTGCCGTTTGCCTGGCGCATCTGCTGGATGCCGAATTCCTGCGATTCCGGATTGCAGCACCAGCGGCAGCGGAGAACGCATCCCTTAAGGAACACGATGGTCCGGATGCCTTTGCCGTCGTGGATGGAATACCGCTGGATATCGAAGATCCGGCCTTTTGTCTGTAAGTATTCTTTCATAACTGGTCTGCCTCTTTCATGTAGTAGTTGTCAGCTTATTCCTGTCGGTACGGCTTTGATGAAAGAATCAGGCTCAGCTGAGGTCGTAGATGGAACCCTGTTCGGTACGGTTGATGATGTCGTCCTGCAGAGACTTGGACAGGGTCGTGAACAGTGCCGAATAACCGGCAACACGAACCACCAGATGTCTGTAGTTCTCCGGATGCTTCTGGGCGTCGATAAGCGTTGCCTTGTCGACAACGTTGAACTGCATATGCATGCCCTTGCGGTCGAAGTAGGTGCGGATCAGGGACTCGAAATCGTTCAGGCCCTTCTCGCCTGCCAGTGCCGACGGATGGAACTTCTGGTTCAGAAGTGTTCCGTTGGAGGCGATCATATGGTCGATGCGGGCGACGGAGTTGGCCGTTGCGGTAGGTCCGCAGGTGTCCCTTCCGGACATGGGGCCGATCCCGTCTGCTACCGGGGTATGGGCAAGACGTCCGTCCGGGGTCGCGCCTGTCTGGGCACCCAGCGGTACGTTTGCGGATACCGGATAGATGCCGGCGTGGAACTGTCCGCCCCTCGGGTTTCTGTAGTTCTGAAGAGGCTTCGTATAAAGATAGGCGACGTCTCTTGCAAAGTAGTCGACCTCGGGGATGTCGTTACCGTATTTCGGAAGCGCGTCGATCATGGAGAGAAGCTCGTCGAAGCGCTTTTTGTCATCTTCGGATACGCGGGAGGTCTTCAGCCTGGACGCGATGGCCGCGATCTCGGCGGGAGTGACCTCCTTGCCGGCTCTCTGCATCTGTTCTGCGATGGCAGCGGTCATCTCGGCGATGGAAATATCGTCCAGACCCTTGCCGAAATTCAGGGTCAGTGCGCGGCTGTATTCTTCCAGAGAAATCTTCTTTTCATCATAGACCAGGGTCTTGATGGCGTACAGGGAATCTGCCGCATTTGCGATACCAAAGCACTGGGGACCGGTGAAGTTGTAGATGGCACCGCCCTGCTCGGGCGTTTTGCCCCGTTTCATGCAGTCGTCGATCATGGTCGAAAGCCACGGGAGCGGAACGCGCTCCGCATGGGCCTGATCGATGGCGTTGTCCGCGTTGGCCAGCAGGGAGATGAAATAATCCATCTGTGCCTTGTAGGCGTTCCAGAAATCCTCAAAGGTTTTCAGGTCCTTCAGATCGCCGGTGCGAAGCCCCACCTGAACGCCCTTGTCGACGCCGTTGGAGAAGACAAGCTCCAGCGGACGGCACATGTTGAAGAAGGCAGCGTCGTGCCAGCCCATCTCCTTACCCATGACAGAGGGCTCCACACAGCCGATGATGCTGTAGTTGCGGGCATCGTCCATGGAAATCCCGCGGTTCATGAGAGCGGGGATGATCACCTCGTCGTTGTAATAAGCCGGAAGGCCGATACCGGTCCTTGTAAGACGGCACGCCTCGTGCATCAGATCGTGGGGCGTCAGATTCCATACACGGACGGAAAGAGACGGCATCGGAAGAAATACGTGCATGGAAGCCCAGATGCACATGAAGGAAAGATCGTTGGTGGCGTCCATGCCGTCCACGGTCTGTCCGCCCACGCAAAGGTTCTGGAACAGGCTGTAGCCTGCAAATCCCTTGGCGGACTCGGCGTCACGGCACTTGTTCAGGTCGTTCAGCTTGACGAAGATGCAGTCGATGTATTCCTGAGCCTGGTCTCTTGTCAGGCGGCCTGCGGCCATGTCTCTTTCGTAGTACGGATACATGTACTGGTCGAAGCGTCCGGGGGAGATGGAATGTCCGCTGGACTCCAGCTGCAGAAGCTGTTGTACGAACCAGAAGCTCTGGCAGGCCTCCCAGAAGCTTTCGGCACCCTTCCGGGGCACGTTATGGCAGTTGGCGCTGATGGCAAGAAGCTCGGCTTTGCGGGCCGGATCGGATTCCTTCTGCGCCATCTCCTTAGCGAGCACGCTGTAGCGCTCCGCATAGCGGATGACAGCCTCGCAGCTTATCTTCATGGCGCGCAGAAGGGCATTTTTGGTCGAAAAGTCGGCGTCTCCCACCTTCACGGTTTTCAGCTCGTCTTCAATACGGTTCAGGATCCCCTCGAATCCGTTTTCGAGTACATCCCAGTATTTGACGGTGAAATGGCCTACGCCGTTGTAAAAATAGTTGCCGGGCGTAAAGATGTTGTGCTCGACGGCGGCTCTGGCTTCAGGCGCCATGTAGGCTGTGGCCAGGTCGCTGTTCGTCTTGCCCTTCCAGTAGGGATGGACTTCGCGCAGGGCCTTTTTGGTCTCCTCGGATATATAGAAAGGATCGGCCTCTCTGTGCTCGACGGTGTCAAATTCGGCCTCCAGCCATTCGTAGGAAAACTCCGGGTAGGTCTGGCAGCCGCGGGGCGCTATGGTGCTGCTTCCGACGATCAGCTCCTCGTCACGGATGATGATGGGGATGTTGTCGAGAATATGCGCGAACGCCAGAGCCCGGCGCATGACCATGGGCTCATTTTCGGTCTGACGGTAGGATTCGGTCAGAAGTACCGCACGGGATGCCTCGATTTCGGGCATTTTGCGGTAAAGATTTTCTACAAGACGGGTGATGCGCTCTGATTTTTCAGTAGGATGTGCGTTATACTGGTTCATTCCGGTACCTCCGGGAAAGAAAAAGATCGTTTTTGGTGAAAAACGATCTTATGATCAATGGGACTGACTGGCGGCATCTACAGAAATGCCCTGTCTCGGTTCTATGCATGACACGAACATGAGTGAAGAGAGTTCGTTCCGGTTAAGTATATCACATCGCCAGAAACGGTGCAAGACGAAGAGGTGCACAAAACCATGGTACGGGGTATGGAAGAAACGACTATGTTATGGTATGATGGGGTCAGGATAAAAAAGACCATCGCAGCAGAAAGTGAGGATAATAAAATGGATTACAGAAAACTGCAGAATGGAAGCGATGTAAGGGGAACCGCGGTTGCGGGCGTAGAGGGAGATCCGGTCAATCTGACCCGGGACGCCGTGGTATGCATCTCCAGAGCATTTATACAGTGGCTGAAAAAGAAGACCGGCAAGGATGCAGTCCGCACGGCTGTCGGCCGGGACAGCCGTATCTCGGGACCGCAGGTGGCTAAGTGGGCCTGCTCAGGATTTCTGGCAGAAGGCGCCGACGTTACCAATTTCGGCATGGCAAGCACGCCGGCCATGTTCATGGCGACGGTATTCTCAGACTGGCAGATGGATGGAACCGTGATGATCACGGCAAGCCACCTTCCCTATCAGAAAAACGGCCTGAAGTTCTTTACCCGGGGCGGGGGCCTTGAAAAGGGCGACATCACCGAGATCCTTACGCTTGCGGGAACGCTTTCCGATGATGCCCCGGATCAGGAGCTTCCGGAAGTCGATTTTATGACCTCCTACTGTAAATATATGCAGGATAAGGTAAAAGAGGGCGTAAACGCCGAGGATTACGACCATCCCCTCAAGGGCTATCATGTGGTGGTGGACGCCGGAAACGGCGCGGGCGGATTCTTTGCATCCGGCGTTCTGGAGCCCCTTGGCGCGGATACCACGGGAAGCCGGTATCTGGATCCCGACGGGACGTTCCCGAATCATATCCCGAACCCCGAAAACGAGGCCGCCATGGCCAGCATTCAGGAGGCCGTGGCTGAAAACAAGGCCGATCTGGGCCTGATCTTCGATACCGACGTGGACCGCGGCGGAGCGGTACTGGCGGACGGAAAGGAACTGAACCGCAACCGCCTGATCGCTGTCATGAGTGCGATCCTTTTAAGAGACCATCCGGGAACCACCATCGTCACGGACAGCGTGACCTCCACCGGTCTTGCCGATTTCATAAAGGAAAAGGGCGGCGTTCACAGGCGTTTCAAGAGAGGCTACCGCAATGTCATTAATGAAAGCATCCGTCTGAACAGTGAGGGGACCGACAGCCAGCTGGCCATGGAGACCTCGGGCCACGGCGCACTGAAGGAAAACTATTTCATGGACGACGGTGCATATCTGTGCATCAAGCTGCTGATCGAGCTTGGCCGCGGAAACAGGATCGAGGACATGGTGGCATCCCTGAAGGAACCGGCGGAAAGCGCCGAGGTCCGCATGCACTTCAACATTTCCGATTTCCGGAAGGACGGCGAGCGGATCATTGAAAAGATCACGAAGGCAGCAGAAACACTTCCGGGCCTTTCGGCCGCGCCGGACAATCACGAGGGGATCCGTGTGAACCTTGACAAGGATCACGGAAACGGATGGTTCCTTCTCAGAATGTCTCTGCATGAGCCGCTGATGCCGCTGAACATCGAATCCGACGAGGAGGGCGGCGTAAAGAAGATCGCTTCGGAAATCCTTCCGCTTCTGCAGGACGAGACCATGCTGGATATTTCTGGCCTTGCAAAGCTCGCGCAGTGACGAAACGACCAGGGGCTTTTGCGGAGTCTTTTAAATCCGGGAAACTGCCGCGGCCGGGGGTTCGATAGAAACCCGCAGTCGAGAATATTAACTGGTTTTTAAAGATTATTTACCTAGAAACGAAGGTGAAAAGATAGTATAATATAACCAGGGTTTTCCCGAAGAAAAATAAAACGGAGGTAAAAAGCAATGGGAGATTTAAGAAAACTGGTCGGCGCACATCCGGTCATCGGCATCCGTCCGATCATTGACGGCCGCAAGGGACCGCTTGACGTAAGAGGATCTCTGGAAGAGCAGACCATGTCCATGGCAAAAAGAGCAAAGAAGCTCTATGAAGATAACCTGAAGTATGCAGACGGCACACCTGTCAAGGTTGTTATCTCAAACTGCACCATCGGACGTGTACGTGAAAGCGCTCTCTGCGCAGAGCAGTTTAAAAAAGAAGGCGTTGATATTACTCTTTCTGTTACACCGTGCTGGTGCTACGGCTCCGAGACAATGGATATGGATCCCAACACCATCAAGGGCGTATGGGGCCTGAATGCTACCGAAAGACCGGGCGCTGTCTATCTTGCATCCGTTCTTGCGACCCATGCCCAGAAGGGAATTCCGGCATTTGGAATTTATGGACGTGACGTTCAGGAAGCCGACGACGAGAATATTCCGGACGATGTAATGGAAATGCTTCTGCGCTTCGGCCGCGCTGCTGTCGCAGCTGCCTCCATGCGCGGAATGTCCTATCTGCAGATCGGTTCCGTCACTATGGGTATCGGCGGATCCATCATGGATCAGGACTTCCTTGAGAGCTATCTTGGCATGCGTGTTGAGTCTATCGACGAGGTCGAGATCCTTCGCCGTATGGAGGAAGGAATCTATGATCACGAAGAGTTCGAGCGCGCTCTTGCCTGGACAAAGAAGTACTGCCCGGAAGGCTTCGACAAGAATCCGGACTGGATCCAGAAGGACAGAAAGACCAAGGACGAGCAGTGGGAGTTCACGGTCAAGATGTATATCATCATCAAGGACCTGATGCGCGGCAACGACAAGCTGGCTGACAAGTTCCCGGAAGAAGCCCTTGGCCACAACGCCATCGCCGGCGGTTTCCAGGGACAGAGACAGTGGACCGATCACTGGCCGAACTGCGACTATCCGGAAGCATTCCTTGCAACCTCTTTCGATTACGACGGTGCCCGCGAGCCCTACGTTCTTGCAACCGAGAACGACGTTCTGAACGGCCTCTGCATGCTGTTTGAGAAGCAGCTTACCGGACGTGCTCCGATGTTCTCGGATGTACGTACCTACTGGAGCGGCGAGTCAGTCAAGAGAGTCACCGGTTATGAGATCGAAGGCCATGCAAAGGATGCGGACGGTTTCCTTCATCTGATCAACTCCGGTGCTTCCGCACTTGATTTCTGCGGTGAAGTTACCGACGAGAACGGAAACGCCGTGATCAAACAGTGGTGGGAGATGACGGAAGAGGATCAGAAGAAGATCCTTGACGCTACCACCTGGAATCCGGCTGACAACGGATACTTCCGCGGCGGCGGATATTCCTCCAGATTCCTTACCAGGACCGAAATGCCTGTCACCATGATCCGCCTGAATCTGGTAAAGGGCCTTGGACCGTTCCTTCAGATCGCAGAAGGATGGACCGTGGCGCTTCCGGATGACGTAACCGATACGCTGTGGAAGAGAACCGACTATACATGGCCCTGCACCTGGTTCACACCGAGGGTTGACCATGTTCCCGGCTCCGTATTCTGCACCGCTTACGACGTCATGCGCGCATGGGGCGCAAACCATGGAGCCAGCGTTTACGGACATGTAGGCGCAGACCTGATCACCATGGCTTCCATGCTTCGCATCCCGGTTGCAATGCACAATGTTCCGGATGAAAAGATCTATCGTCCGGCGGCATGGAGCGCATTCGGCACCAAGGATAAAGAAGGCGCTGACTTCAGAGCATGCAAGAACTTCGGACCGCTTTACAAGGCTTACAAATAATAAGGAGCAGTACGGTAACTGATCCGGACGGCATGAATTCAACGGGGACCGCTTTTTGGCGGATCCCCGTTTTTTGCGCGATAAGGCCGAACGCGCAGGTCATGCTTGCATGAACCTGCATGTGAGGCCAACGTACATCGAGCGGCTATGCCGCGAGATGTGCGCGTCGCGCAGGCCGTGCTTGCACGAGCCTGCATGCTTCCGGATCAGCAGACAGTCTTTACGGCATATTAAAATGGTTGAAATATGGATGAAACGGATAAGACGATGACGAACGGCGGTTGACAATCGGACGAAAGTCTGATACAATGTTATTGTGCAGAGAACATGTCCTGAGAGGAGGATATTCCATGACCATTGACGAGATGCGTGCAAAAAAGGCAGAACTGGGACTGACCTCAAAAGCGCTGGCTGAGATATCGCATGTTCCGGTCAGCACCATCGAAAAGATCTTCGGAGGATCAACGAAGGCACCGAGAAAGCGGACGATCGACGCGATCGCCAACGCGCTTGCGGCGGAGGCGCGAAAAATGAAAACGGCTTTCGAACCGCCGGTTTCTCCATATAAAGGAATTCTGCGGGAAGAGGCCGCTGCTTATGGATCACCGGAAAGGAAGTACACGCTCGATGATTACTATGCGCTGCCGGACGAGCGCAGAGTGGAACTGATCGACGGCGTTTTTTACGATATGGCTGCGCCTTCGAAGGTTCATCAGAGAATCCTGGGAGAACTGTATATTCTCTTCCGGGAATGTATTGAACAGCACGGAAAGGACTGTGAAGTGCTGTTTGCCCCCTTTGACGTCCGGCTCGACAGGGACAATTATACCATGGTCCAGCCGGATCTTCTGGTAATCTGCGGCGAACCGGAGGAAGACAGTTCACGCCGTCTGGAAGGGCCGCCGGATCTGACACTCGAAATTCTTTCTCCGTCGACCAGGTCAAAGGACCTGATCCTTAAATTGTACAAATATAAGAATGCCGGCGTGAGGGAATACTGGATCGTCGACCCGGATCATCGCAGCGTTACGGTTCACATGCTGCAGGATGAGGACTATTTTCCGAAAAACTATAATTTTGAAGATAAAATTCCCATCGGTATTTCGAATGGAGCATGCTCCATCGATTTTTCGCGGATCTCGGACAGATTGAAGCGATGGGGATTTCGCTGATCCGCTTGCAGAACAGGTATGAATTTGATAGAATGAAATTTGGTGCTCTGCATGGAGCGATGATACAAAAAAGAATGCCGGCAGAACAGAGGCCGGCTGGAGGTTTTTATGATTAGGATTTTGTCAGACAGTACCTGTGATCTTTCCAAAGAACTGATCGACCGCTATCAGATCGGAATAATCCCGCTTCATATCGTCATGGATCAGAAGGAATACCTGGACGGACTTGAAATCACGCCGGATGAGATCTACTCCTGGGCGGACGCTCAGAAAAAGACCCCGAAGACCTCGGCGGTCTCCCTGGAAGAGGCGACGGCTGCGTTTCGTGATGTTCTTTCCGCCGGAGACGACGCGGTCGTTTTCACGATCTCGTCCTCCATGTCTTCCACGTACGATGTGTTCTGTCTTGCAGTAAAGAACCTGGAGGCAGAGGAGAGGATCCGGATCATCGATTCCGCCAATCTTTCCACGGGTATCGGTCTTCTGGTGATCGAAGCCGCCTGTATGGTACAGCAGGGCCTTTCCCTTCCGGAGATCTGCGAAAAGATCGAGGAACTGAAACCCCGTGTCCGGGCCAGCTTTGTGGTCAGTACGCTGGTCTATCTGTACCGCGGCGGACGCTGCAGCTCGGTGGCGGCCCTGGCCGGAAGCGTACTGAAGCTTCACCCCGAGATCGAGGTCCGGGACGGCGCGATGCTGGCCACCCGCAAGTTCCGCGGCAGCATGAATTCCGTGCTTCAGAAGTATTTTGAGGCGTTAAAAGAAACCATGATGCATGCAAAGCCGGAGCGGGTATTTGTCACGCATTCCGGTGAGCTTGACAGGCAGACGGTCGATCTGCTGAAAGAAGAACTGAAGGGTCTGGATCATTTTGGAGAGATCCTTGAGACAAGAGCCGGCGGCGTGGTATCGTCACACTGCGGACCGGGGACGCTTGGAATATTGTTTATCGAGTAATGCTATAAAAAGAGCGTATGCAGCCAGGCGGGGAATGCATGTTTCCTTCCGTCCGGGCTGCATACGCTTTTTCTTACTCTACTTCTGCCTTTTTAAGAGGAACGATCTTTTCCGGCGCTTCGATCTGTGCATCCGGAGCTCCCGCTCTGACGGCGGCAACCTGCTCCATGCAGGACCCGACTTCCTTGAAGGCGCCGCTGATGGCTACGATCTGTCCGTTGGGAGCCTTCAGGCGGAAACGGTAATCACCCTTTGCATCTTTATATACTTCGTATTTCGGATGCGTGAGTACGGCAAAGTTTTCCACTGTCTGATCTTCGATTTCGGCGAGGGCGTTTTTCTGAACACTCTCGGCACCACGTTTGCAGGCACTGAGTGATTTGTAAACCTGCGAAGTGGCGATAACATCGCCGGCGTCATTCTTAAGATCAAATTTGATGCCTGTTTCGGTCTGTCTGATGATGAATTTTCCCATAATTAACCTCCGGTTTTGTTACTTCTTTTTGTGCGTTGAATGGATACAATACTGATAAACATGGAATACGTCAACTGGTTATTTATAATTATACCAGAATACGAATAAATTTACGATAAAAAAATGAAGAGAATGAATATTTCTCTGAATTGT
>CAMNNM010000075.1 GCA_946545425.1 uncultured Blautia sp. | reverse complement strand
GCCTAGCCGCAGAACGTTCTGTGAAGTAGTTGATAGCGACAGCGATGATGATGATGCCTCCCTGAAGGGCTTTCTGCCATACGCTCATGCCGGGGATCATACTGATGAAGCTGTTGACAACGGCCATGATGACGACGCCGATCGCCACACCGTCCATACGTCCCTTGCCGCCGGTAATGGCGGTACCGCCGAGAACGCAGATCGCGATGGCGGTCATTTCAAAGCCCTCGCCCATGCCATAGTAACCGATGGCATAGTTGGAGGTGTTCAGCATTCCTGCAAGACCTGCCAGAATACCGCAGATGATGTAGGCATAGAAGGTAACCGTCGGTTCTTTGATACCGGCTACCGCCGAAGACTCGCGGCTGGTACCGATCGCGTAGATTCTTCTTCCGGCAGAAGTATAGGCAAGGAAAATGCCGATGACGATCATGATCAGAACTGTCCACCAGATGATCATCGGAATGGAAAGTACCTTGCCGATCGCCCACCATCTGTAGGACTTGGTGTACTTTGCAGCGAACCACCACTCACCGCCGGAAACGACGAACGCAAGTCCGCGGAAAATGTACATGGTGCCCAGCGTACAGATCATGGGAACCATGTGAAGGTATCCGACCAGGAAACCGTTCAGCGCGCCGCACAGAGCACCGAGTACGATGGAAAGCAGGAAAAATACGACACCCGGAACTCCCGGATTATCGCAGGAAAGCTTGGTGCAGATGATTCCGACAAACGCAAGCTGTGACGCGATGGAAATGTCGATACCGCCGGTCAGGATAATGACAAACTCTCCCACTGCAAGAATTGCGTAGATTGCATTATTCTGCAGTGTGTTGATGATCATGTAGGTACTGAAAAGGCCCGGTGTCAGGATCTTTGCTGCGATCAGCAAAATGACAAGCACAAGGATCAGGCCCGTATTTCTTGATCTTAATATCTTTTTCATGCGGACTGACTCCTTTCTTTCAAGGATGCTTCCAGGATCATTTCCTGTGTGGTCGACTTCACATCTTTAAACTCGGCAGTGACACGTCCGCCTTTCATAACGACGATACGGTCGGCAACGCCAAGAACCTCCGGCATTTCGGAGGAAACCATGATGATCGCGTAGCCTCTGCAGGCCAGCTCGTTCATGATCTCATAAATAGAATATTTTGCACCGACGTCGATACCCTTTGTCGGCTCGTCCATGATCAGGACCTTCTGTTCGGAGCTCAGCATCTTTGCCACGACGACCTTCTGCTGGTTACCGCCTGACAGTGATGAAGGCGGAGCCGTGATATCGTTGGCCTTCAGCTGAATCTTTTTGCAGAGATCGATGGCGTTCTTCATTTCGGCGTCAACGTCAAGCTGACCGCCCTTTACAAACTGGCTCATCGTCGCGGAAGAAACGTTCTGATAGATCGGCAGCTCGTTGATCAGACCCTCGGTCTGGCGGTTTTCGGGAAGAAGACCGATTCCAAGCTTCAGTGCCTCGATGGGATTTTTGATCTTTACCTCTTTCCCTTCGAGTCTGATATGACCGGAATCCGGGGTCATAATACCGTAAATATTCTGGCAGACCTCGGTACGGCCCGCACCGACAAGTCCCGTAAGAGCAAGAATCTCGCCGCGGCGTACATTAAAGGAAACGTTTTTGAAGTATCCTTCTTTGGAAATATCATCGACTTCCAGTACGACGTCGCCGATCTTGGCTGTCTTTTCCGGATACATTGCAGTGAGCTCACGTCCTACCATAGCCTTTACAAGGGCCTGGTTGGTGATCCCGTCCACATCCCATGTTCCGACATAGGTCGAATCACGGAAAACGGTAACTCTCGTGGCAAGCTCATACATGTCCTCGAATCTGTGGGTGATAAAAATAATGGAAACGCCTTTGTCCCTCAGATCCTTTGCAATGCGGTAAAGCTGAAGGCATTCATTACGGGTCAGGGAAGCGGTAGGCTCATCCATGATCAGGATTCTTGCATCGCGGGAAAGTGCCTTTGCGATCTCGACCAGCTGCTGCGCCGCCACAGAAAGAGTACCCATGGGTTTATTGACGTCGATTTCTTTGCTCAGCGGCTCGATCAGCTCCTTCGCGCGCTTTCTCATCGCACCCCAGTCATAGAATCCGAACTTGTTCTTGATCTCCTGTCCCATGAAGATGTTTTCTGTCACGGTAAGGTCCGGGAAAGACGTAACGTGCTGATAAATCGCGGCGATACCCTCCTTTGCGGAATCAGCCGTATTGCGGAAGGTAACTCTCTCTCCCTCCAGAAGCATCGTTCCGCTGTCAGGCTGATGAACTCCGGTAATTACCTTAATGAAGGTGGATTTACCCGCGCCGTTCTCACCCATCAAAGCATGAATCTCGCCCTTTTTGAGCTGGAAATGAACGCCATTCAGAGCTCTTACACCACCAAACGTTTTGACTACATCCTTTAATTCCAAGATATAATCACTCATTCCTGGTATATTCTCCTTTCCTGAATATGTATTCGGGTTCTCTGAAACGATCAGCGAAACATTTAGATGTTTCCTGAAGAAGAGAAGTCCATGTGTCAAATGTACCAAATGAAACAAAGAATTCCAATATCAAAACTTGTTTTTTGGGTATCATTTTTTGCTTTTTCGTGTATAATTGATACAGAAAGACAGCTTTTTTTCCGTTCGAAAGTCTTTTTGATGATGTCAAGTCATTTTTTTAAAATTCTTCTTGTGATTTTGCACAATGTTTTAGTGTTAAAATTATGCAACAATTTATCTGCTTTCAGAAAAGGAATTTATGAAAACAACACGACGAGTTCTGCCGGAGGAACACTTTGTGTATACTCCAAAGGTATCTGTTCAGGCCAATGCACTGCCATTTTACATAAAAGAGATCGGATTTACAGACAAGCGCCGGCTTGTAAAAGGCTCCCAGAACAATTACTCAGACTATATGTTTCTCTACAGCCTGACCGATATGGTGTTTGTCAAATACAGGGCAAAGGTTCTGATCGCAAACAATGATATCGTCCTTTCCGCCTGCAACACGCCGCTCCATTTTATAAGAAAAAAAAGCGGCGAGTACATCTACATGATCATCGGCGGGACCAGCGCCCAGTTCTTCTACAACTATATCCGCAACAGCTCCGGTGTATTTCATGTAAATACGCTGTCCAACACCTATGATTACGTGCTTTCCATCCTGAACAGCCAGACCAGTACCGACGACTTTCTGTATCAGATGGAAGCCGGCGCCATGATCCATCAGCTGCTGCTGGACCTCTTCAAAATATCCAGAAACGTCCTGGAAACCAAAAGCAAGACGCCGGTACAGGATTCCGCGATTCAGACCGCCGTCCGGTTCATAGAAGAGCATTACAACCACAGCCTCACCATAGACGAAGTCTGCAACAGCGTGAGCTTTTCCAAGTATTATTTCTGCAAACTATTCAAAGAGAGCACGGGAATGACCCTGCATCAGTATGTCATAGAGTACAGACTGAACAAGTCAAAAGAACTCCTGTCATACACCAAACTCAACATCGCCTCGGTCGCCAATTCGGTCGGCTTCAACAATACGCTGACCTACAGCCGGCAGTTCAAAGAAAAATACGGAATGACCCCGTCCGAATACCGGGAGTACTATTAAGGAACATAAAAGGCGCCGTCTGAAAAAGCCAGACAGCGCCTTCTGCTATTTAAATCTGTTACGTGGGCGGGTGCGCCATAAAGATCTTTCCGCACTTACGTGCGGCCGGACTTCTGGCGCTGTAATCATATTATTTTTTGATCATGGACAACGCGCCGTACAGAATAGAATCGTCTCCCAGCGCAGCCGTGGCCAGCTTTACGGTCGGACGGATGGACGGCATGCAGTACTTATCCACCTCTGCAGCGATCTTCTGAAGGAAGATATCTCCTACCGCCTCGATAACGCCTCCTCCATAGACCACAATGTCCGGGCTGAAGGTATTGATCATGGTGCCGGTGGCGATGGCAAGATAATGGCAGGCGCGGTCGACGGCCTCAACAGCCACCGTATCATTGTTTTCCAGTGCCTTCTTAAGGGCCTTGCTCTTGAAAACGCCGTTCTCGATCTGGTCTGCCAGCTCGCTCTTTCTGCCCCTTGCGGCCTGCTCGAGGATATAGGCGGACATGCCCTTTTTACTTGAGAATGCTTCCAGACAGCCTCTCTGCCCGCAGTTGCAAAGCGGTCCTTCGGGATTCAGGACCATGTGTCCGTATTCGGCAGCCTTAAAGCCGTTTCCTGTGAACAGCTCACCATTTAAGATCAGTCCGCCGCCCATTCCGGTACCGACAAAGAAACCTACCACATGCTGAAAGCCCTTGGCGGCGCCGTACTTGTATTCTCCGAGAACACCGACATTCACATCATTTCCAATATAGAAGGGCACGCCGAATTTCTTTTCGATCGGCGTTTTGATATCGTAATCTCTCCAGGGAAGGTTCGGCGAGAACAGAACGATTCCCTTTTCCTGATTGATGACGCCCGGCGCTCCGGCCGCGATCGCATGAATCTGGCCTTTTTTCAGCCCGGCTTTGCCGATCAGCTCATCCACGACACTGATGATCACTTCTTCCACATTCTGCGAAGAATCGCCGGTCTCTTTTGTCTTCTTTTTAATTCGGCACACAATGTTTTTCTTGCTGTCAAATACAGCGCCCAGCACCTTGGTGCCCCCGATATCAAGACAAATATTATACTGCTCTGCCATAGGAAAACCCTCCTTATCTTTCGATTTATTCTTGTAACATTTTACCATGCTTTGTGTAAAAATGCTATCCCAAATTGTCGTATTTGTCCTTTTTCAGGATCCTGAAAAACCAAAGATAAGAAATAATATCCGTAACAGCATCCCCGATCAGCTGAGCCCACACAAGGCCGTACATGCCGAACAGAGCATTCATGATAAACAGAAGCGGTATATACAGGATCAGCTGCCTGATAACTGCCAGCGCCATGGCGACCTTTCCCTCGCCCATGGCCTGAATCGAAAACAGAATGTGGAAAGCCATGAACATAAACGGCGTAGCCAGGCACCTTGCCCGAAGGAAGCCGGCGCCGATGCGCACCGTTTCCGCCTCCGGAATGAACATTCCCATGATCGGACCGGCAAACAGTTCGTACATCATGATACTCACGGCAGCGACGCCAAGTCCGAGCCTGCGCGAAAAGCGGATCGTCTCGTTCATGCGGTCATGGTTCCCCGCCGCGTAGTTATAGGCAACGATGGGAATGATTCCCTGACAGATTCCGACACCGGTATTCAATGGGATCCGTTCTGCCTTCAGTACGATTCCGATACCGGCCAGCGGAATATCGCCGTATCCGGACATCAATCGGTTGATGGTAACCTGCGAAAAATTAAACAGCAGATTTGAAATACCTCCGGGCGTTCCGTTGACAAAAACGGACCGGATGCTTGTGCGGCAGGGCATTCCCCTGCGCAGCGACAGTGACAGGACCGTGCTTTTTTGAATTCTTCGAATGGTGATCAGAAAGAACACAAGAGTCACCACATTGGAAAGCATGGTGGCAATTCCGGCCCCCAGGATTTCATTACCTTTCGGAAGGATCACAAACATGAACAGCGGATCCAGGATCACATTCAATATGCCTCCCATGGAGATTCCGAAACCCGCCTGTCTGGAATATCCCACAGCCCGCAGAAGCTGGGCGCAGGTAAGCTGAAGAATGGTAGGAACGCCTCCCAGAACCACCACGCAGAACGCATAGGTCCTGGCAAAGGCAAATGTCTCACTGCTTGCGCCAAGAAGCTTAAGCATCGGGTTCATGCATAAAAGGACAAGAACCGACCAGCAGGCCGCTCCGATCCCAGCGGCACTAAAAGTAAACGCACTGACCTTTTCAGCCTCGTCCCTGTTATCGGCTCCCAGAAGCCTGGACACCAGCGTTCCTCCGCCCAGTCCCACCACGTCCGAAACCGCGTTGGAAATATTGAAAACCGGAAGGATCAGCGAGGCCGCCGCCACCATGTACGGATTTCCCGTCCTCCCTATAAAAAAAGTATCCGCCAGATTGTAAAACAGTACGATCAGCTGCCCCACCACCGTAGGAAGCGCCATGGTGATCACTGCCTTGTGGACCGGCATATCTCTGAAAACTGCTTCGTCCCGTGTCGGAGCGGCGTCAGCCTGCTGCATACCCTATCACTCCTTACATGTTATATACATCATTACTGCAATCTCCGACGATTCTAACATATTTTTCTGTCGCAGAAAACAGATTTATCCTCCTGGATTCATTGATTTTTTCCGTCACCTGTTATATAGTAAACGGCGGAAAACCCAACACAGAAGATTTATTAAGCAAAGGAAAAATCCATGTCAAAATTCAGCAGCTTTCTGAAACGAAAGAACATTGAGATTTCCCTGAAGCGCTACGGCATCGATGCCCTTGGCGCCATGGCTCAGGGACTCTTCTGTTCCCTCCTGATCGGAACCATCATCAACACGGCCGGCTCTCTGTTTCATATCGGCTTTCTGACCACTCCGGTCGCCGAGATTGGCGGCACAAGCTACACGGTGGGTGGTCTTGCGATGGCTATGAGCGGTCCGGCCATGGCGGCTGCCATCGGCTCTGCGCTGAAAGCCCCGCCCATGGTGCTGTTTTCTCTGATCACCGTTGGCTTTGCTTCCAATGCACTTGGCGGCGCCGGCGGTCCCCTGGCCGTACTGTTCATCGCGATCATCACCGCCGAGATCGGAAAAGCCGTCTCAAAAGAGACAAAGGTAGACATTCTGGTCACACCCCTTGTCACCATCGGTGCCGGCGTCTTCCTCTCCTGGCTGATCGCTCCCTTCCTTGGCAGCCTGGCCATGAAGATCGGAGACTTCATCCGCTGGGCCACCGACCTGCAGCCCTTCCTGATGGGAATTCTGGTTTCTGTGGTCGTTGGGGTGGCGCTCACTTTGCCCATCTCTTCCGCTGCCATCTGTGCGGCCCTGGGACTTACCGGTCTTGCCGGCGGCGCCGCCGTTGCCGGATGCTGCGCCCAGATGATCGGATTTGCCGTCATGTCATTTCCGGAAAACGGTGTCGGCGGACTTGTCTCCCAGGGAATCGGCACATCCATGCTTCAGATGCCGAATATCGTAAAAAATCCAAAGGTGTGGATCGCACCGACCCTGACCTCCGCCATCACCGGTCCCCTGGCCACCTGCCTGTTCCGGCTTAAGATGAACGGACCCGCCATCGACTCCGGGATGGGAACCTGCGGTTTTGTAGGACAGATCGGCGTCTTCCAGGGCTGGCTCTCCGATATCGAGGCAGGTACAAAAGCAGCAGTCACCGCCTGGGACTGGGCCGGACTTCTTCTGATCTCCATCATACTGCCGGCTGTCCTGGCTCCTCTGATCAACCATTTCTGCAAAAAGGCCGGATGGGTAAAGCAGGGCGACCTGAAGCTTTCATAAGACAAAGAGCTGTGAAAAGGATCTCTCTTCCTTTTCACAGCTCTTTTTTATGTCCTGCTCATCTTTCTATTGACGGTCCGGGATCGCCATGATCCTCTTATAGCCTGAAGTACGGTACCTCAACCATGCGGTAATTCCGCTGATTGCCCAGACGATACCCACCGACCACCAGATTCCCCATTTTCCGACCGAAGGAATGGCTGTCAGAAGAAACGGAACGGTAAAGCGTCCGATCACCTCGATAATCCCATTATATAAAGCAAAGAAACTGTCTCCGATTCCCATGAGCGTTCCGCGCACCACATAGATCACGCCGAGGATCAGGTAAAACAGGCTGGTGATCCGAAGCGCCGCTCCTCCCAGCTCTATAACAGCTTCGTCCTTGACAAAAAGCGATGCAATGGGCCGGCTGAACAGCTGCATGATCACCATCATGACGATTGAAAACACCGCCATGATGAGCAGGCCCTTCCGGAAGCCTTCAAAAATCCGTTCCCGTTTTCCGGCGCCGTAATTCTGGCCGGTATAAGTCGTCAGTGCAGAGCTCAGCGTCTGATACGGCTGGTGGATGATCTGCTCGACGCGGCTCCCTGTCGTAAAGGCCGCCACCGTCACGGCTCCAAAGGAATTTACCACTCTCTGAAGCGCCATCGAAGATATGGCGATCATGGAAAACTGCAGAGAAAGCGGAATGCCGATCCGGATAATATCCAGGGTCATGGACCTGTTAAACCGCAGATCTTCTCTGCTCAGATGAAAATACGGGTTCTTCCGGAGCGCGAACGCAATGCAGGCAAAGCCCGAGATAAACTGGGCGATCAAGGTGGCGATCCCCGCGCCGAAAACATTAAGCCCCAGCCCTCCGACAAACAGAATGTCCAGTCCCGCATTCAGAATGCAGGAGAAGATCAGAAAATAAAGCGGCGTTCTGGAATCTCCCAGCGCCCTCAGCATGGAGGAAACAAAGTTATAGACCGAGACCAGAACCAGTCCCACGCACATGACTCTCAGATAACTCAGCGATGAAGCAAAAATGTCGTCCGGCGTCTTCAGAAGCTTCAGGAGAACCGGCGCCGTTACGTACGCCAGTATACCCACGGCCAGCGGAAACGCGATCATAATGTACGCCGTATTGGCAATACAGTTCCTGACTCTGTCTTCATCGTGCCGCCCATACCACTGGGACACAATGATACCGCCCCCCGCTCCGATGCCGTTGCACAAAGCAAAGAACATGAAGGTGATCGAGGACGTGGTTCCGATCGCAGCCAGTGCCTGCGCTCCTACCAGCCGCCCCACCACAACGGAGTCCACCAGATTATACAGCTGCTGGAAAATATTCCCGACCAGCATCGGCAATGCAAAAAACATGAGCAGCCGTGCGGGACTTCCCTGGGTCATGTCAAGTGTCTTTGATTTCATAATTCAGATTCGTTATTTCCTTTAAAACATAATAAAACAAGAGCTGTACGCACGTATTTCTCTGCGAACAGCTCTCATTATATTACATCGTTTTATGAAGGTAAATCAGAAAAGAAACCGAAAGACAGAGAAAAACGTTTCCCTCCGGCCCCTTTCTTTGTCACTTTGTTACCATTCTCACCCAAGCGGCGTAAAACCGTATCCATTGCAGATCGCATCCACCTTTACCCCTGCTGCGCAGAGCGGGCAGTCCTCCTGCTTCCAGGAATTATACTCCGGAAGATCCGCCTTGGTGAACAGTGAATGCACCGGAAGTCCGCAAATCTTTGTCGCAACCGAAAAGATTGCAGAAATGCCGCTGATGATCGCGCCATAGTAACGCAGCGTCTCGATTGCCTGCGCCACGGTTCTTCCCGTTGTAGCGGTTGCCAGAAGAAGCAGCACATTTTTGCCGCGGATCCACGGCAGCAGACTTTCCTTGAAAACCATCTGACCCGACTGACTGATCTCGGGGGTCAGCACATAGGTCGTCTTGTGCATGTTCATTGAGATTACGCCTGCACTTGTCAGCTCATCGGCAAAAAAACCGCCGATCATTTCTGTTCCGTCCATGCAGACGATCGTATCCACCGGCGTAGAATAGATATGCACCTCCGCCAGCGATTTTGCCACCGATTTCGCTTCCGAAACACGGCATTTCATCGGAGTGATGTCCATATACTGGTTGATATGGGAGTTCGGTGTGACAAAGTGCCCCGGGTAGATACGCAGCACAGCTTCAGAATTCCGTTTGGATGGTACTTTGAAATAATCCTGCATAAGCTCGCCTCCTTCTCAATGCACCCCTTGTTTTCGAGGGAAGACCGGATGTGTTTTGTTCTTCTTTATTATACAATTCTCCGGCTGTAACTGCAAGGCGAGGTTTGACAGATTAACGGCCTGGATTGCGTTCTCGCAACAATGATCGTCGCCAGCTGGCTGAAGCGTCAGCCAAAATTGACTATACCGGGATGTTGGCTGATGGCTCGTCAGCCACGATTGGCTATTCTGGGATTTTGGCTGTTGACGCGTCAGTAAAATTAGCCATTCCAGGATTTTGGTTGTTGCGCCAAGCAAGTTTGCTAATGCTATTACTCTAACGAAGCTTTTCAAGCATTGCCTTACAGCCCTCTTCAATTTCATTATAAGCTGTTGTGAAATCTCCCGTGTACCACGGGTCATCGATGTCTCCAGGCCTTCCCGTGAAATCAAGTAGACGGCACACCTTTCCATCCGGATCTGATCCGAGTATCCGCATCATATTACGAAGATTATAGCTTTCCATTCCGACAAGGTAATCGA
This sequence comes from uncultured Blautia sp., assembly GCA_946545425.1. Lineage (GTDB taxonomy): Bacteria > Bacillota > Clostridia > Lachnospirales > Lachnospiraceae > Blautia_A. Next base: position 261 of record CAMNNM010000075.1, on the reverse strand, counting down.
AACGATCATAGTCTCTTTTTTCCATCTGCCGCGCGTGATGTCCCTGACAGGAGATTCCGTGCTCTGACAACTTCCGTCTGGCCGGTGGATATACAGGATTCCCCAGCTCTTCTCTGGACGTTGCTGCCGATTCGATCATAAACTGATCTTCAAGGCCCTTTTCGCGGACCAGCTTTTTCATAATAAATTCTGCCATGGGCGAACGACAGATATTGCCGTGGCAAATGAATAAAATTTTTATCATGCAGTTTTTTGCCAGCT
>CAMNNM010000074.1 GCA_946545425.1 uncultured Blautia sp. | reverse complement strand
AAAAAACCCCGGAAACGTTGAATTTCCAGGGTTTTTTGCATGTCTCTTGGTCTCGATTAACGCTTCGAGAACTGCGGAGCTCTACGAGCCGCCTTAAGGCCGTACTTCTTACGCTCTTTCATACGCGGATCACGGGTAAGGAATCCGGCAGACTTAAGGATCGGTCTGTAATCAGCATCCGCCTCAAGAAGTGCTCTGGAAATTCCATGTCTGACTGCACCGGCCTGACCGGTGTAACCGCCGCCATGAACGTTGACAAGAATATCAAATTTGCCCTCGGTCTCGGTAGCGACCAGCGGCTGACGAACGATAACCTTCAGGGTCTCAAGACCGAAATAGTCATCGATATCTCTCTTGTTAATGGTGATCTTGCCTGTGCCGGGAGTAAGATATACTCTTGCAACTGAGCTTTTTCTTCTGCCTGTTCCGTAGAATTTTCCGTTAGCCAATGTAATCTACCTCCTCATCAAAAAGTCAGGACTTCCGGTTTCTGAGCTGCATGCTTGTGCTCAGGTCCTGCGTATACGAACAGCTTCTTCATCATGGTCCTTCCAAGCGGTCCCTTGGGAAGCATGCCCTTGACTGCGTTTTCGATCACCATCTCCGGATCCTTCTCAAGAAGTTCTCCAAGAGTGATGGATTTCATACCGCCTACGAATTTGGAGTGTGAATAGTAGGTCTTCTGCTCAAGCTTCTTTCCGGTAACCTGAATCTTGTCTGCATTCACAACGATCACATAATCGCCGGTATCTACGAACGGAGTGAACTCCGGTTTGTTTTTGCCTCTCAGTACTGCTGCGATGCCTGTGCAAAGACGTCCAAGCGTGCATCCGCTGGCATCGACGACATACCATTTTCTTTCGATTTTATCTGGATTTGCCATATAAGTCTGCATGGTCTGACCTCCCGTGATTAATAAGCATCCCTCGCGGCATGCTCCGTTACTATTTCGAATCTCATCTGTGAAGCCGCGGCAGCCTTGTGCGGAAATGTCCGAAACCGCTGTAAGTACGGCCTTCCTGGGCTGTGGAAGGCATACCTCTGTGCCACGTCACAATTAGATATTATATTGCATCCGTCTGTTCCTGTCAACTGGAAATTGCCCCGTTTTCAGGCATTTTTTTCCTGTTCCGGATAACAGATCTGAAGAAGGGTAAGCCCTTTTGCCGGAGCTGTGGGACCGGCCATCTCCCGGTCACAGGCCTCAAGGATCTCCTTCATTTTTTCCGGCGGATACTGCCCGTTTCCGATCTCGATCAATGTTCCTGCAATAATGCGGACCATGTTATACAAAAATCCTTCTCCCGAAATCCTTATGGAAACAATGCTCTGCGTCTCGTCCCTGTCAATTTTGATATCCGTAACCGTGCGGACGGTGGTCTTTACCTGGGCGCCGGCACCGCAGAAACTGGCAAAATCATGCCGGCCGGTCAGAAAGGAAGCTGCCTCCCGCATTTTGTTTACATCGAGATCATAGTGATAAAAATACGAATACAGTCTTTCGGTGGGAAGCGGGAACGTCCGGTTCAGGATCCGGTATTCATAGGTTTTTACGCTTTTTGTATAACGCGGATGAAAATCCGGCGCCGTCTCAAAGGAGCGCTGGATCCGGATGTCCTCCGGCAGCCGCTGGTTCAGCGCATAAGAGATCTTGTCCCCCGGGATCCGTGTCTCTGTATCAAACACGGCAACGTTGCCCAGTGCGTGCACTCCGGCGTCCGTACGGCTTGCGCCCATAACAGATATCTCTTCTCCCAGCAGATCGTTCAGGCAGCGGTTCAGCACTTCCTGTACCGAAATGCCGTTTTTCTGGATCTGCCAGCCGCAGTAGGCGGTCCCGTCATACGCCACGATCAACGCGATTCTTTTCATGATTTTCCTCTCATATGCCGAAGATCCGAAACAGGATCGCGATTGCCAGGTAAATGATCAGGATCAGATAGGCGGCAAGGTCGAGCCTTGTATACCGCAGCGGCTTCATCTGTGTACGGCTTCCGCCGTGATAGCAGCGGGCTTCCATGGCCATGGCCAGATCGTTGGCCCGCCGGAAGGCGGAAATAAAAAGCGGCACCAGAAGCGGTATCATGTTCTTTGCCTTCCGGATGATGCTGCCGCTTTCAAAATCGGCGCCTCTGGCCAGCTGTGCTTTCATGATCTTGTCCGTCTCTTCCATAAGGATCGGAATAAACCGCAGCGCTATGGACATCATCAGCGCGATTTCGTGAACCGGAATGCGGATCCGGTTCAGAGGAGCCATCAGATCCTCCAGGCCGTCCGTCAGCTGATTCGGCGTTGTGGTCAGGGTCATCAGGGAGGAACCTGTCACCAGATAGATCAGACGAATGGCCATCTTTCCTGCCAGGATCAATCCTTCCTTCGTAACTTTCAGGATTTTCCACTGCCACAGCACTTCACCAGGCGTCAGAAAGATATTGAACACGACCGTAATGAGCATGATCACCAGAACTGCCTTCAGTCCTTTTACGATCAGCCGGAACGGGATTCCCGACAGAAGGATCATCGCTCCAAGAAAGACCGTCGCGACGGCATAACCCGGAATCGTATGGAATATAAAGATCGAGATGATGAACATCAGCGTCCCGACAAATTTCGTGCGGGGATCCAGCCTGTGCAGGACCGAGTTTCCCGGATAATACTGTCCGATGGTGATGTCTCTCATACCACGCCCTGCCTTTCCGCCTTCAGGACAGCCAGAATGCTGTCCCGGGCTTTCTCCACCGTATCTGCGGCAGGATCCACCATAAGGCCGTTGGCGCGCAGCGTCTGCATCACATAGGTCAGCTGAGGAGCGGCGAGACCCATCTTCTCGAGCTCTTCGTAATGGGCAAACACATTGCCCGGCACGTCATCGAAAGCGACCGCGCCATGATCCATCACGATCAGCCTTCCGGCATAACGCGCCATATCCTCCATGCTGTGTGATACGACAAGAACGGCAATGCCGCGCTCTTCCTGCAGTGCCCTGACCTGGTCCAGAATCTCGTCCCTGCCCTTGGGATCCAGACCGGCCGTCGGCTCATCCAGCACAAGTATCTTCGGATCCATTGCCAGAACGCCTGCGATGGCAGCCCGTTTCTTCTGTCCGCCGGACAGCTCAAACGGAGATTTTCCATAATGGTCTTCCCGGAATCCGACAGACGCGAGTGCCTTTTTTGCCCGCTCCTCAGCCTCTTCTTTACTGAGTCCCTGATTCAGAGGACCGAAACACACGTCCTCCAGGACCGTATTTTCAAACAGCTGATGCTCCGGGTACTGGAAAACAAGACCTACCTGGCTTCGAAGCGCGCGCCGGTCGTAATTTTCTTCCCATATGTCCTCTCCATTATAGAGGACCTTCCCCTTAGTGGGACGGATCAGGGCGTTCAGATGCTGGATCAGCGTCGATTTTCCCGATCCCGTATGTCCGATGATCCCGATAAACTCGCCGTCGTGAACGGTAAAGCTGATGTCCTTCAGAGCATGAAGTTCATATGCGGTTCCCGGACTGTATATAAAGCTGACATGCTGAAGCTCTATCGACATAATGCACCTGCCAGTTCTTCCGCCGTCAGAATCCCCTCGGGGATCGGAAGGCCGGATTTTCTGAGTTCATGGGCAAGAAGCGTGACCTGCGGAACGTCCAGACGGAGCTTCTGCAGCTCCTCCACATGCGAGAAAACCTCCTTTGGGGTTCCCTGCAGTACGATCCGTCCCTCTTCCATCACGAAGACCGCATCTGCATCGATCACTTCTTCCATATAGTGGGTGATGAGGATCACGGTTACGCCTTCTTTCTGATTCAGCTCCCGGGCGGAACGGATCACTTCCTTCCGGCCGTTCGGATCCAGCATGGCGGTCGGTTCGTCCATGATGATGCATTTGGGAAGCATGGCCAGAACGCCGGCTATGGCGACGCGCTGCTTCTGTCCGCCGGAAAGACGATTCGGCGACTGTTTCCTGTATTCGGTCATTCCGATCCTTGTAAGGCTGTCGTCCACGCGCCTCCAGATTTCGTCAGTAGGAACGCCGAGATTCTCGGGCCCGAAGCCCACGTCCTCTTCCACAACGGATCCAATGATCTGATTGTCTGGATTCTGAAAGATCATTCCCGCCTTCTGACGGATCTTCCACAGGTCCTGTTCCTTTGCCGTATCCGTCCCGTCCACATACATGGCGCCTTCGGTGGGCAGAAGAAGAGCGTTCATCTGTTTGGCAAGAGTGGATTTTCCCGAACCGTTGTGCCCCAGGATCGCAATAAACTGGCCGGGCTGAATGTCAAGGCTCACGTCATCGACAGCCCTCTGGGTATCCTCCACATTTCCGTCATCGTCATATTTTAAATAATCAAAGGCCAGCTTGACCGCTTTGATAATTCCCATTTCTGCTCCTGTCAGCCCTGAAGGCCTGCCGCATTTTCGATCAGCTCCCAGATTTCTTCCCGGCCCGCCTTTGTCTCGGCCGAAAATGGCACGATGATCCCATCTGCCGGCATTCCGAGACCCTCCCGGACCTCCTTCAGGCATTTGTTCACCTGGCTTCTTTTGATCTTGTCCAGCTTGGTGGCGATCACATACGGCATAAACCCGCTTTCCACAGCCCAGTCGTACATCTGTTTATCATTCGCGTTCGGTCTGTGGCGGATGTCCACAAGAACAAAAACGGCTTTCAGTGTTTTTGAGCTGTGAAGATAGCGTTCCACCATCTTTCCCCATTTTTCGCGTTCCGATACAGAAGCCTTTGTGTACCCGTATCCCGGCAGATCCACCAGGAAGATCACATCGTTTACATTATAAAAATTGATCGTCTGTGTCTTCCCCGGCACGGAACTTGTCCTGGCGAGGGCCTTTCTCTGTACAAGCGCATTGATCAGAGAAGATTTCCCCACATTGGATTTTCCGGCAAAAGCCACCTCCGGACGTCCCGTGTCCGGAAGACGGCTGGTGACGCCACAGACGATATCCAGCGATACGTTTTTTATGACCATATTTTCTCCGGCAGAGCCGCGGACGGGCCATGCCGCCGCGGCTTCTGAATCGTTACCTTGTTTTTATCCCTGTACCAGCGCCCTTGAAAGAACTTCCTGCATGCTCTCCACGAACGTGATCACAAGTCCGTCCGTGATCTCGTGATCCATTTCCTCCACGTCAGGCTGGTTCTTTTCGGGGACCAGAACCTCTTTGATGCCGGCGTATTTTGCGGCCAGAAGCTTTTCTTTCAGTCCTCCGATCGGCAGAACATGGCCGCGGAGCGTGATCTCTCCGGTCATGGCGATATCCGCTCTTACAGGCTTTCCGCAGATGGCGGAAAACATGGCAGTCGCCATGGTGATGCCGGCCGACGGTCCGTCTTTGGGAACCGCGCCTTCCGGAATATGTACATGAATGTCATGCTCCTGGAAGAATTCCTGCGGGATCTCGTGTTCCTCGGATACGGAACGGATGTACGAGATGCCGGCCTGGGCCGATTCCTTCATGACGTCTCCCAGCTGGCCGGTCAGAAGCAGTTCTCCCTTTCCGGGCATGATGTTGACTTCGATCTCAAGTGTATCGCCCCCGACCTGCGTCCATGCAAGTCCCCTGGCAATACCCACCTCATCCTTTTTGTTTGCCATGAGGTAGTTAAACTTCTCTTTTCCGAGAAATGCCGCAAGATTTTTCTCGGTAACCGTGATCTTCTTTTTGCTGCCTTCCACGATCTGCCTTGCGGCTTTGCGGCAGATCTTGCCGATGCATCTCTCCAGCTGGCGGACGCCGGCTTCCTTTGTATAATGATTGATGATCTCACGGACCGCGGTGCTGCGGATCACAAGGGTTCCCTTGGGGATCCCGTTCTGTTCCAGCTGCTTGGGGATCAGATGCTCTTTTGCAATGTGCTCCTTCTCGTTTTCGGTGTATCCCGAAATCTCGATCAGCTCCATACGGTCCAGAAGGGGCCGCGGAATATTCTGTACATCATTGGCGGTGGCGATGAAAAGCACCTCCGACAGATCCTGGGGTATGTCAAGATAATGATCCTTAAAGTGCGAATTCTGTTCGGGATCAAGCACTTCCAGTAGCGCTGAGGAGGTATCCCCCTTATAGTCGCTGCTGGTCTTGTCGATCTCATCCAGAAGCATCAGCGGATTTCTTACTCCGGCCCTGATCAGTCCGTCCGAAATATTGCCCGGAAGCGCTCCGATATAGGTTCTTCTGTGTCCGCGGATCTCCGCTTCGTCCCGGATGCCGCCAAGGCAGATCCGGATATATTTTTTGTCCAGCGCTCTTGCGATGGACTTGGCAATGGATGTCTTTCCGGTTCCGGGAGGGCCTGCGAGACAAAGGATCGGGCTTTTTCCCATACCGGTCAGTTTTCTGACCGAAAGGAATTCCATGATCCGCTCCTTGACGTCCTGAAGGCCGTAGTGATCCTCCTCCAGGATCCGGCCGGCGGCTTTCAGATCCTCATTGTCCTTTGAAACCGCGTTCCACGGCACAGTCAGCAGCGTTTCGATATAAGTGCGGCTTACATTTGCCTCGCCGGAATTATTGCCCAGCGATTCCAGCCGGCTGATTTCCTTGCCGATCCGCTTTTTGACCTCTTCCGGGGCATCCAGCTCTTCCAGCTGGCGGCGGAACTCTTCTGTTTCGTTCTCTGCAGGATCTTCGCCCAGCTCTTCCCGGATGACCTTCATCTGTTCCCGGAGGACATAATCCTTCTGGTTTTTATCCACACGCTGTTTGATCTTCATCTGGAGGTCCCTGCGGATCCCCATGACCTGAACTTCGTTTTTCAAAAACATTCCGAGCAGCTCAAACTGCTCCTGGATCGTATCGGCGTCCAGAAAGCGCTGCCGGTCGGTATAGGAAAGCGGCAGGTTGATGGCCACGTTTTCCATCAGTTCCTGAAGATTTTCCCGGGAAGTGATCTGGTTTACCAGATCCTTGCTGATCTTGACGCCCTGGGCGCTGTACTCCTGGAAAAGATCCCGGATCGTGCGCTTCATGGCCTCGATCACCGGAAGACTGTAGGAAGCAATGTCGTCGGGTTCCGTCTCCTTTACCAGCGCCTGCAGATAAGGCTCCTCCATGATAAAGGTGAGGAGACGGGCCTTATGGGAACCTTCCACCAGAACCCGGATCTGCCCCTGAGCCAGTTTGATCACCTGTTTGATATAGGCGACGGTTCCGTTCTGGTACAGATCCGCCAGAGACGGATCCTCCATGTCCGGATTTTTCTGGGTGACAAGAAATATTCTCTGATCGTCAAGCATGGACGCCTCGATCGCTTTGATCGAACGTTTTCTGCTCACGTCGAAATGCACGATCATATCCGGCAGGATCGTAGTCCCGCGAAGCGCGATAGCAGGCAGTGTCAAAGACTTGTCCGTCATTCTGTTCATTCCTTCCTTAAGCCGGTTCGGGCGTTCCGGCGCGTCTGGTCCTGCCGCGTCTCTGACGGGAGGACTTCGGCTCCGGCTCGCCAAAGATCACGGCCGGCTCTCCGGTCCCGTCGATCACCTCGGGTGTGATGGTGCAGGAACGGATCGTCTCGTCGGACGGGATCCGGTACATCAGGTCCATCATGGACTTTTCCATGATCGCCCTGAGGCCTCTGGCTCCGGTCTTCCGCTCCAGCGCCTTCTTCGCGACGGCTTCCAGCGCTTTATCTTCAAATTCGAGTTCGACACCGTCAAGCTCGAACAGCTTTTTGTACTGCTTTACAAGAGAATTTTTCGGCTCCTTCAAAATGCGGATCAGTGCCGTTTCGTCAAGGGAGTCCAGACTTACCACAACCGGCACACGTCCGATAAATTCGGGTATCAGTCCATATTTGATGAAGTCCTCCGGCATGACGTCCTTCAGTACTTCTCCAACGTTTCTCTCGACGTTGGCTGAAACATCCGCACCAAAGCCCATGGATTTGGTATCCTTGCGGGCTTCGATGATCTTTTCGAGTCCGTCGAAAGCGCCGCCGCAGATGAAGAGGATGTTCGTCGTGTCGATCTGAATAAATTCCTGATGCGGATGCTTTCTGCCGCCCTGGGGCGGAACACTGGCAACCGTGCCTTCCAGGATCTTCAGAAGCGCCTGCTGAACGCCCTCGCCCGAAACGTCTCTCGTGATCGAAACATTTTCGGACTTTCTGCTGATCTTGTCGATCTCATCGATATAGATGATGCCGTACTGGGCCCGTTCGATGTCATAGTCCGCCGCCTGAATGATCTTCAGCAGAATATTCTCAACGTCCTCGCCCACATAGCCGGCTTCCGTAAGCGTCGTCGCATCGGCGATGGCAAAAGGAACGTTCAGAAGTCTTGCCAGCGTCTGGGCAAGAAGCGTTTTACCGGAACCTGTGGGGCCCAGCATCAGAATGTTGCTCTTCTGCAGCTCCACGTCCAGATTCTTTGCGGCGCTGACACGCTTATAGTGATTGTAGACAGCAACAGAAAGGGCCTTTTTGGCATCATCCTGGCCAATGACGTAGTCGTCGAGGATGGCGTGGATCTCTTCCGGTTTCAGAAGATTGATGTCCCCGTCATTCAGCATTTTGGGATCGTATTTGCCAAACTCTTCTTCGAGGATCTCGGAACAGATCCCGATGCATTCGTCACAGATAAACGCGCCGTCCGGACCTGCGATCAGCTTGCGTACCTGATCTTCGGTCTTCTGGCAGAAGGAGCACCTGATTTTGGGTTCTTTTTTCTTATTCTCTGGCATTTTTTCTGGATTTTTTAACCTTTCCTTGCAATCTCTCAAGCACAAGACAAGACTCCTGCTTCCAGGAGTCTCATCTGCTTGCTGCTTATCACTTGTGTACTACAACGCCGTCGATCAGGCCGTATTCCTTTGCCTGCTCTGCAGTCATGTAGTTATCTCTGTCAGTATCCCGTTCCACCACCTCAAGGGGCTGGCCGGTATTGGCTGCCAGAATCTCGTTGAGTGTTTTCTTGGTACGTGCGATATGATCCGCAACGATCTGAATTTCGGTCGCCTGACCCTGTACTCCGCCCGACGGCTGATGGATCATGATCTCGGAATTGGGAAGCGCAAAGCGCTTGCCCTTTGCACCGCCTGCCAGAAGAAATGCTCCCATGCTGGCTGCAAGGCCGATGCAGATGGTCGAAACATCGCATTTGATATACTGCATGGTGTCATAGATCGCCATGCCGGCAGACACAGAACCGCCCGGGCTGTTGATGTACAGCTGAATGTCCTTTCCGGGATCCTCTGCTTCCAGGAAAAGAAGCTGTGCGACGATCAGATTTGCGCTGATGTCGGATACCTCTTCACCGAGAAAAATGATCCTGTCGTTCAGAAGCCGGGAATAAATGTCATAGCTTCTCTCGCCGCGGCTTGTCTGCTCAATTACATATGGAACAAAACTCATTGATCTCCTCCATCGGACAAATTGCTTCAGATTTCTTTAGCTGCCTCTGCGAGCAGAGTAACTGCCTTCTGAACGGCAATATCCTTCTTCATCTGGCTTGTCTCTTTTTCGCCGAGCATTTCTTTCATCTTGTCGGCTTCCAGATTGTAGGCCTTGGCCATCTTTTCGATCTCAGCGTCGAATTCTTCGTCTGTCGCTTCGATGTTCTCTGCTTCCACAACCTTCTCAAGAACCAGTCTTGTCTGGATTCTCTTCAGGGCCTGCGGCTTTGCGTCTTCCTTGAAGGAAGCGGCGTTCATGCCGGTATACTGGAAATACTGCTCCATGGACAGTCCCTGTGCCTGCATACGGGATGCGAAATCTTCGAACATCTGCTCAACCTGGGTATCCACCATTGCATCCGGAATATCCATGGTCGCGTTCTCGATCGCCTTGTCGACGACAGCGTTCTCAAGCTGGGTCTTTGCCTGATCGTTCTTTCTGTTCTGAAGGGTTTCGCGTACTTCTGCCTTGTATTCTTCGAAGGTATCCTTTTCGGAGACATCCTGTGCGAACTCATCGTCCAGCTCCGGAAGTTCTTTTGTCTCTACCTTCTTGACATCACACTGGAAAACAGCTTCTTTGCCTGCAAGGCTGTCCGGCTGATAGTCCTCCGGGAAGGTAACCTTGACTTCAACATGATCTCCGGCCTTTGCTCCGATCAGCTGATCTTCGAATCCCGGAATGAAGGTGTTGGAGCCGATGCTCAGCGGATAATCGCTGCCCTTACCGCCTTCGAACGCTACGCCGTCCACAAAGCCTTCAAAGTCGATCGTAACGGTATCGTCCTTCTCGGCACCGCGGTCTTCCACCGTAATGGTGCGGGCGTTCTTTTCCTGCTCTTTCTTGATCTCGGCGTCTACGTCCTCGTCGGTAACGGTACGGTCGATGGCCGGAACCTCAAGTCCCTTATACTCGCCAAGAGTAACTTCCGGCTTAAGAGCAACCTCTGCGGTAAAGATGAACGGCTTTCCTTCTTCGATCTGCGTCACTTCAAGGTTGGGACGGGACACGATGTCAAGGCCGGATTCCTCCACTGCCTTTCTGTACTCGTCCGGGATCAGTTCGTTGGCAGCATCCTCAAGAAATACACCCTTGCCGTATAATCTTTCGATCATATGACGGGGAGCTTTTCCTTTACGGAAGCCCGGAATCTGGATTCTTCCTCTGGTGCGAAGATAAACGCTCTGGATCGCCTTGACAAGTTTCTCCGGCTCAGCTTCGATCGTAAGCTTTACCATGTTATTCTCTAACTTCTCTACCTGCAGACTCATGTTACTTTATTCCTCCATCAAATAATATACTGATTTTATCACGCT
>CAMNNM010000073.1 GCA_946545425.1 uncultured Blautia sp. | reverse complement strand
AAGCTGTTTGGTGTCCTTGGGAAGGCAGTAGCCGCCGTAACCGAAGGAAGGATTGTTATAGTAGTCGCCAACTCTGGGATCGAGACAGACGCCTTTGATGATGGAAGCGGTGTCCAGCCCCTTTACCTCGGCATAGGTGTCCAGTTCGTTGAAGTAGGAAACGCGAAGCGCCAGGTAGGTGTTGACGAACAGCTTGGTCGCCTCGGCTTCGGTAGTGCCGACAAAAAGTGTTTCGACCGGAGTCTTGATGGCACCCTGCTGAAGAAGAGCCGCAAATGTGCGGGCATCCTCTTTGGTTTTTTCATCACATCCTACGATGATGCGGCTTGGGTACAGATTATCGTACAGAGCTTTGGACTCCCTGAGAAATTCAGGGCTGAACAGAATATTGTCTGCTTTAAAAAGCTTGCGCACGTGTTCGGTATAGCCGACCGGAATGGTTGACTTGATCACGATAGCGGGCTTTTTTTCGCGTTCTTTTGTGGAATCCAGAACCAGACGGATCACGGTTTCGACGGCGGAGCAGTCAAAATAATTTGTCTTGGGGTCGTAATTTGTCGGCGCGGCAACGACGACAAAATCCGCCCCGGCGTAAGCGGCGGCACCGTCTGTGGTGGCAGTAAGGTTGAGCGTGCGGCTGCCTGCTTTTGCTTCATTCAGATATTTTTCGATGTATTCATCCTGAATCGGGCTGACAAAGTTGTTCAGTTTTTCGACTTTTTCGGGAATAATGTCCACGGCCGTCACCTGATTGTGCTGGGCGAGCAGTACGGCCAGAGAAAGACCGACATATCCTGTTCCTGCGACGGCAATATGATAAGAACGGTCCAGACTTATATGATCTTCCTGAGGGGCCAGGAAGAGGTCGGCCGGATTGAAGGATAAAGCTTCTGAGAGCGCCTGCAGCTGATCGACCGAGGGAGTGTAGTCCTGCGCTTCCAGCCTGCTTATGATGGAGCGGTTCATACCGGTGAGTGTGCCCAGCTGAGCCTGGGTGAGCTTTTTTTGTCTGCGGCGGGAGATGACAGTCTCCGCAAGAAGCTTAAGTGAAAGCTTTTTCATGGTGAGTACCTCCAAAGTAAGTGCTTGTATTGAAAATAAGCGGTGTGTTGACGAAATCTGTGATGGAATGAAAGATGTTTAGTATAACGCGTGTTGCTTATAGCAACAATAGTGTATGCAGATTAAAGTATTAATAACTAATTTTTGTTCATGATAACAGAAATGCAGGGCGGGGTCAAGAGGAAGCGTTAGTCTTGATTTGCTGTGGAAATTATTTCGGCCGCCGGGAAGGCATCCCGGGCCGACGCGATGAAAAATGTGCAGAATGTCAAAATATTACGGAACATCAATATAATTATGGCGCAAATTTGACGGGAAATGCTATAATGATTCCATATGAGTGAGCAGTGAAGAAATGCATCACAAGTTACGCAACCAACACGACAGGCACACAAGAAAAAGGAGCCACGTATGAAAGGTATCATTCTCGCCGGCGGCGCCGGCACACGTCTTTATCCGTTGACTATGGTAACTTCAAAACAGCTGCTTCCCGTATATGACAAACCCATGATCTATTATCCGCTGAGTGTGCTGATGCTTGCCGGTATCCGGGATATTCTGATCATCAGTACCCCGGAAGATACGCCCAGGTTTGAAAATCTGCTGGGAGACGGCTCACAGTTCGGCATCTCGCTTCAGTACAAGGTACAGCCGAGCCCGGACGGACTTGCACAGGCCTTCATCATTGGTGAAGAATTTATCGGCGACGACGCCTGCGCCATGATTTTGGGTGACAATATTTTCTACGGAAATGCCTTTACCAGAATTCTGAAAGAAGCTGCCCGGGATGCGGAAGAAGAGAACAGGGCTACGGTTTTCGGATACTATGTAAACGATCCGGAGCGCTTTGGCGTGGTGGCCTTCGATGAGAACGGAAAGGCCACGTCCATCGAAGAAAAGCCGGCGAATCCCAAGTCAAACTATGCGGTTACGGGACTGTATTTCTATCCGGCCGGAGTTGCGGCACGCGCCAATCAGGTGAAGCCGTCAGCCCGCGGTGAGCTTGAAATCACGACCCTCAACGAGATGTATCTGAATGACGGACTCCTGGATGTACAGCTTCTGGGACGTGGATTTGCATGGCTCGATACCGGAACCATGGACAGCCTTCTGACGGCGGCTGACTTTGTCATGATGATCTCCAAGAGGCAGGGAATCGTCATCTCGGCACCGGAGGAAATAGCGTTTATTAACGGCTGGATCGACGACGAAGGTCTGAGAAAATCTGCCAGGAAGTATGGAAAGAGCCCCTATGGAGCGCATCTTCTGGCGGTTGCCGACGGCAAGCTGAAATATTAAGGTAACTATTCAGCACCCTGAAGCCGGGGATGCTTTGCATCCCCGGCTGTGGGCGGACAGAGGCGCTTAGCGCCTTGCCCGCCCCGTCTGCTAGTACCAAATTCCCCTTATGAGCAAGCTCAACGGATGAATTTGGTACTAGCAGACAGGGGTGCTGAATAGATACATATTGAGAATAAAAGAAAGGATTAAAAACGACATGAAAAAATATCTGATCACAGGCTGCGCCGGCTTTATCGGCTCCAACTTTGTTTACTACATGCTGAAAAAGTATGACGACATTCTTCTTGTCAACCTTGACAAGCTGACCTATGCCGGAAATCTTGAAAACCTGAAGGGCGTCGAGGGCGATTCCCGCCATGTATTTGTTCAGGGAGATATCTGCGATAAAGAGCTGGTCAGCGGCCTGTTCGAAAAATACGACTTTGACTATGTGATCAACTTTGCGGCGGAGAGCCATGTAGACCGTTCCATCGCGAATCCCGAGATCTTCGTGCAGACCAATGTTCTGGGAACCGTGAATCTGCTTCAGCGTGCGAAGGAAGCCTGGTACGACGCTGCGACCAAGACCTGGAAGGAAGGAAAGAAATACGTCCAGGTTTCCACCGACGAGGTGTACGGAGCGCTCGGCGCAGAGGGCTATTTCATGGAGACCACGCCGCTGGATCCCCACAGTCCCTATTCTTCCTCCAAGGCATCAGCTGATCTGTTTGTGAAGGCGTTCCATGACACCTACGGCATGCCCATGAACATCACCCGCTGCAGCAACAACTACGGCCCCTATCAGTTCCCGGAGAAGCTGATCCCGCTGATGATCAACAACGTGAAGCATCACAAACAGCTTCCGGTATACGGTGACGGTATGCAGATCCGTGACTGGCTGTATGTAGAGGATCACTGCAAGGCCATCGATATGGTTGCAAACGGCGGAAAGACCGGCGAAGTCTATAACGTCGGCGGCCACAATGAGAGAGCCAACATCTTTATTGTAAAGACCATCATCGCACAGCTTCATGACCGTCTGAAGGACGACGGAATCTCCGAAGAGCTGATCAAGCATGTGGAAGACCGTCTGGGCCATGACCGCCGTTACGGCATCGATCCGTCCAAGATCAAGGCCGACCTTGGCTGGTATCCCGAAACCCCGTTTGAAAAGGGCATCGTTCTGACGATCGACTGGTATCTTGAAAATGAAGAATGGATGTCTCACGTGACATCAGGGAACTATCAGAAATATTATGAAGAAATGTACAAAAACAAAGGCTGAGATTCTGTCTGAAGCAGCCGGCGCTTTAAAGCCTGAGACAGGCCTTGAAGCAGAAAAGACTGCGCCGGCATCAGTGCCTCCGTCCGGCGTTCTTGACGCCTTCGATTTCGGAGGCGCGATCCGCGACTGCCATCCATTTGGAAACGGTCACATCAATACGACATTTCTGGTGACGGCGGATACAGGCAGCCGCTATATCCTTCAGAAGATCAGTGATCTGCTGACAACGGATGCGGAAGGGCTGATGAACAACATCGCAGCGGTGACCCGGCATATTCAGAAAAAGGAAAGCGATCCCCGGCGGGTGCTGTCGATTCTGCCGGCAAGGGACGGCAGGTACTTTTTTCAGGACGTAACGGGAAACTGGCGCGTCTATCGTTATGTCGAAAATTCTGTCTGTATGGAACAGGCACAGAACGAGGGCGATCTTTACAGGATCGCCTTCGCATTTGGACGTTTTATGGAACAGCTGAAGGATTTTCCGGCAGAAGAGCTGATGGAGGTCATTCCGGATTTTCACAATACGCCGATGCGATATCGGAAATTCCGTCAGGCCGTTGAAAAGGACATTGCCGGCAGAAGGTCCTCTGTGGAAAGCGAGATCGGTTTTCTGTTGAAAAGGGAAGAAGAGGCCGGTGTTCTGCAGCGTATGCGTGAGCGGGGTGAGCTGCCCGTGCGGGTGACACACAACGACACGAAGCTCAACAATATTCTGTTCGACGCCGACTCAGGGGAACCGTTGTGCGTGATCGACCTGGATACCGTGATGCCGGGACTGAGTCTTTATGATTTCGGCGATCTGATACGGTACGGCGCGTCCACGGCGGCGGAGGACGAAAAGGACCTTTCCAGGGTGCACCTGGATCTGAGCAGGTATGAGCTTTTTCGGAAGGGGTTCACCGATGCGTGCCCGGACTTGACGAAGACAGAGACCGAGCTGCTTCCTGTCGGCGCAAAGGTCATTACGCTGGAGCAGGCGGTGCGGTTTCTGACGGATTATCTGGAGGGGGACGTTTACTACAAGACAGATTATGCCGGGCAGAATCTTGACCGGACCCGGACGCAGATCAGGTTGGTGAGCGAGATGGAAAAAGCCGGTTTTTATTGGAAATATTGACAAAATCATCTGGATATTCTACAATAATTCTGGTATTAATGACCGCAACTTGTGAGAAGGAGGTTGTTTCTTATGAAAAAGTTTACCAGTATCCTGTTGACTTCTGCCATGGTGCTTTCTATGGCTGCGGCTGTGCCGGCATATGCGGAAACAGACACCATCGAGCTGGACGTGATCATCTGCCAGTACGGACCGAATACCAATGATTGGTTCCTTGGTTCCGGCATGGACGGCAGCAACTTTGTCGCAAAATTTGAAGAAGCGAATCCCGGCATCAAGCTGAATCTGGACGTGGTTTCCTGGAACGACGTTTATACCGAAGTTGATACCCGTATCGCAAACAACAACGCGCCGGACATTCTGAACATCGACGTGTTCGCAAACTATGCGAACGAGGGACTTCTTCTTCCGGTTTCCGATTATTGCCCGGAAGAGCTCTACAATGATTTCTTCCCGTCCTTCATCGATCAGTCGGTGATCGACGGCACCGTATGGGCTGTGCCGGATCTGGCATCCGCCCGTGCACTGTACTATAATGTGGATATTTTCGAGGAGGTCGGAATCGAGCCGCCCACCACATGGGCAGAGCTTGAGGACGCCTGCCAGGCGATCATCGACTTCTACGAAGGCGAGGTTTATCCGTGGGGCATCGACATGACCACTGACGAAGGCCAGGCTGCATTCGCATATTATACCTGGGGCAACGGCGGCGGTTTTGTTGACGAGAACGGCGAGTGGGCAGTAAACTCCGCAGAAAACGCGGAAGCCATCAACTTTGCGCTGAGCCTGGTTCAGAACGGATATACCAATCCGAATCCGGCCACCCAGACCCGTTACGACCTGCAGGATATGTTCGCGGCCGGCAAGCTTGCCATGGTCATCGCTCCCAACTCTCTTCCCACTTACGTGGCGGACAAGGGCGGCCAGATCAACATGGCGACCGTGGGAATTCCGGCAAACGAGGGCAAGACCTCTTCGTCCGTCGGCGTTATGGACCGCGTGATGGCGTTCAAGGATGATTCGGCTCCCGATCAGGCAGCCCGGAACGAAGCTATCGGCAAATTCCTTCAGTTCTTCTATGATCCGGAAAACTATGTCGGATGGGTCAGCATGGAAGGCTTCCTGCCGGCAGTCAATTCCGCTGTAGAAGCTCTGGTTGCATCAGATGAGTCCTTTGGCGCATGGCTCGACGTTCTTGGCAGCTGCCAGTTCTATCCGACCGCAAAGGCCGAGTGGGATCAGGTGAAGCAGGGCGTCATCGCCGCTGAGCAGAACGCGCTTACCGGTGCCGACATTCAGGCCGAGCTGGATGCCCTTCAGGCTGAACTGGTAAAATAACAGCATAACGCGAGTAACTTCTGGTGATTTCCGGGCCTGACTGATAGAGCCAGGCCCGGTTTTATTTCTTAAGGAGGTGTATGGATGGAATCCTCCAAACATAAATGGATGCCCTATGTCTGGCTTTTGCCGAGCATTCTGCTGATCGGGATCTTTGTTGTCTTTCCGATTCTGATCGTATTCCGGCTTTCTTTCAGCGAGATTTCCAAGGCAGGCGTGGTCGGCGGCTTTGTGGGCTTTCAGAATTATATTGACGCCGTAAATCTGCCGGCGTTCAAGACCGTCATGAAGAACACCTTCTGGTGGGTGCTCTCTGTCGTGGGCCTTTCGACCCTGCTTGGCTTTATCATTGCGCTGGTACTGAATCAGAAATTCAGGGGAAGAAAGATCGCCCGTTCGATCCTCATTTTTCCGTGGGCGACTTCGCTGGTCATCCAGGCGTCTGTGTGGAATTACATTATCAAATATGAGTACGGCAATCTGAACAATGTCCTTTTAAATCTGGGAATCATCCGGAGTCCCATAAACTGGCGGGTTTCCTATCAGGTCGAATTTATCTGGGAATGCGGCGTAGGTATCTTTGTCACGATTCCGTTTGTGGCGTTCTGTGTTCTTTCGGGACTTCAGTCGATCGATGAGTCTTTGTATGAGTCGGCCACGGTCGACGGCGCAGGCTTCTGGAGCAAGCTGTGGTATATCACGATCCCGCTGGTGCGGCCGTCGCTTTCGGTCAGCACGGTTCTGAACATCATCTACGTTTTCAACTCATTCCCGATCATCTTTACGATGACCAAGGGTGCTCCGGCAAACAAAACGGACACCATGGTCACGTATCTATATATGCTGAGCTTTTATGACCGCAAAAAGGGTCCGGCCAATGCGCTTTCTGTCATCGGTTTTCTGATCCTCTGCCTGTGCGCCGGCGTTTATATGATGACGGTGATGCGAAAGGAGGACGAGGGATGAAGAAGATTAACCGGATTTCGCTTGTTCTGCTTGCGGCGGGCCTTTTGCTTGCCTGTCTTGTGATGGCGCTCCCGCTGTACAGCTTTCAGGCAAATGTGTATACGAAGAAATCCTCCAATACGTTTGTGGGGGATGAAAAATATCAGGAAGTCCGTGCCGAGGTCGAAGCGGCAGCCCAGGAGTACCGCGACCAGGGCATGGAGGTGGAAATTTCCGAGACCGTGACGGAGCGGGTGAACTCGAAGGGCGAAACTACGTCTCTGGTGGCCTTCAGCATCGGACAGACATTCCGGAAGAGCATATGGTCCTTTGCGGGTGCGTCTCTGCCGGCTTCGAATGTCCTGCGGCTTATGCTGATCTGTATGGTTCTCGCAGTATTGTTTGCAATTCTGGGACTTTCGGGCGGCACCATGGAAACCGCGCCGCTTCACCTTCCAAAAAAGAACCGGATTTTCCGGACGCTTTCGGGGGTGTTTCTTCTGGCGGATATGGTGCTTGTTCCGGTTTTCGTACTGATGAACAATGTGACCTTCTGGCGGAAGATCGATCTTTACAACAACGAGCTGATCACGGACGGAAAAGAAGAATTCTTTGCAAAGCTGGACAGCTTTCTGTTTGGCGGCGGCATGGGTGAGAATATCGACTCGGCAGTCAAAAACCTGTCCTGCCATCACAGTCCACTGGTCTGGGTACTGCTGCTTTGCTTCTTTATTGCATTGACGGCGGTTATCCGCATGCGGAGCGGCGAAGCAAAGCATCCGGTTCTCAGGGGTCTTTTGTATGTCTTCGTCATCGTCGTCTGCGTTGTGACCATTTATCCGTACTATGTCATGTTCGTGACGGCGTTCCGCACCAACGCGGAGACGCTTGACATGTATTTCCTTCATATGGCTCCGACGAAATGGGTCTGGAGCAATCTGAAAGACATTGTTTCGAGGGGGGTTCCGAGATTTCTTCTGAATTCGCTGATCGTCGCCGGCGGTGCGACGCTTCTTGCGCTGCTCTGCGGCATTCCGGCGGCCTTTGCCATGGCCCGTATGAATTTTAAAGGGAAGAAGTTCTTTCTGGGCTTTGTGATCATGAGCCAGATGTTCTCGCCGGTGGTCCTTCTGATCGGTATTTCTCAGCTGATGAACACGATCCATCTGAACGATACGCTGTTCGGCCTCGTGTGCGTCAACGCGGCGTTCAACCAGGCCTTTGCCATCTGGCTGCTGCGGGGAACCTTCGTCGCCATCTCGCCCGAAATGGAGCAGGCGGCAAAGATCGACGGCTGCAGCACCATGCGGTCGCTGATCTCGATTCTTTTGCCCATGGCGGCTCCGGGCATCGTTACGACGCTGATCTTTGTGTTCATTAACGCGTGGAACGAGTATACGATCTCGACGGTTCTGATCTCGACCGCAAACAACCGTCCCATCACGGTGGGCATCACGCAGTTTTCGTCGTTCAACATGATCGAGTGGCAGTATCTGTTTGCCGCGTCGCTTCTGGCCACGATCCCGGTGGTGATCCTGTTTATGATGATCGAAAAGCATCTGACTTCAGGTCTGACAAGCGGAGGCGTGAAGGGCTGAGTATGTTTTTGGAATTAAGCAGGCAATGTCTGCAGAACGTCGCATGATTTTTGTTGTTTTATTTGCAGGGATGCATTATAATGGCGACATTAGGGAGCCCGGAAACCGAATTTCCGGGCTCTCCGAAAAAGAATATTTGCAGACAAAATGCAAAGGAGTGAATGAAGGAAATGAAAAAATCAAAGGTTCCCTTTGGAACACGGATCATGAAACGTATTGCCGGTCTTTCTCTGGCGGCGATGACAGTTTTTGCGGTATCGACAGGAAGTATGGCAGTCATGGCCGAGGCGCAGAGTGAAAACGCTGTACAGGAAGCGGCAGCAGCTGCAGAAACGGCCGTACAGGAAGCGGCAGCAGCTGCGGAGACAGCTGTTCAGGATGCAGCCGCGGCAGCGACAAACGCCGCAGCAGGCGCTGAGGAGAGTTTTACAGAGGAGGCCCTTGCAAACCTGAACGCAGGAGCGCAGGAAGGAACAGAAGCAGCTTCGCAGACTCTGAAGAAGAAAATGAATATTCTTCTGGTCGGTCAGGACGCCAGAAAGGGCGAAGGCCGTCAGAGATCGGACACCATGGTACTCTGCCATGTGGATACCGAGACCCGTAAGGTCACCATGGTCTCCTTTATGAGAGATCTGTATGTGGCGATTCCCGGACACGGTTCCAACCGTCTGAACGCAGCCTACGCCTGGGGTGGATTTGAGCTTCTGGATCAGACGCTGGAACAGAATTTCGGCGTACATGTAGACTACAACGTCGAGGCGAATTTCGAGAACTTCCCGGAGATCATCGATGCGCTGGGCGGTGTGGACATTGAGCTGAGTTCCGCTGAGGCGGGAGTTTTGAATGTTTCCGCCGGCATGAATCATCTGGACGGCGCGCAGGCTCTTTCTTATTCGAGAATCCGCAAGATCGATTCCGATTTTGAGCGGACAAACCGTCAGAGAAAGGTTCTGACCGCGATGTTCGGAAAGTTCCGCCAGCTTGAATTTGCGGAACAGCTGAAGCTTGCACAGGATCTGCTGGGAGCGCTTCAGACGGATATTCCGCTTCTTGACATGGCAAATCTTGTTTCTGCCCTGATCCAGAGCGGAGCTGATCTGAACGCGGAATCTTACCGTGTTCCGGCTGACGGTGCCTACTCAAACCAGATGATTTCGGGCATGGCGGTGCTGGTTCCGGATCTTGAAGCCAACAGGGCTCTGATCAGGCAGTGGCTTGGCATGGAGGAAGAGGCAGCTGCAGGCGGTAATGCTGCAGGCGGTTATTCTGATGCGGCGACGGTCAAAAAGGTACAGGAAGCGCTGAATGCGGCCGGCTTCAACTGCGGTACGGCCGACGGCATTTCGGGCCCGAAGACCCGCGAAGCGATGCATCAGTATCAGCAGGCGAACGGACTGGAAGTTACAGATCAGATTACGGATGCGCTTTTGAACGCCATGGGTATTTAAGGCGTCAGGCCCCATCGGGAAATGCCCGATGGGGCTTTTTTCAGAAAGGAGTACGAAGCATGAAGGCACTGTTTATTGGCGGAACCGGAACGATCAGCATGGCCATTGTAAAGAGGCTTGCGAATGAAATGAACTGGGAAGTATGGCTTTTAAACCGTGGAAACCGCAGGGCCGTTGTGCCGGAGGGTGTAAAGCAGATTCAGGCGGACATTCACGACGAGCAGGCGGCAGAGGAAGCGCTCGGGGATCTGTGCTTCGATACGGTATGCGAATTTATCGGTTTCCATGTGGAAGACGTGGAGCGTGATTACCGGCTTTTCAAGGGCAGGACCAGGCAGTATATCTACATCAGTTCGGCATCGGCCTATAACAAGCCGGCTGCGGATTTCAGGATCACCGAGGGTACGACCCTGGCCAATCCGTACTGGCAGTACTCAAGAGACAAGATTGCGAGCGAGAACTTTTTGATGACAAAATATCGGGAAGAAGGCTTTCCGGTGACCATCGTCCGTCCGAGCCATACATATGATGAGCGGAACATCCCGCTGGGCGTGCATGGAAAGAACGGCTCCTGGCAGGTGATCAGACGGATCATGGAAGACAAGCCTGTCATTATTCATGGCGACGGCACTTCTCTTTGGGCATTGACCTTTAATAAGGATTTTGCGGTGGGCTTCACGGCACTTATGGGAAACCGGCACGCCATTGGCGAAGCCTTCCAGATTACGGGTGACGAGATTCTTACCTGGAATCAGATCTATCAGACCATCGCGGACGCCCTTGGAAAAGAGCTTCATGCGGTCCATGT
>CAMNNM010000072.1 GCA_946545425.1 uncultured Blautia sp. | reverse complement strand
CCCAGCATGGCCACAGCAACGAGAGAAAGGCCTGCGATCAGCAGGCCTTTTCCGCTCTGTTTCTGTTTTTTCCGGTTGTAGTTTTTCTGATTTCTGCCCATTTTCTACTCCCTGTCCAGATGGATTTCCTTACAGCGGAAAGTCCACGATCACGCAGACGGGTGTTTCGCCCAGAGACCCCTCCATCTGCTTTTCCATATCCTCGGCTATGCCGGGAAGGGCAGCTTCCTTCTCGTCTTCCTTATCCGGATCCTTCATGTTTCCGTTCTCGTCGTAGTCCGCCATGGTGGCGATGCCAAGGACCACCGAATCGATGCGGACCATTCGCGGACCTTTGTTTCCCAGGGCTCCCTCGCTGTAGTAGGTCAGATACTTATTCAGATCCTCGCCTTCGGGGAGCTCCTTATAAGAAACGACCCGGCGATACGTATCCAGTACCACCTTCTCAAGCTCAGCCGGAAGCTCTTCTTCATCGTTCAGCTTGCACTCCTCCAATATCTTCATCTCATCTTCAGAGAGCCTGTCAAAGTAAAAATCATTGTACAGATAAATATAGGAAAGTCCCATACCCTGCTGCTTCTGTTTTTCAGACTGCTCCTCCTCCGGCAGCGGAACATATCCCTGTTCCTTCAGCTCCTCGTCAAATTCCTTAAGACCAAGCTGGTTGACAAGAATCCGTTCAAATCCGTAACGATATAATTCTTCTGCGCTCATTTCTTCTCCTTCCGGGCTCTGAAAGCCTGGCATGACCAAAAGGCTGAAAACTAAAACACCAAGGAAAATTTTTTTGAAATGCTCATACACCATAACTCACCTGCTGAAATTCAATAAACCCGTCATAGACCGAAAGATCCTTGTTGAGATAATATGTTTTACCCCAGGAAGACACGATCAGTCTGCCGTCGTCCGTGATGCCCGTGACTGTCATGGCATGACCGGAATCTCTGTTGTCTACCTCTCTCCCATATTCATCATACAGGTAATTCGGTCTGAGTGCCACAACGATCTGTCCTTTTTTTGCCATCTCGCTGTAGTTCTCTGTAGTAATATTTACATTTTTCACTTCTGCCTTGACGCCGTGGTCTTTGCAGTAATGTTCCCACATTCTCTCGCGATCAGAGGCAGTGGTTCCGTCCGCGTTTGACGTATCATCTTCCGCGCAGTAAAAATCCGTCAGAAGTTCGTCATAATTCAGGTCTCCGTTCTTATACATCGGAAATCCGAAGGTCTTTTCGAACTCCTCTTCCCTTCCATTATAGTACAGGAAGATGGTGTTGATCATGGCGACATAACCGCAGCCTTCGGAATTCAGTTCATTCAGATATTCGCGAATCCTTTTGGTACTCCAGTCCGGATGATACTTCCGGACGATATCCTGCAGTTCTTCCCACTGTGTCCAGGGTGATCCCTGATCGCCACCATACTGTCCGTCCTCGTCAAAGGCCGGACTGGATGAAGTGTCCGTATGCTGCGCCGCATTTCCGTCGGCATTCGTGTATCGTCTGCTGATTTCTGCCAGCTTTTTCGACATTTTGTAAACTCTGCGGCTCCTTACCAGCAGCTGGGTCTCCAGTCTGGCCAGATGCAGCCGGATGGGGATCATGCTGGCGCCGAACAGCCGGCACCGCACACACAGAATCTGGAAATTCAGGTTGTTCAGGTCTCTGTAATCCCCCCCGAAACCCTCTGCCGCACCGTTGATCACATCGGTATTGATATCAAATTCTGACATGGCTTTCTCTCCCGTTTATCCAAGGCCGATGATGCTGAGTGCTTTCATCTCTGCGTCGTAGGTAGTCTGGGCGATCTGCCGGATGACCACCGCGGTCTTTTCCACCGCCTTTCCGGTATCGTTGACTTCACCTGCCACCTGGGTTCCCACCTGCATGAACTTCCGGGAATTGTCTCCCTTCCACCCCTGCGAGACTGTCTGAAGTTCTCCTGCCATATCGCGTCCCGCGATATTCTGTATCTTTTTTGCGATCTGCTCCAGGTCAGCGGCGTCCCGTTTCAGCTCCTGAAACCGGAGCTCGATCAGCATTTTCGTAAGCCCCATATCCGTTTCTCCTTATCTTTTGTACCGTCCTGACGTACAGGCTTCTGCGTATCTTCCTGCCGGGCGGCTGCGCCGCCTCTCAGATGCGCTCAGATCGAATGGATCATCTGGTCCACGTCGTTTTCACATCTGCCGAATTCTTCTCTGGTAAACTCCAGCTCCTCGTGGAAGCCCTTCAGTTCTTTGATCATCTGGTCCATTTTCTGCCGGTCCTTGTTGAACTGCATCATGAAAACATTGTGCGCCATGCCTTCCCACATGCTGTGCATGGCGTCCATCTGGGCATATGCATTTTTTGCCGCAGCCTCTAGTCTTGCGATACTGCCGTTCAGGGTATTGTTGTCGGCCTTCATGGTCTCCAGATTATCCGCGATCCGTCTTCCCATCGTTCTGCCTCTCCTTTAAATGATCACGTCCGCCGAAAGTGTCTGGGCCGTGGCGGCATTCTGGTTTTCACCCTGCTCGTAGACTCCCGCGATCTCCATCAGCTCCTGCGGATACTGCTGGAATCTCTGCAGGATCTCGTTGATCTCCTGTTCCTTCTTGGCGAAGGCTGCCCGTTTCTGATCAGCCGCGTTGCCCTGCCAGTAGGCAGACGTTTTGTTCACGGTCCTGGCTATGTTTTCCCATTCGCTTCGCATGTTTCTTATATATCCGGCAGCTGCTTCCGAAGTTGTTTTCAGCTGGTCGGTCTTAGCTACGATCCGAATTGCTCCCAATAATGCCACTGCGTTTCACCTCCCGGAAAATTTCTCCTTTGTTCCGTTTCTTTTCGTTGTATCTATCATAATACATTCAATGAAAAACAGTCAATTATACGATGAAATGCAGGAATCCGTGACGAATGACATGAAATAAGGGCCGCCGCACTTTCATGCAGCAGCCCTTCTGCCTGCTTCAATTTTCTTAACGTCTGAAAAATCTTCCCTTTCTGTCAGTCGTTCCCGTATACCCGGGCACGTTCAGCGGCGAACCGCAGAACGCGCAGCTGTTCAGCTTGCCGAGCACGACCTGGTTGGCTGCTCCGCAGGATGGACACTGAATATTCAGGATCGTCTCCTGCTGATTCTGGAGATTCGGCGCATATAAAAAGAATTCCTGCTCCTTCATATCCACGATGACATTCTGAAGAAACCCGGCTTCCAGAAGCCTGAGCGTCTTGTCGATCACGTCCGTAAGCCCTGTAAGCTGTTCGACCTTTTTGCAGGAAACCTCGGCCTCCAGGCTCTGAGTAAAGGCAACCGCAAGTTTTCTGGCCATCCAGATCCGGTACATCTTCCGGACCTTCAGAACCGCGGGGAGCAGACTCAGAAGTACGATGAACAGCTCCACAAAACCGACATCCGCTTCCAGTGTTCCGTTTCCGAAATCTTCGATCAGAGAAAAACCTCCGACGATACCGAACAAAAACGAAAAACCGATCGGGATCCATGTCAGTTTCCGGTTGATTGCCTTGCTGGTCAGATATGGATTCATTGGTCCCTGCCCCTTTCTGCCGGTTTCTTTTTCCCGCTGCCCCAGCGCATCCGCGCCTTCGGCGTAAACAGAATGAACCGCGCATTCTCAAAATCCACCTGTATGTTCTGTAAATACCCGGCCGTCAGAAAGGCGCGGACTGTATTCTGGCAATCCCGGATCCCTGTTGCAGCAGAAAAATCGGAAAACAGCACGGTCCCGCTGCGCATCTCCCTGAATGCTTCCGCAATCCGGACGGCTTTTCTTCGTTTTGCTGCCGGTATCAGCGATATGCATCCGGGCAGAAGCAGCAAGGCACCGATCACGCCTGCCGCCATGCCTCCCCGCAGATTGCCCTGCTGCATGCCGCCGACGACCCCGAACAGGATCGAGATCAGGCCGAAAGCCGCAAGGCAGCCCAGGAACAGAATCGTCAGCATACCCGTTTTTCTGACCGCCTTTTCTGTAAGAAAAGGATTCATTGCGTCTCCTGTCTGGTCAGATTCTGAACCCACTTATACTTTTTAAAATGAATGAACACCCAGGGAAGCTTTCCGACCTCGTCGAGGCAGGTGCAGGAGTACACCAGAAGCACCGGCCAGTGAAAAACAAAAGCTCCCAGAAGCGCCGTCGGGATCGCCAGGCCCCACATGGCCACAGCCAGGCTGTAAACGTCGAAAGCCGTGTCACCGCCCGAATCGAAGATCCCGTTGATCACGACCGTGTTTACCACACGGCCTATCATGTAAAAGGACATGATCACCATCATGCCGATAAAATAGGACCGGGCCTGATCCGACAGGATCATGAACCGGGATACCGGCCAGGTGACCAGAAGCACCGCTGCCGTCGTCGCAAGTCCGATGAGGACCGAAATCCGGGCCAGCCTGATGCCATATGTCTTTCCTTTTTCCAGGTTTCCGGCACCCAGCTCGTTTCCTACTATAATGCCGCCCGCCGCGGAGATACCGTTGCAGACGCAGCACATCAGTTCGCGCACCACCGAAGAGACCGAATTGGCCGCGGCCGCATCGGCGCCAAGATGTCCGATGATGGCGGTATACGAAGTAAAACCGACGCTCCAGAACATGCCCGCTCCCAGAAGTGGGACGGTTACCTTTCTGTAATCCTTTGAAAGCAGCCGGTCCCGTTTCAGCGCGAGCCGGAAATCGGGCTTCAGAAAACCTTTCTGGAAGGTGGAAGCCACCGACCAGACCAGCTCGATGATCCTGGCCAGAAGCGTCGCCAGTGCGGCGCCGTTGGCCCCGAGTGCAGGCGCTCCAAACAGCCCGAAGATCAGAACTGCGTTGAACCCGATGTTCATAATGACCGCTCCGGAGCTGATGGCGGCGACGCGTCCTACGTGATCGGTAACCTTCATGAGCATCTGGTAGCACTGGGAAACGCCGGACAGAAGGTAAGACCAGCCGGCAATCCTCAGGTATCCTGCCCCGATGCGGGCCAGCTCGGGATCGTTGGTGAAGATTTTCATCACCTCGCCCGGAAAAAATTCACAGGCAATGAAAAAGCCAAGCGACACCAGCCCCGCCCAGCGGAGGCACATGAAAAAGATCTCGCTGATCCTTCTGGTATCGCGGATGCCCCAGTACTGGGCTCCCAGAACGGTTCCGCCGGCAACAATGGATGACAGGGCCATGTTCTGCACAAACTGGACCTGCGTCGCCAGCGAAACGCCCGTCATGGCGTTCTGGGCAAGCCTTCCCAGCATGACCGCATCTCCGGCCGCCACGGCGGAAAGCATCAGATTCTGCAGCGTGATCGGCAGCATCAGCCGCCAGAGTTTCTGGTTGAAATTCGAATCCTGAAATAGTGTATACATATAGAGATCAAATGTGGATCAATCCAAAAGCGTTGGCGATCGATGTGATCAGGATCACTCCCAGGAACAGGATCGCCAGATATTTCAACACGAACCGGTACAGCTTCCTGCGCTTGAATGCCGAGCTGATCATGACCTCTTCCTCGATGGCCTCGATGCCGGTCTGTTTCAGAATAAGAAGACAGATCAGAATGGCCGATACGGGCATCATCAGAGAATTCGTCAGGAAATCAAAGAAATCCAGGAAATCCATTCCCAGGATCTTTACAAAGCTGAGAACGTTGAATCCCAGGCAGGAAAGGGTTCCGAGCCCTGCCATGATAACGCCCAGCACCAGCGTGGACGTCTGCCGGGACCACCGGAATTCGTCCTCCATGGTCGAAACACAGCTTTCCGTCAAAGCCATCGCAGAAGTCAGTGCCGCGAACAGCACCAGCACAAAGAAGATGATGGCGATAAACCGTCCGCCGCCCATGGATGCGAAGATCTTCGGCATGGTCATGAACATCAGAGAAGGTCCGGATTTTAACGCCTCCGGATCTCCGCCGGAAAACGAGAACACCGCTGGAATGATCATCAGACCCGCCATAATGGCGATGCCGGTGTCAAAAATTTCCACCTGAACGGCGGACTGTTCCATATCGGTATCCTTTTTCATGTAGGATCCGAAGGTCACCAGAATACCCATGGCGATCGACAGGGAGTAGAACATCTGCCCCAGGGCCGCCGCCAGCGTCATCCAGGAAAACCTTGAAAAATCCGGGATCAGAAAATATCTGACTCCTTCCATGGCGCCCGGAAGCCGCATGGAGTAGATCATGACGATCAATGCAAGGACCACCAGGATCGGCATGACAAATTTCGACACTCTCTCGATGCCGTTCTCAACGCCCATGTAGATGATCACAAGATCCATCAGGATAAAAATCAGGAACCAGAAGATCTGTGCTTTTCCGTTCCCCAGAAAATCTGTAAAATAGGTTTCCCCCATAATGATCTCGGGGTCCGTCGTGATATATGCAAACAGATAGCGGCATACCCAGCCGCCGATAACCGAATAATAGGGAACGATGAGCATCGGGATCAGGGCGTTGATCCAGCCGCCGGCCTTGTTCAGCGGTTTGTTGCCATATGCGGCAAACGCGCCGACGGGACTCAGCGCGGTTTTTCTTCCCAGAGCCGTCTCGCTCATGATCATGGTGTAACCAAACGTAACTGCAAGAATAATGTAGGTCAGCAGAAATATTCCGCCGCCGTACTGGGCCGCAAGATACGGGAATCTCCAGATGTTTCCGAGACCCACCGAGGCGCCTGCCGCCGAAAGGACAAACCCAAGTTTTCCAGAGAACGAATGTCTCTCCTGCTCCATTTCCTTGTACCTCTCTTATTATTTTTTCGGGTCCGCCAGTGCATCCGTCAGATGCTCCCGGAACCAGCTGATCAGCGGTCCCATAAAGAACATGGTGACGATGGTGCCGACCCCGATATTCTGAAATATCACTTTCACGCTTCCCGATCCGATCCACAGAAGGGCCGCCCCTGCCGCGACACAGATGGTGTCGCTGATGATCCGGTTATATTTGAATACGCCTTTGTGCCATACCTCGGTGACGATGAGGGACACCGCATCATAGACCGAAACACCCAGGTCCGCCGAAAAGTAGAACGCCGACGAAAGGCACATGGCCACGATGCCGATGACCAGCAGGACGCCCCTCAGTATGGGCCCCGCCTCGGGAAAGATCTTTGTCAGAACCTTCAGTGAAAAATCCGCTACGTAACCTAAAAGGAACAGATTCACCAGCGTCGCGATGCCCAGATAGTGTCTGCCGAACAGAAGCGAGAAAATGATCAGAACTGCGCAGACGATTACATACAATGTACCGAAATTAATAGGTATCACGGCATTCAGGCCGCTCATCAGCGACTGGAAAGGATCCACGCCGTACTCGGAACGCTTGAAAAATCCCACGCTCACGCCGCAGATCAGCACCCCGATGACGCTCATCAGGATGCGCCTGATCAGAAGCTTTCTGCTCTCCGCACTGCTGCGTTTGTCTCCGGTACCGCTCCTGTTTCCTGTATTGCTTTTATTTCCTGTATTGCTTTGTTTTTCTGAATTCACTGCTGACGCCTTATCCTTCCACGATCAGATACCGGCCGTCGCCGACCTCAAAAACCTCCTCTGCCGAAAGGACTTCCTCCTTTCCGCCTTCAAAGTCATACCCGACTTCTTTAAAATACTGTATGACCTCTTTCGCGGAATGAACGACCACGGCACAGCAGTCTTCCAGGAACTCTTCCGCCTCTTCCTCTGTTTCGGCCACCTTTTCGGGAAACAGCTGCAGCTGCTTCTCCAGGAAGCATTTCAATACGATCTCATCATATTCCATTTCTTTTCTCCATCATCTCTTTCTTTTCCTGTGCCCTTGTTTCATCGGGCTGTAACCATAATATGAACTGGTCCGGCAAAAGTCAAGCTCTGTAATACAGCATCAGCGGGATCGTCACCGCAGCCAGTACCAGAAGCCACCCTGCCGCCAGCATGACCGCATGCTTTTTCTCGGCATGAACCGCGATGTATTCCCGGATCAGAGCGCTCGGCCAGTAGTAAAGCGCTACATGGCTTCCGATTCCGGTGCACTGCAGCCCCACTTTTTTGCAGTAGCGGAGCGCCCGGTATACATGATAATTGCTTGTGACAAGCGCGGTATAGCGGCGTCCTCCCTTCGCATCAATGATCTTTTTGGAATTGGCAAGATTTTCGAACGTGGTGGCCGACCGGTCTTCCATAAGAATGTGATCCGCCGGGATCCCCTTTTCAAGCATGTACCGCTTCATCGCCTCGGCTTCGGAGATTTTTTCATCATTTCCCCGGCCGCCCGACGGAATCAGGTACGGCGGCGTCGGATCCTTCCGGTAGACCATCATCGCTTTGTCCACGCGCTCGGACAGAAGCTTCGTCAGCCTTTCACCTCCGGAAAGGCCGGCCCCGTGAATGATGACATAGTCGAAATCCCTCTTATGCGGGATCAGCATCAGAAATACCGAGTAGATCATGAACATCAGAAAGGAGATGGACAGGTAGATCACGGACACGCTTATTATGAGCATCAGGGTATTGATATTGAAGCCCACCAGCGGCTGTTTATAGGAACTGTTGTTCGACTGCTGCCGGAAGTACAGAACAAGCGTGGCCACCTCCCCGGTTCCAACGGTCAGGCCCAGCGCCAGTGAAAGCAGATGGGTCACGGAAAACCCTTCTTTCCGGATCGTGATCACACCATTCCAGATCAGAAACACCGGCACCAGCAGAAGTACAAAAAACACAATAACCAGCACCATCGTGTATATCCGGCTGCCAGCCAGAAGAAGCAGTCCCTCCGCGGACATCATCAGGGCGACAAACAGGATCAGACAGTTGCGGTAGCGGCTCCTGTCCCGGTGAAATGCATAAATAAATATTCCCCATGCGATAATGGTGGCTGCGTAAAAAAGGTAACGTACCATCTGACTCTTCCCCCCGTGTGTTCTTCCTTACAACAGGATACCCAATCAGGAGAACAAATTCAATCGTTTTTTCCCGCGCCTGGCAGATTCCGGTTTCATTGACGGAAAAGGTCCGGTTTGGTAAAATCATATTCGAAAGAGTATTTTCCGCGATCCCGCCGACGGGTC
The DNA here is from genome assembly GCA_946545425.1 of uncultured Blautia sp. Taxonomy (GTDB): domain Bacteria; phylum Bacillota; class Clostridia; order Lachnospirales; family Lachnospiraceae; genus Blautia_A. The sequence continues at coordinate 1,974 of CAMNNM010000072.1, read as the reverse complement.
CGGAAGCGGCAGCACAACGCCGGCAATTCACATATGGGGAAGAAAAAAGATGTTTGGAAGAAGACCGGATGGAAAAAGGATCAGGGGAAGCGATCCCCTTGTACAGATCACGCCGTACATCATGCCGATGCGGTGCGACGCACAGGTATTTCTGAAGATCAGAGCAGACATGGAAAAGCTGTCCCGGTTTATCCGGAAGCAGAAACTGGAAAACGATGAGCAGATCAGCTACATGCAGCTCATCGTGGCCTCCTATGTCCGGGCGCTCAGCAGAAATCCGGAGATCAACCGTTTTATTATGAACCGGAAGCTGTATGCCAGAAACAACTGCTCGGTTGCCTTCATCGCCCTGAAGGATCCGTCGGACGTGAACAGTCCGGAAACCGTGGCCAAGGTACGGTTTGACCTGACGGATACCATCTTTGACGTGCGGGACCGTATGGAAGCAGCGGTTGCAGCCAACCGGGCCGAAAACGCCTCCGGCTTCATCGACCGGCTTTTAAATGTCCTTTTTGCCGTCCCGGCGCTTCCGCGTCTGGTTGCCGGCGTGGTGCGTTTTCTGGATAATCACGGTCTGGCACCGGCCGTCCTGATCGACGAGCTTCCGTTTTACGTGAGCATGTTTATTACCAATACGGCCTCCCTTGGCATCAATGACGTCAATCATCATCTTTACAACTGGGGCAACGTCGGGTCGTTTATGGGAATGGGCATGACCGAAAAGATCGCCGTGATCGAAAACGGCGAGACGCGTATGAAACGGTTCCTGCCGATCGGCATTACCGTGGACGAGCGTGTCTGTTCCGGTGCCCATTACGCCCGTTTTCTGAATGATATGAAATATTTTCTCAAAAACCCGGAGCTTCTGGAGGTAGAACCAGAAAACGTCTGCTTTGACCAGGGTCTCGAATACCATGAGCCGAAGCCCGCCAGGGCATCGGCCTGAAGGGGAAAACCGTATGAACCGCATTCTTCTGATCATTGCAGCCTTTCTCTGCGGAACCGCAGGCGGCTGCGCTCTGGCTTTCTTTATGGGAAAGCCCGTACATGCCGGAAAACCGGCGCCTTTTGTAAAAAGGATCCTTCCGGCTTTTTTGGGGATCCTGCTTCTGGCCGCTGTTTTTGTCTTAGGCGGAGCGCTTTCGGACACGGCACGGCTGTTTCTGACGGTCTTTCCGACAGCGTTCTGCATCAGCCTTGCCGGCACAGCCCTGGGACTTGAAAAAAGAGATCCGAAGCTTCTTGAGCTTGCTTTCGTTTTCCGGATTCCCGTACTGTCCCGTATCCGGTACATCGATCTGCCCGCCTGCAAAAATGTGCTGGCCGGTACGTTATGCACCGATGCGGTGGTCTGCGCGGTGATTGGCGTTCTGCAGATAATGATGAAGGGAGGTGCGGCCGGATGACGATCGAAGTTCTGGATGTCTGCAAAAGCTATAATGGAAAAACAGTCCTTGACAAGGTCTGCATGAATATTTCTTCGGATTCCCTGATCGCCGTGACCGGGGATCACGGCTGCGGAAAGACCACCTTGATCCGCATTCTGGCTGGTCTCGAAACGCCGGACAGCGGCCAGGTGAACCTGCTTGGCGATTACAAATATGCCTGGATCAATGCAGGCACGGTCTTTCAGGAGGACCGCCTGTGCCCTGATTTTTCGGCTGCCGTAAACGTGGCCATGGTCAATGAGAAGCTTTCCGAAAAGGTCGCCCGGGAGGAGCTTTACAAGCTTCTTGCTCCCGGCAGGGCAGATGTTCCCGCCGGACAGCTTTCTCCGGCCGAGGGCCGTATGGTTTCCATCGTCCGGGCCTGCATTGTCCCCTCGGACGTGCGTTTCATGGACGAACCCTTTGCCGGCATGACGCCGGAAGAAAAAGAAAAGGCCGTCCGCTATCTGCAGACGACCATCGGACATACTCCGCTTGTCATTACTTGCGCTCCCGGCGAGGAACCCGCAGGGTTCCGGCCGTTTCC
>CAMNNM010000071.1 GCA_946545425.1 uncultured Blautia sp. | reverse complement strand
GCCTGCGAGACTTGCGCGGCGCCGTTCCGGGCTTGAACTTTTCGGTACATTTCTGTATACTGTAATAATGAGCGCTGCGGTCTGTCCGTATTGTTTTTCGGCGGGCATAAGACACCGCGGCAGATCTGTCAGTAGTTTTTCTGGAGGTAATTTATGGGTCGTTTTTTTGATATGGACAATCCGTTTTTCTCATTCATGGGCAGGATTGCGGATCTCTTTCTTCTGAATATGCTGTTTCTGTTGTCCTGTGTCCCTGCATTCGCCGTCTTCTACGTTACGACGGCGCTGAAACTGCCGTTTCTTCTTTGTATGGCTCTGATCTGCCTGTCTACCGTCCTCATCGGACCCGCGATCTCAGCCCTCTACTATGTTTCCATGAAGCTGATCCGCAAAGAGGAATCCTATCTTCACAAGGATTTTTTCCATTCCTTTAAGCAGAACCTGAAGCAGGGCGCCGTAATCCAGCTGATCATCGCCGTCGCCGCCATTATTCTTGCATGGGACATTTATATCGTCCGCCACATGGAAAACCCAAGCAACGTGCTTTTTGTGATCTTCCTGATCATTGCGGTCATTCTCATCAATATCTACATTTACGTGTATCCGCTTCAGGCAAAATTTTTCAACAGCATCCGGAACACGTTTCAGAATGCGCTCTTAATGGCCATCGCGCATCTGCCGTATACGGCCGTTATGTTTGTCGTCACTCTGATTCCGCTGTTTATTCTGCTGATCCCGAACGCGCGCACCCAGTTTCTGCTCATCTTCATTTATCTCTGTATCGGGCCCACACTCGGCATTTACGCCAAATCCGCCCTGTTTGTGAAGATCTTTGACAAGTATATTCCCAAGGAAGAAGACGCGGAGGAACAACCGTCCGAAGAGACGGATGGCACCGATGGTGCTGCAGGTGCAGGAGATACGGATATGATCGAAGCGCCGGATCAGACGGATGCATCGCCGGAAGACCAGTCATGAGGTGATTTTTTGGAATCCACATTATCTGTATATAAACTCATCGTGCTGTATATGCTGGACCGGTCCGGATCAGAGCTCACCAACTCGCAGCTTTCCGAGTTCATCCTGGACCATACCACCATCAACTATTTCAACCTGCAGCAGTCGATTTCCGAACTGGCAGAGGCCGGACTGATCCATATGCGCAAGGCGGCAACGACCTCCTGCTACAGCATTACGGAAGAGGGACGCCTTTCCCTGTCCTTCTTCGAGAAAGACGTTCCGGACAATCTGAAGCGCCAGATTCTGGAGCATCTGAAGGAGCTTGGGCACCTGCTGGAAGAAGGACGTCTTTTTCCCGCCGATTATTATCCCGGAAAAAAAGGCGGATTTCATGTCCGGTGTCAGATTCTGGAGCGCAAGGAAGTTCTGGCTGATCTGACCTTTTTCGTTCCGACAGAAGAAGCGGCCAGATCCATATGCATGAACTGGCCGCAAAAAGCAACTGCTTTATATTCCGATCTTGTAGAAAACCTGATGTAAGAAAAACGGATCTCACGTCTCCTTTTGGGAGGCGTGAATTTTTTTCAGATAATCCTGTATCTGCCTTTCGTATCCCAGATCTCCCGGTCTGTAAAAGGTTTCCCCCAGTATTTCGGAGGGCAGATACTGCTGCTCGACATAATGTCCCGGATAATCATGGGCATATTTGTACCCGATGCCGTGTCCCAGCTTTTCGTGTCCGCCGTAATGGGCGTCCTGAAGATGCGGCGGTACGGTCGTTTTCACCTGGCGGACCGATTCCATTGCAGCAAAGATTGCATTTACCGCCGCGTTGCTTTTCGGCGCACAGGCCATATAGGTGACAGCCTGCGCCAGAATGATCTGGGATTCGGGCATGCCCACCCGTTCGACCTCGGCGGCCGCCGCAGACGCCACGACCATCGCCATGGGGTCGGCGTTTCCGATATCCTCGGACGCCAAGATCATGATCCTCCTTGCGATAAACCGCACGTCCTCACCGGCATAAAGCATCTTGGCAAGATAATAGACCGCCGCATCGGGGTCGGATCCCCGCATGCTCTTGATAAAGGCCGAGATCACGTCGTAATGATTGTCTCCCTGCTTGTCATACCGGACAACCCGTTTCTGAATACATTCCGACGCCACATCCAGTGTGATGTGTATCTTTCCGTCCGGGCTTTTCGGCGTGGTCAGAACGGCAAGCTCTACGGCATTCAGCGCATTCCGGGCATCTCCGCCCGCCACGTCTGCAATAAACGAACGCGCCTGCGCATCGATCACGGCATTGTAGGTTCCGAGGCCTTTTACCCTGTCTGTCAGCGCCCTGTCGATCAGCGTTTCCACATCCTCCCGGCTGAGAGGCTGCAGCTCCAGGATGATGGACCGCGAGATCAGAGCCCCGTTGACTTCAAAAAACGGATTCTCCGTGGTCGCGCCGATCAGAATGACGGTGCCGTCCTCCACATAGGGAAGAAGATAGTCCTGCTGTCCCTTGTTGAATCTGTGGATCTCGTCGATAAAAAGGATCGTTTTGCGGCCGTAGGCTCCCAGATTTGTTTTCGCGGCAGCCACCGCTTCTTCCATATCCTTTTTGCCCGCGGATGTGGCGTTGATCTGGCGGAAATCCGCGCTGGTCGTGTTGGCGATGACTCTGGCGAGCGTCGTCTTCCCCGTTCCCGGAGGGCCGTAAAAAATAACGCTGGTCAGCTTGTCCGCCTTCACTGCCCTGTAAAGCAGCTTGTCCTTTCCGACGATATGCTTCTGTCCCACCACCTCTTCCAGCGTCTCGGGACGCATCCGGGAGGCAAGGGGAGACTCCTTTTCCATTGTTCTGCTTCGTGCGTAATCAAACAGATCCATCTTACCGGTTCGCCGCTTTCATTTTCATTTCCAGATATGCCTTCTCAATGACATCCTGTACCTGATCCCGCCCCATTTCACTTGTGTCCAGATAAAGATCGTAGTAGGCCGGGTCGTTCCAGTCTTTTCCGGTGTACCTGCGGCAGAGCTCTTCCTTTCGTTTGTCGTCTCTTCTCATAAAACGGGCGACATCCTTGCGTGATCCGCCTTTTTTCCGGCAGGCGCTCTCCATCCGGGCATCCCACGGCGCATGAACATAAACCCTCAGGACATTCGGAAAATGTTCCGGATCCAGGATCAGGTTGGCGCATCGCCCGATGATCACACAGGACTCCCTCTGGGCAAGCTCCTTGATGACCTTTGCCTGATAGCTGAAAAGGTTCACACCCGAGGTATAGTGCTTGCTCTCCGGCGGAAGCAGTTCACCCGTGTACAGGCTCTTTTTCTCAAACAGAGGCGCTTTCGTGTCGGCGTATTCGTCGACGCTTCCGAAAAGCTCCTCCAGAATGCCGCTCTCGTCCGAGGCCATTCTGATAATGTTTTTGTCGTAATATGAAATACCGAGCTTTGCGGCAAGACTCTCACCGATGGATCTGCCGCCGCTTCCATATTGCCTTGCAATAGTAATCACAAACGCATCCATGATATGATCTCCCTTTATTCGCCAAGATATGCCTTCTGAACAGCCTCATTGTGAAGCAGGTCTTCCGCCCTGCCTTCCATGGTGATCTTTCCGGTCTCCAGAACGTAGGCCCGGTCCGCGATGGTCAGGGCCTTTTTTGCATTCTGCTCCACCAGAAGAACGGTCGTACCGCTGTCGCTTACAACCTGAATAATGTCAAAAATCTCATTGACAAAGATGGGCGAAAGTCCCATGGACGGCTCGTCCATGACGATCAGCTTGGGCTTGCTCATCAGCGCACGGCCCATGGCCAGCATCTGCTGTTCGCCGCCGGACAGTGTGCCCGCTCTCTGGTTCATACGCTCCTTAAGTCTTGGAAAACGCCGGTACACCGTCTCAAGGCTTTCCTCGATCTCGGCCTTGTCTTTTCTGGTAAAAGCACCCATTTTCAGATTGTCGTACACGCTCAGCTGTGAAAAGACACGTCTTCCTTCCGGCACATGGGCGATTCCCAGCTCCACGATCTTGTGGGCAGGCACCTTTGTGATGTTTTTACCCTCAAAAATTACAGAACCCTGTTTCGGGGAAAGAAGGCCGGTGATCGTATGAAGCGTCGTGGTCTTTCCCGCGCCGTTTGCACCGATCAGTGCGATGACCTCGCCCTGTTCCACCTTGAAGGAGATGCCTTTCAGGGCCTGTATGACTCCATAGTATACATGGAGATCCTGTACTTCCAACATTGCCATAAAGACTTCCTCCTATTCTCCAAGATATGCGGTGATGACCGCAGGATCCTTCAGTACCTCGGCCGTAGGACCCTGTGCAAGGACGCGGCCGAAATTCAGGACCGTCAGCTCCTCACAGATACCCGAAACAAGCTTCATGTCATGCTCGATCAGAAGGATGGTCATTTTGTAATGATCCCGCACAAACCGAATGGTCTGCATCAGCTCTTCGGTCTCGTTGGGGTTCATGCCCGCCGCCGGCTCGTCCAGCAGAAGGAGCTTCGGATCCGTTGCAAGCGCTCTGGCGATCTCGAGCTTTCTCTGTTTTCCATAGGGAAGGTTTCCGGCCAGCGTGTTGGCTTCTTTGTCGAGGTCAAAGACCTTCAGGATCTCGATGGCCTTTTCGTTCATCTCGGCTTCGACCTTCCAGTATTTCGGAAGCCGCAGGATACCCGTCAGCGTCGAATACTGGTGCTGATTATGGAAGCCGACCTTGACGTTGTCAAGCACCGGCATTTCCTTGAAAAGCCGGATGTTCTGGAATGTTCTTGCGACCCCGGCCCGGTTGATCTCCACGGTGCTTTTTCCTGTAATGTCCTGTCCGTTCAGACGGATCACTCCCTCTGTCGGCTTGTAGACGCCAGTCAGAAGATTGAATACCGTAGTCTTTCCGGCGCCGTTTGGTCCGATAAGGCCGTAAAGCTGTCCCTCTTCAATGGTAACGTTGAAGTCGTCCACAGCATGAAGTCCGCCGAAGGAGATGGAAAGTCCGTTAATATCCAGCATTGCCATTATGATTCCTCCTTTTCCGCGTTCCTTCTGCCGAAGGGAAGCTTTTCGAGGATCCTGCTCCGGAAGGCTCTTGCCGCCGGCGCCCAGTTGAAGAGCATCAGCACGATCAGCACGATGGCGTAGATCAGCATTCTGTAATTCGACAGTCCGCGGAGCATCTCCGGAAGCGCTGTCAGGATCACAGCAGCGATCATGGAACCGCGGATGTTTCCGATTCCGCCAAGGACCACGAACACAAGGATCAGAATGGACGTATTGTAGTCGAATTTCTTTACGGTCAGGGTTGCAAGATTATGGGCATAGAGTACGCCTGCCACACCGGCCAGCGCGGCCGAGATGGAAAATGCCATAAGCTTGAACCTGGTGACCGGAATACCGATGGATTCTGCTGCGATCCGGTTGTCGCGGGTGGACATGATGGCCCGGCCGCTGCGCGAATTGATCAGGTTCAGTACAATAAACAGCGTGATCAGGATCAGCACGATCCCGATGGTAAAGGTGGAGTTCTTTGGCGTACCGGAAATTCCCAGCGCCCCTTTTATGATCTTTTTTCCGCCTTCGCCGAGCTTTAAGCCGCTGTCGGTCGTCGCGAAATGCAGGCCGCCGTCATCAACGCCCGCATAAATGACGTTCATAAGATTCTTGATGATCTCGCCGAAAGCCAGCGTTACGATGGCAAGATAGTCGCCCTTCAGTCTCAGAACGGGAATTCCGATCAGGATTCCGAAAAAGCCTGCCACGCAGGCGCCGATCAGGATGGCAAGAATAAACCTCGGGAGCTCGGGAAGACCGTCTCCCACCACATTGGTAAAAAAGGTGCTGGCATAGGCGCCAAGGCACATAAAGCCTGCATGTCCCAGACTCAGCTCACCCGAAATTCCGACGACAAGGTTCAGTGAGACCGCTGCGATCACATAAACGCAGATCGGCACCAGAAGACCCTTCATCAGGCTGGAGATATGTCCGGTGTTCACCATTGTCTGAACGACGATATAAAACACAACAACGATCCCGTACGTGATCAGGCTGCTTCTGAGATCCCTGCTTTTTCTCTTTTTGATCAGTTCTGCCGCATTCATCTGTCTCACCACCTTACACTTTCTCCTGAATGTTCTTTCCGAAAAGACCTGCCGGTCTTACCAGAAGGATCACGATCAGTACTCCGAATACGATGGCATCCGCAACCTGCGAAGAGATATACGCGGTCGCCAGGATCTGAATGATGCCAAGCAGGATACCGCCGATCATGGCTCCGGGAATCGAGCCGATGCCGCCGAACACTGCTGCAACAAAGGCCTTGATTCCAGGCATCGATCCTGTGTACGGAGTCAGAGAAGGATACGCCGTGCACAGAAGAACGCCCGCGACTGCAGCGAGGGCCGAGCCGATCGCAAAGGTCATGGAAATGGTTCCGTTTACATTGACGCCCATAAGCTGGGCTGCGTCTTTATCCTCGGAGACCGCAAGCATCGCGTGACCAGGTTTCGTTTTCTGCACGAACCAGTTGAGGGAAAGCATGATAATGATGGAGATCACGATCGTAATGATGGTGTTTCCGCTTATGGTGAGCTTTCCTCCGGCCATCTGCAGGTTCGGAACCGAAATGACGCTCACAAACGTCTTGGGATCCGGACCGAATACCAGAAGTGCAATATTCTGCAGCAGATAACTTACGCCTATGGCGGTGATCAGAACCGCCAGGGGCGAGCCTGCCTTTCTGAGTGGTTTGTATGCGATCTTCTCGATCAGAATTCCGAGAACCGTACATCCCGCCATAGCCAGCAGGACCGCCGGGATTCCAGGAACTCCACCCTTCGTCATGGCCATCAGAGCGATGTATGCGCCGATCATAATGACATCACCGTGAGCAAAATTCAGCATTTTCGCAATACCGTACACCATGGTGTAGCCCAGTGCTATGATCGCGTATACACTGCCCAGGCTGATGCCGTTGGTCAGATAGATAATAAAACTCATAATGCACCCCTGTAAAATGTCGTACATCATTGCCGTCCGGCATGATGCCTTTTATGTTTTCACGTAATATGACAACAAAGGGGACAGTCCCTGCTTTCCGGCGACCGTCCCCTGATGCCCGTTCAATTTCCTGGTTTCAGGAAATACCGCTGTGATTCAGCCATTGCTGCCGTGCAGCCGCTGAATGATATTACATAGCCTTATATGCGCCGCCCTCGATGACGACTGCCTTCGGCTCCTTGTCGGGCTCACCGTTCTCGTCCCAGGTAATGGTTCCGGTAAGGCCTTCGACCGTGATCTCTGTCATGGCGCCCTTCAGAGCCTCGCAGATATCGGACGGATCCATATCCGGCGTTACGTTTGCCTGCTCGATGGCTGCCTTCATGGCGTAGATAACATCATAAGAATCTGCCGCGAACTGGATCGGGATTTCGCCATATGCATCCTGATATGCTGCCACAAAGCTCTTGGTAAGGTCATCGTCTGCATCCGCCGCGAACGGAGTCAGAAGCATGACGCCCTCTGCAAGGGAGGTATCGAAATTCTCTACGCCAAGGATTCCGTCAAGACCGTCGCATCCGAAGAAGGTGGGAGCGAAATCCATATCGGAAGCCTGCTGAAGGATCAGGGAAGCCTCGGTGTAATAGATGGGAAGGAACACCAGCTCGGCTTCGGCATCCTTTGCCTTCTGAAGCTGTACGGAGAAGTCTGTCTTGGAATCGGCGGTAAATGCTTCTTCGGAGACAACTTCGAGAGAATAATCGCCGGCTACGCTGACAAAGCTGTCCTTGATTCCGGATGAATACGGATCGGAGCTGTCGTAGATGATGGCGATCTTGGTGGCAAGGCCGTTTTCACCGATATACTCGGCAGACTTGGCACCCTGTGCGGGATCGGAGAAGCAAAGACGGAAACCGTTGTCAGCGCCGTCGATGCAGTCCACTGCGGAGCCTGACGGGGTGATGTAGAACATGTTGTCGTTCATCGTCTCTGCTTTTACAGCGATGCAGGGAGCGGATGTAACGGTACCGTCAAGAATCTGCATGCCCCAGTCCTTCAGAGTGTTATATGCATTTACGGACTTTTCGGCGTCGTGCTCGTCGTCTTCCATCTGGAACTCGATCTGATAGCCGTTAATTCCGCCGTTTGCGTTGATCTCGTCAACTGCGATCTGAGCACCGTTCTGAACAGCGATGCCGTATGCAGCTGCTCCGCCGGTAAGAGGTCCGATGCCGCCGATCTTGAATGCTTCGTCAGCAAATACGGATACCGGAGCGATCATGGAAGCCATAACCGCTGCAGCCATGGTAAGTCCAACTACTTTTTTCCAGTTGCTCATAATTCATTCCTCCTCTTAAATCTGCACCGGCGCCGTCTTTTATACAGGCGCACGGCTGCCTGCAGGATGCCAGTTTCTCAGGACTTTCATCCTTTAGTGCTTTAATGTTACGATTATACCATCCTGTTGTTCTGTTTTCAAGTCAGAATTGTAAGAACTGTATATACAGAAGGCGCGCCCCGCCGGGCGCGCCTTCTGTATTTTATGCCTGTTTTCAGGCAACTGCGTTCTTTGCGATCTCAGCAAGATCCTTGAATCCCTCGGCGTCGTTGACTGCAAGGTCAGCAAGCATCTTTCTGTTGATGTCGATGTTTGCAAGCTTCAGGCCGTGCATCATAACGCTGTAGGAAAGGCCGTTCATTCTGGCTGCCGCGTTGATACGGGCGATCCAGAGCTGTCTGAACTGGCGTTTCTTCTGCTTGCGTCCTGCATAAGCACTGGTAAGTGCTCTCATGACTGACTGCTTTGCGATTCTGTATTCTTTGGAACGTGCTCCTCTGTAGCCCTTAGCGAGCTTCAGGACACGGTTGTGTTTTTTCTTTGCGTTTAATCCGCCTTTGATTCTTGCCATTTTCTATATTCCTCCTGTTCGGTCTCTTCTTCAGTCATCAAAGATAAGGCAGTGCCTTCTTCATGCTCTTTACGTTCGTAGAGTCAACAACAGCAGACTTTCTCAGATTTCTCTTTCTCTTCTGAGACTTCTTGGTAAGAATATGGCTCTTGTATGCTTTATTGCGAACTAATTTTCCTGTACCTGTCTTTTTGAAACGCTTTGCAGCTGCCCTGCAAGTTTTGATCTTCGGCATGATTCGTCTCCTCCTTCTTATCTGCGTTACCGTTTTTCTGTCATGAACATGGTAAGACTTCTGCCTTCAAGCTTGGGTGCCTTGTCGACCACCGCAATATCCTGAAGGGCGGCTGCGAAATCATCCAGGACTTTACGTCCTGCAGCCATATGGGCCATTTCTCTTCCGCGAAAGCGCAGAGTTACCTTTACCCGGTCTCCCTTTGTCAGGAATTTACGGGCAGCGGCGGCTTTCGTGTTCAGATCGTTGGTATCGATATTCGGTGAAAGACGTACTTCCTTGATATCGATGACCCGCTGTTTCTTTTTGGCTTCTTTTTCTTTGCGTGCAAGCTCATAGCGATACTTGCCGTAATCGATGATCTTGCATACGGGCGGCTTTGCCTGTGCCGCGATCTTTACAAGGTCAAGCCCGGCCTCCTGCGCTTTTGCAAGAGCCTCTCTTGAAGAAACGATTCCCAGCTGTGTTCCGTCAGGACCGATCAGACGTACTTCTCTGTCTCTGATCTGTTCATTAATCATTAAACCGCTAATTGTTGTATACCTCCATACATTATAAAAAGAAACACCCCCGGGCCTGCAGACACATTACCTGCGTCTGTTATCAGACCATTACACGTTAAAAAGAGACGCGGAATCTCCGCGTCTCTTCATATTTTCACACAATCAAAATAAAAACCGTGCCTATATGAACCCGAGTCACACATTTGTGCTGAGGTGAGAGCGGAACTCTGCTTTCTTTTTTACGTACCAATGAATACTAACACATGCTCCTTCGGATGTCAAGCATGAATTATCTGTTCTTCAGGAACTCCGGAATCTGAATGTCCTTTTTCTCCACGGTACTGGTGGGCGTCTTCTGGGTGAACGGAGTGTTGTTCATCTGCGGCATTGTAAAGGACGGCACCGGAGTGCGCTGTGTCTGATAGCCGCCTGTGTAAGAAGGCGCTGCCGGCTCCGGAGCACGCATTTCGGGTGCCGGGGTACGGCTGTACGTAGAGGTATAGGCAGCCGGACGGCGGCTGAATGTACCTGTGGTTCTGTTATTCCTGTAAGCCTGCGGCTTGTCTTCTTCGACAAGGCCGGTGGCAATGACGGTGATCCTTGCATAATCTGCAACAGAATCATCATACATGGCACCAAAGATGATGTTGGCTTCTTCTCCGGTAAGCTCCTGTACATAGCTGGCCGCATCGTTGGCATCCATAAGAGAGATATCGCCGGAGATATTGATGATGACATGGGAAGCGCCTTTGATCGTGGTCTCCAAAAGCGGAGAAGAAACCGCCTGCTGTACTGCCTCGAGAGCCTTCTCGTCGCCCCTTGCCTCGCCGATTCCGATATGAGCGATGCCCTTGTCGGTCATGACGGTCTGTACGTCCGCAAAGTCCAGATTGATAAGAGCCGGCAGGTTGATCAGGTCGGTAATGCCCTGTACTGCCTGCTGAAGGACTTCGTCAGCCTTTTTCAATGCTTCGGGCATGGTAGTCCTGCGGTCAACGACCTCAAGAAGCTTGTCGTTGGGGATCACGATCAGGGTATCTACGGACTTTTTCAGGTTTTCGATGCCGTTCAGAGCATTGTTCATTCTCTGCTTTGCTTCGAAACGGAACGGTTTGGTGACAACGCCTACGGTAAGGATTCCCATTTCCTTGGCTGCCGCGGCAATGACAGGTGCAGCGCCGGTACCGGTACCGCCGCCCATTCCGCAGGTAACGAAGACCATATCGGCGCCTTCGATCAGCTGCTTGACTTCTTCTATGCTTTCTTCTGCGGCCTTCTGTCCGACCTCCGGAACGGCTCCGCAGCCGAGACCCTTGGTGATCTTCTCGCCGATCTGAAGTACCGTTGGAGCCTTGCAAAGGGTAAGCGCCTGCTTATCGGTATTCACCCCAATGAATTCAACTCCGCCGATCGCTTCTTCCACCATCCGGTTTACCGCATTATTGCCGGCTCCGCCCACTCCGATCACTATGATCTTTGCTGAGGACTCGGCTTCGTTTGTCATAATCTCTAACAACGTACTTCCTCCTTTATCCTTGACTGCAGCACGGCATCGGTGAACTGCACGCGTACAGTATAGTTCTGTCT
>CAMNNM010000070.1 GCA_946545425.1 uncultured Blautia sp. | reverse complement strand
CGCAACTGCAAGAAAAATCGTTATAATTTAATGCTTTAAAACAAAAACAGGCCGACGGATCAGCTTTTTGCTTTTCCGTCGGCCCGGTTCAGAGTTTACTGTGAAATTTTACTGCGCGTTTGCTTTTTTCTTCTTTCTTGCCCAGAGGATCAGCACGATCAGCAGCGGGATCAGCACAACGGCTGCCGCAGCAAGATCCACCTTCAGGAAGAGCTTCTGCATGTTGGTCAGGCCGCCGCCGGTCTGCTCGTTGATCGTATAGTAACCGCTGTTTCCAATCGTATACAGAATGTTCTTGCAGGCCTGGCGCATTGCCTTGACGGCTGTCGCGCTTTTGTCGGAAAGAACATTGGATGCGGCACTGTTGAATCCAAGCATCAGGTCGTTTCCGTTCCGGATGCAATGATCGGTGATCTGATAGCCATAGGATCCGTTATAGTCCGTCTCAACCATGCCGCGGAAGCCCCACTCATCACGAAGAACCGTATTGAGCAGTTCATCATTTGCGCAGGCCGGCTCCGTGCCGATCCAGTTGAATGCAGACATGGCTGCCAGAGAGGTTCCTTCATATCCCTTTACAGCAAGCTCAAACGGCTTCAGATAGATCTCACGGAGAGCCTGTTCTGTGGAATATGTCAACAGGAAGGAGCAGCGGTTGGTCTCCTGGTCATTAACCGCATAATGCTTGATATACGGATACACGCCTTTGGTGCCGGCGCCGTTGATCTCTGCAGCAGCCATCATTCCCGCAAGAACACCATCCTCGGAATAATACTCAAAGTTTCTTCCGGCAAAAGCGCTTCTGTGGGTGTTCATAGCCGGTCCGTACCATCCGTAATTGTTGGCGTCCGCGTATTCCTGTCCCATGGAGGTACCGATCTCGTATGCCATTTCCTTGTTCCAGGTCTGTGCCATAAGTACTTCGGACGGATATGCCGTTCCGTAGGCACCGGTGATGAAGTTGCTGAGTCCGGCGGGTCCGTCGCAGTCGGAGGTACCCACTTTTCCAACAGAATCGATGGGTACTGTCTGCCAGCCGCCTACGTTGATCAGAGCCGCCATATCGTCAAAGGTGAGCTGATCCAGCAGCTTGTCCCAGTCAGGATCATCATAATCCTTACCTGTCAGGTCCTTAAGTTTCAGACCATTCTTCGCGCCGGTAACCGGCATCTCGTCTGCGTCATCGTTGTACTTTGTCCCGTCATAAGAGCCGACGGCATATTCCTCAATCTTCGCGCGGGTCTCGTCATCCATTACAAAGTCTGCGTCGGAGAGCTTGCGGCCGCAGGTAGCGTCGTAATTTGCAAAGCCGCCCGCACGGGAAAGTACCTCAAAGGTTCCTCTTGCATACTCTTCAAACTGATTGACTGCCGGAATCTGGTCGGTGGAACGTCCGTCCTGGCTGTAGTCGATATCCGCATCCACCGTGAAGGAAGCTTCTGCCAGAACCGTATGCGAATCAGAACGGATGGAGAAGCCGTATTCACCTGCCTCCAGAATATAACCGCCGCCCTGAACCTTGATGCCCTCGGAATCGTAGGCTGCCAGGTCTTCCTTTCTGATCGTAAAGGAGAAGGTCTCGCTCTTGCCGGGTTCCAGAGAACTTGTCTTGGCAAAGTCGATCAGGTTGACCGAAGCCTTTTCAATTCCGCCGTCGGTATAAGGCGGTGTGAAGTAGACTTCAATGACATCCTTTCCTGCTGTTTCGCCGGTGTTGGTCACGGTCACCTGAAGCGTCACGGTATCACCGTCATCCGTCAGGCTGTCGATTTTCTGTTCAAAGGTGGTATAACTGAGTCCATATCCGAACGGATACTGCACTTCGTCTTCATAATTGATGAAGCCTTCGTCAGAAGCTGTCTCGTAATACTTGTAGCCTACATAAATACCTTCCACATAGTTGGCAAACGCAATGTTTCCTTCATATGCGCCGTCAGCAGCCGCAATGGTCTGCTTCAGATCGTCCACGTTGGTGTAGGCCATGTTTCCGATGTTGTTGATATAAGGCGTATTCATCAGATCCTTAACGAAAGTATCTGCAGTTCTTCCGGAGGGATTCAGCTTTCCGCTGAGGATCTCGCCGAGAGCCGCGAATCCGGTATTTCCGGAGCCGGGAGCCCACAAAACCGCACGGATCTGTTCGTACTCGTCCACCCAGCCAAGTTCCATAGCATTGTTGGCATTAATGATCACGATGACCTTGTCAAACTCCGAGCAGATCTTTTCAACCACGTTTTCTTCTGTCTTTGAAAGCTCCAGATAGGATTCCCCTGCTTCAAAATCATCATAGGCACCGTTGTTGAAATAGACTGCCGACATGTAATTGTAGTTGGCAGGAGCAGCAGATACGGCTGCTGCCGGATTATAAGTTCCGTTGATCACGGCCATCATATCAGTAGGAAGGTCGGCACCCTCGCCGCCAGAACGTCCTATCACGATCACTGCCGTGTCGGAAAACTCTTTGGTGGCATTGATCAGATTGTCATTGTAGCAGCTTACCGGCGGTTCGGGCAGGGTCCAGTCCTGGCTGGCCATGGCGATCGTCGGACGGTCGGTCCGGTATTCCCGGTACATGCCGCTGAGTCCGTCGTTGGTTTCAAATCCCGCATCCTTCAGAGACTGCAGGATACCGATCGCAGTGGATGCATCGGAGGATCCTGATCCGGTTCCGCCAAACAGCGGGTTGGTGGATGCCCATCCGAAGACATTCAGTTTTTTGGAATCCTCCCCAAGAGGAAGGATCCCGTCGTTTTTCAGAAGGACGATGCCTTCTTCGCCGACTTTTCTGATGGTATCCTTGCTCTGAGCCACGGTCTCCTCGGAAAGATTCACCTTGGAAGCATTCAGGAAGCCGGAAACATTATTGTACATCGGCCCGAAGCAGATGGCATTCACGATTGCGACCAGGCCGGCAATAAAGCCAAGTCCTGCGATCCAGCGGATGACGTGGCGGTTTCCTTTTTTAGCTTTATGTGCTGCGATCATAACCACGATCATAAGCACAAGAAGCGCCAGGACCGCCCACACATAACCCTGCAGCTGGGTAATATACATGGAAAGATCTGCCTCGCTGACACCCATCGGCGTGACGATGGGCGCAAGCAGTTTTGTCAGGAAATTAACCATATTTTTTCCTCCTGTCCGTTAGATTTTACAGCAGAGCATCAGGCTTTCAGAGCGGTTATTCCCCCTTCTCTTTTTCCCCGGTTTCTGCTTCTGTCGTCTCATCGGATGCTGACAGGAATCTGCTTCCAAAGTCAAAGCTGGTGATCTTTGTCAGCGGCTCTTTGGAATACTTCTCTGTCCTCTCGTCTTCGATCACACCGTTCCAGTTCATGCCGAAGGCAAAGTCATAGGTGTTTTCCGCTGCGTCTTTGTAGCATTCCATGTCTCTGGGAACATCGTCGAGCTGCTTTTCCACTGCTTCCATGGAAGCCGGCTGCTGGAATACCAGAAGGCCCTGTGGTTCAAGCTGGCCCAGAACGATTTTCGCAACAGAGTCGGTCTTCTGTGCATTGTAGGAAACAAGGATCACATCACAGAGAGGTTCGGTTTCTGTCCAGACCATGCCTCTTTCCATGCATACGGATGCGATAACAGGAATATCTCCTGCAATGGAAGCCGCATATTCCAAAGCTTCCAGATGACCGTAATTGGCGTCGTCCGGTGCCGTAACGCCCTTGTACGAGCGGTTTTCCTTCTCTCCTTCCACAAGATTTCCGGAGATGGACGGATCTCTGGCGGTGTCTGCCGTGTAAGCGGCGTACTGAAGAGATGCCGGATAGTATACCTCATCGCCTTCCACTTCCGTGGGCGGTCCGAAGGCCGGCTGCAGATAGCTGCTGTAGGAAGCGCTGTAAGCCCCGTTCATACCGACCAGGATATAGTCACAGTCTTTTATGTCTTCTTCCGATGCACGGGTGATGTCATCCTTTGTATAGACCGGATTTCCATCCATGCCGGGTTCACCCGAAGCTTCTGCAAGGGTATCCGTCACGACATCAAAATACACGGACAGGGTATCCAGGTTCATTCCGGGCTGCCAGGAGGGTGTTCCCGGATTGATGCCCATCATCCAGTTTGCGGCAAAGCCGGTACTGTAGACGTAGGGAACATATACTTTCGGCTTGTCTTTTCCGGATCCGTCTTTTTTGATGGTTCCGTCATTCTTGATCATGACGACAGACTGATCCTGCGTCTCTTTTCCATATTCCATCGCGGAATCGCTGAAGATGATGGAATCCGCATAGGCGGAATCGTTGTACGGCTGCTCGAACATTTTCAGCTTCATCATCAGGACAATGTATTTATAAGCCGCGTCGGAAACGATCTCATCAGCCTTGTCCTGGCCGCATTCCTCTACCAGCGCGTTATAGCCTTCGGCAACATTCATGATGCCGCCGTATCCGCCGTAACCGCCCAGCAGGTTGACACCGCGCTGGAAGCCCAGTGAAAGACGTTCCGGCTGTGACATGCCTTCGGTTCCCCAGATTCCGCCGATCTTTTCGCCAAGATCGCCGAATACGCCCCAGTCTGTGATCTTCAGGCTGTCGTATCCGTATTCTTCGAGAAGTCCGTAGAGGAACGGGCTGTAGGCGCCTGCCCATTCGCCGCCGAAGGGCTCGCCGTCTTTATCCACGTCAATGGCGTACTGCGTCATGATTCCGGAGCTTCCGGTCTTTCCGGGAAGTCTGAACACACCGTCGAAATAGGTGATCAGATGGGCCTCGAGATTGCTTCCCGGGAATACCGCATACCTTCCGGCGTAGGTGTGATCGTCACGTCCCCCTTCGGTAGAGCCTGCACCGCCAAAATGCTTGGTGAAGCAGTAGACCGATTCGCTTCCCCAGCCAAGGTCTTCGCCGTCCTCGCTGTAGGTGGACTGCATGCCGTTGACATAGGCCGTCGCGATATCAAGCGTCAGCTGCGGATCTTCTCCGTAGGTGCCGCCTGCACGGCTCATGATGGGTGAGGCAATGTCGACCTGCGGTCCCAGAAGAGCGGTCACGCCGGTTGCACGGTACTGCTTCGAAGTCTCCCGTCCGATCTCGGCTGCCAGCTCGGGATCCATGGTCGAAGCAAGTGACAGTGTCTCGATCAGGCCGGAAATATTGGCCGGGTCAATGGAGATCATGGCCGGAATGCCGTAATAGCAGCTTTCCGCACCTTCCTGAATGGAATTGGTCCATTTCGCGTGCGCACCTCCTCCGTTTGAGATGGCGCGGGTCACGCCTCCGCGTCCGCCTGCCTGCAGATAAGTTAGGGATGCATCATCGGCAGCCAGAGGTTCTGTCGTGAACGGACCGTCCCATCCGCCGTGGGCAAGGATCATGGCACGTTCGGCTCCCTGCATCTGGTCAACCAGATCTTTTGCTCTCTCTTCCGGATCCTTTCTCCAGTCTTCATAGACGTCAATCTTTCCGTTCTGGTTGAGGTCCTTGAAGGCAAGTCCCTCATCCTCAATGATCTCGACTCCGGATCTGGAAGAAAGACCCAGGGTCTCGCCGTCTTCATTTTCGATTTTGATCCAGCCGTCGTCAGTGACAGTCACGGAGTATTTTGCGTCTTCCGAAGGTTCCGGTATATACGGAGCTCCCGGAATCTTAATATACTGTTCGGGATCGCCCGCCGCCTGGAAAATGTCTCCAAAATCAACACTGGTCACCTTTGTCAGCGGCTCGGCACTGTACTTTTCGGTACGCTCATCGCTGATCACACCGCTCCAGTTCATGCCAAAGGCAAAGTCGTAGACATTTCCGTCTGCATCCTTGTAGCATTCCATATCTCTGGGAACGTCGGAAAGCTGCGCTTCCACAGCTTCCATGGACGCCGGCTGCTGGAATACCAGAAGGCCCTGCGGCTCAAGCTGGCCAAGGATGATCTTTGCGACAGCGTCGGTCTTCTGTCCGTTGTAGCTTACCAGGATCACGTTGCACAGCGGTTCCGCTTCGGTCCATACCATGCCACGTTCCATGGCTACCGATGCGATCACGGGAACGTCCCCTGCGTTTTCTTTTGCGTACTGAAGTGCTTCCAGATGTCCATAATTCGCATCCGCCGGTGCGGTTACACCCTTGTAGGAACGGTTCTCCTTTTTTCCTTCGACCAGGCAGCCCGAAAGAGACGGATCTGCCGCCTTATCAGCCGTATACTCCGCATACTGAAGTGACGGAGGATAGTAGACCTCCTCGCCTTCCGGTTCTGTGGGCGGCCCGAAAGCAGCCGTCAGATAGGAGCTGTAGGATGCACTGTAGGCTGCATTCATGCCGACCAGAATATAGTCGCAGCCTGCAATGTCTTCTTTGGACGCTCTGGTCAGATCCTCCTTTGTATAAGTGGGATTTCCGTCCATGCCCGATTCGCCGGTGGGATCACCCAGTGTATCCGTAACGATTTCAAAGTACTGTCCGAGCGTATCCAGATCCATGCCGGGCTGCCAGGACGGGGTGCCCGGATTGATACCGAACATCCAGTTTGCGCTAAAGCCCGTGCTGTAGACGTAGGGTACATAGACCTTCGGTTTTTCTTTGTCGGAGCCTTCTTTGACCGTTCCGTCATTTTTGATCATGACTACGGACTGCTCCTGTGTCTCTTTGCCGTATTCATTGGCGCTTTCGCTGAAGATGATGCTGTCCGCATAGGCCGAATCGTTGTAAGGCTGGTCGAACATGTTCAGGTCCATCATCAGCTCGATGTAATTGTACGCGGCCTTGCTCAGAATAGCGTCTGCCGTTTCCTGTCCAAGATCCGCCGCAAGAAGGTTGTAGCCCTCTGTGATATTTTCCAGGTTTCCATAACCGCCCAGCAGGTTCACGCCGCGCTCGAAGCCAAGCTTGATCCTTTCGGGCTCGCTCAGTTCCTCGGTTCCCCAAAGGCCGCCGGTCTTCAGGCCCAGGCCGCCGAACACACCCCAGTCTGTGATCTTCAGGCTGTCGAATCCCGCTTCATCCAGCAGATGGTACAGGAACGGATTGTATGCACCTGCATATTCACCGCCAAAGGGTTCGCCGTCTTTATCTACGTTGATCGCATATTCGGTCATGATTCCGGAGGATCCGGTCTTTCCGGGAAGATTGAATACACCGTCAAAATAGGTGATCATATGTGCTTCCAGATTGCTGCCCGGGAAAATGGCGTAACGCCCGGCGTAGGTATGATCGTCACGTCCGCCCTCGGTGGAGCCTGCGCCGCCGAAATGCTTGGTGAAGCAGTAGACGGATTCGTCTCCCCATCCAAGGTCCTCGCCGTTTTCGTCATAGGTAGACTGCATACCGTTGACATATGCTGTCGTGATGTCCAGCGTCAGCTGAGGATCCTCGCCATAGGTTCCGCCTGCCCGGCTCATTACCGGAGAAGCGATATCAACCTGCGGTCCCAGAAGCGCCGTAACGCCGGCAGCACGATACTGTTTTGCCGTCTCCTGTCCGATCTTTGCCGCAAGTTCCGGATTCATGGAAGAAGAAAGAGAAAGGCTTTCCACCATTCCGGAAATATTGCAGGGATCGATGGAGATCATGGCCGGAATTCCATAGTAGCAGCTTTCGGCAACTTCCTGGATCGCGTTGGTCCATTTGGCATGATTGCCGCCGCCGTTGGAAATGGCACGGGTCACTCCCCCGCGTCCGCCGTTTCTTAGATAAGCGACTGTCGGATGATCCTCGGCGAGCGGTTCCGTGACAAAATCTCCGTCCCATCCGCCATGGGCAAGGATCACGGCACGTTCTGCGCCCTGCATCTGCGCGACCAGATCTGCCGCACGTTCTTCAGAGGTTTTTCTCCAGTCCTCATATATATCCAGCTGTCCGTTCTGGTTCAGATCTTTGAAAGCTAATCCGTCCTCTTCGATGATCTTCACACCTGACGTGCTGGAAAGTCCCAGTATCTCGCCGCCCTCGTTTTCTACCTTCACCCAGCCGTCGTCCGTGACAGCCACGGTATATTTGGCGCCTTCTGAAGGCTCTGGAACATAGGGGCCTTCCGGTTCCTGCGGCTCCTGTACTTCAGGCTGCTCCTGCACGGCACCGCCGCCCGCATTCTTATATGGGTCATTTGCTGCCCCGCCTGCATTTTTATACGGGTCGTTGGCCGCTGCTCCACCTGCGTTTTTATATGGATCGTTGTTTTTATATGGGTCGCTAGTGTCTCCGCCTCCCTTGTAGGGATCGTTGTTTTTATAGGGGTCATCTGTTGAAGCTGTGGAAGCATTGGCCGTCTGTGTAACGGCACCGCCGCCGGATGCTTTGGGTTCCTCAACCATGATCAGCTTGTAGGGGCTGTCATCCGCGACCGTAGTCTGGGCGGTTTCTTCCCCTCCTGTTTTGTCGGCCGTCTTGCTGCCGCAGCCGCTCAGCGAGGCTGCCGTCAGGACAAAGACCAGCAAAATGGATATCCGTTTTTTCATCAACACATCCTCCTCTTTCCTGTCTTTCCGGATCATTCTTCAGAGACATTTTCTTGCGATGTTCCTTCCATGTCCCTCCTCTCTTGAAACTCATGAATGCCGTAAAAAAGAAAATGCACAATTCGCTTCTTCGGCATTAAATTGTGCGTTTACAGTAAAATATTACATATGTTGTATTCCGTTATCGGCGGCATTCATTTACAGTAGTGTGAATTCAGTTTAATATACAATGAGTTAAAAAGCAAGTAAAATCGCGGTGGTCTGAAACGCAAATACAATTGTGGCTGACTCATTGCCACTCATAGCCGCTCGTCGTCAGCCAGGAACCATGGACCAACAATTTCGGCTCACCATCATCGTACGGCTATGAATGTAACTGTAAAGAATATAAAATTCATGCTTGATTTATTCGCACAGTATTGGTATAATATGTTTTGCGTTCCGGGGTATGGCGTAGCTTGGTAGCGCGCGCGGCTGGGGGCCGCGAGGTCGCAGGTTCAAATCCTGTTGCCCCGATTTTTCTTTTAATACAGTCGATTTATTGTCGACTGTGTTTTTTTTATTCCATTTCGAACATTCCGTTCCGCATCGCTTCCTTCGTTTAAGAAAAAGAAAACCGCCTCCGAAGAGACGGTTTAAATAATTATTCTACTTTTTACGGTATGTCCTCAGCCAGGTTCCACTCAGATCCCTGACTTTCAGAGGTCTGTGCAGTATCCGCTGCATCAATTCCCGTTAACATATCCCATAAAGATTCCTGATTGTTCTCACCTGTATTTATATTTGAAGCATCAGAGGTTGCATTCTCATTTATTATATATGGAATACCATTCTCTTCGGCATACTGTAATGCATATGAACCTGCGTTGACAGTCAGAATCAGTTTTTCGCATTCAATAAATGCCTCTTTTTCAATCGTCTTTACCGAGGATGGGATTTCGATACTTGTCAGATTAGGACAAGAACCAAACGCATGTTCTCCGATCGTCGTAACCGATGACGGGATTTTAATGTTTGTCAAACCTTCACAGTATGCAAATGCCCCATCCTCGATCGTCGTAACCGAATTCGGAATTTCCATGCTCGTTAATCCATTACAATAGAGAAAGGCTCCTGCTTCGATTGTTGTTATTGATGACGGGATTTCAATACTTGTTAACTTTTGGCAATATTCAAATGCAAAGTCTCCGATTTCTTTTACTGATGACGGGATTTCAATACTTGTCAGATTATCGCAAAAACTAAAAGCTCTCTCTCCTATTGTCGTTACCGATGACGGGACTTTTACATTAACTAATTTATCGAAATCCGTAAATACACATGAACCAATTCTCAAAGTTCCTTCTGGTATAACTAATTCCGCCTTGTCCAATCTATATGGATAAAACAGTAAAGTTTTTTCTTCTGTATTAAATAATACATCATCAATAACCGCAAAGTTCTTACTATCTGGGGAAACTGATATATTACTTAAATTTTTACAAGCGCTAAATGCACCATCTTCGATTAATGTTACCGATGACGGAATCTCAATACTTGTCAATTGTTCACATGAACTAAATGATGATCTTCCCAGTGTTTTTACGGAAGATGGTAGTGTAACATTCGTCAATTTTACGCACCCACAAAAAGCCCCAAACCCGATTTCTATAACTGACGGTGGGATTTCAATACTGGTCAAGTTGCTGCATGAAGCAAAAGCATTGTTTTCTATCGTCGTTACTGATGACGGGATTACAACACTTGTCAACTTATCGACAGACTTATAGTAATTTAAAAATGCATTTTCTCCAATCTTCGTTACCTGTCGACCATCTAACTCTCCTGGTATTACCAATGGCGTTTCACTGGAATCTGGCCCATGTCTAATTGTCACTGTCCCATCATCATTGATACTATATTTATAGCGTCCTGACCAAAACAGTTGTTCCCTCTCTTCTGTAGCTGAACAGGGAAACGATAACATACAGGCTAATGATATAATCCATACAGTAAGAATAATTTTTCTCATATACTACTCCTCTCTTAGGCCCGAAATGTTCTTTACACGAATTATACCTTATTTTTGACCTCATGAAAATGCTACCATTCGTACTCCAGCACCTCGCAGTTCTTAATGCCAAATTTAGCATATTCTTCATTCGTCATATCATGGAAATATGACTGAACAACACGGGCTATTCCATTGTGGGCAACCAGAAGATAGGTCTTAGGATCCTGGCGGATATCATCCAGCAGATTATAAATTCTTTGTCCAAGCCGCATCATGGATTCCCCGGTTCCGTAGCTGTCCAGGAAATGCTCTTTCGCAATCCGGAATTCTGCCCCGTCCCTGGCCGTTGATTCGAATCTGCCAAAATTCTGTTCGATCAGACGCGGTTCGATCCGCATTGGAATACCAGTGATCTCAGAAATATGTCTGGCAGTTTCCGAAGCCCGGACAAGGGGAGACGAAAGGATTTCGTCAAACTGGATATTTCTCTCTACAAGCATCTTTCCCGTCTCGACAGCCTGCTGATGACCTCGCTCCGTCAACGCAATGTCCGTTGCGCCGCAGATCTTATTCTCGACATTCCAGTAGGTTTCACCATGTCTGACAAAATAAAGCTTACTCATCCGTCACCTCATACTGAAGCATAGACCTCTTATCCTTTTTACATCATTATGCCACAAATTAGCTCAAACTTCACCCGATTATTCATCGGGTGCAAATATCCCTGGTCGACGATGCCAGTCTGAAAAGCCATGACACCCTCCAATTCTCTTTATCGCAGCATAAACCGGTTCTTCTCAAACTCCAGAAGTCCTTCATCTCGCATCTTACATAGTTCGTTAGACATTGCACTTCGGTCGACAGACAAATAGTCCGCAAGCTGCTGCCTGTTAAATGGGATCGTGATGTAAGGACTGTTCTGTTTCTTCGCCTCTTCGGAGAGATAAGAAAGCAGCTTTTCTCTTGTCGTGCGTCTTGACATATGATCCAGTTTCCGAACCAGACTCCTGTTCTTTTCGGAAATCGCAAAGAACAGATTCTGTACGACCATCGTATGGAAA